>JBQTIV010000001.1:0-34164 GCA_052387775.1 Betaproteobacteria bacterium
GATGAAGCGGGTACCAACGTAGGCAAAATCCGCTCCCATCGCCTCGGCCGCCAGCACACCGGCCCCATCGGTGATCGCGCCGGATAACGCGATCGGACCGGGGAACAAACGCCTGACTTCGCGCACCAGCGCGAACGGGCTGAGCGAACCCGCGTGGCCGCCGGCGCCGGCGCACACCAGCACCAGGCCGTCCACGCCCGCCTCCAGCGCCTTGCGGGCATGGCGAATGCTGATCACGTCGTGGAACACCACCCCGCCGTATTGATGAACCCGCTTCACCACATCGTCAGGTGATCGCAGGCTGGTGATGATGATCGGCACGCGATGCCGCACACAGGCATCGAGATCGTGCTCGAGTCGATCGTTCGAGTGGTGGATGATCTGGTTCACGGCGTAGGGCGCGATCACCGACCCTGGATGCGCCTGCGCATGGTGCGCGAGCGCGGACTCTATGCGCTCAAGCCACTCGTCCAGCCTCTCTGCCGGGCGCGCGTTCAGCGCCGGGAAGGATCCGACGATCCCGCTCTTGCATTGCTCGATGACCAGCTCGGGGTTGCTGACGATGAACATCGGTGCGCCGATCACCGGCAGCACCATGTTGTTTTTCAGTTTATCGATTATGGCCAAGCTCGATTCTCCGCCCTGTTCGAGCCGCGTAACTTGCCTGCCGGCGGCGGGCGCGTCAAGCGTGATCCGCACTCGCCGCCGGTCGGTGGACCATCGAGGCGTGCTCCAACCTCCCGGTACCCTTTGTCATGAGGCCTTTCTATACATGCATCCAACACGCGAACCCGGGCGTAAATGCAGTTGGACGCGCCGTTACACTGGCTGATAACAGCTTGGGGTTAGCGTTCCTGCCGTGCGCCGGATTTCAGCCGGTTCGCGGTCATCGCGGGAAGCGGGACATCCGACCGGGCAAAACAGGACCGGCCGAAGGGCCCGACCCAATTGAATAATCTTTGCAAAGAAGGAGGCTGGGAATGGACGTTAATCGCAGATTGGTCAGCGCGGCAATCGCAACCGCGGCAGCGGCGTTGTTTGCAACCGGAGTGGTCAGCACCGCGACCGCCCAGGAGGTGAAGGTCAAGTGTTACGGGGTCAACGCCTGCCAGGGCAAGAGCGAATGCAAGACATCCATGAGCTCGTGCAAGGGTAAGAACGCCTGCAAAGGCAAGGGCTTTGAGCAGATGACCGAAAAGGCTTGCATCGAGAAACTGGGCCGCGCCTGAGCGTCGTTCCAGAATCAGAGGACGCCCTCGGGCGTCCTCTTTTTTCGTTCCTCCGGCAACAGACCTGAAATTTTGCCGCGGTGGCAAGAGCTCCTGGAGTGTCCTCGCTCCGTATCTTTGCGGGGAAAGGATTTTTCGTTGAGGCTATACTGGTCGCATTCCGTACCAATCGATCAAACCGGGGGATGCTATGGGTGACATGCTCGGAGAGCAGCGCGCGGGTTTCAAATCGATGAAAGAGAGCACCAAGGCAGACTGGGACATTATCGTTGCGCGCTACCGGCCCTTCGCGAAGGAACTCCCGGATCGCATCCTCGGGCACTTGCGGCTGCTTGGTGGCGACTCCGGCGGCTTTGCGGTGGACCGCCTGCGACACTCACTGCTCACCGCCACGTTGGCGCAAAAGGCCGGCGAGGACGAGGAGTACGTGGTGTGCGCGCTGCTGCACGACATCGGCGACACACTGGGCTCCTGGAATCACCCGGAAGTCTCCGCCGCCATTCTCAAGCCCTTCGTATCGGAGGCTAACCACTGGATGGTGGAGAAGCACGGGATTTTCCAGGGCTACTTCTTCTTCCAGCACGTCGGCATGGACCCCAACATGCGCGAGCAGTTCCGCGACCACCCCCACTTCGAACGCACGGCACGTTTCTGCGAAATCTACGACAATCCTGCCTTCGACCCCGGGATGGAATGCGCGCCGCTGGAGTTCTTTGAGCCAATGCTGCGGAAGGTATTTTCGTTGCCGAAGAACTCGATCTACAGGAATTCCAGCGAGATGTAGGCGAAGTCTGGCGCCCGGCTATGGTGGCGTGCGCGCGGCGTCCGTGCGCGTACAAGATCGAAAGGACGGCGAAACGTGAAGCGGGCGGGACGCGACAACTGATCGCTGCGTCAGGCAGGAATGAAAGCGGGCACCGCAAGGTGCCCGTCTCGTTATCCGCCCCGGCAGCCGCCGGCAGTCAGCAGATTTATGCGACGGCCCGCCGGTAACGACCGCGCCGCTCACCGAAGCGCCGGTCGGGGAATGCGACTCTGCGCATGGCCTGGCGCCGTTCATCCGCCCGCTTGTCGGCGTCGATCCGTCTTGCCACCGCCTGAACCGGCGTGTACGCCTGATAAGCGGTGTGCAAAGCCTGATTGAGAAGCTGGATGCTGCGTTTTGCTCCGAGCATTACCCGCATCTGCATCTTCTCGGTCGTCGCGTAGCGTTTGACGATCTCCATGGCGATCTTCGGGTGCTCATCGTCGTAGTGCGCGTGCTCCCTCATCCACTTGTAGGTCTTCGGGCCCATGTCCACGCCAGGCTTGTCACGGTAGGACTCGAAGCCGCGCATGACTTTTCTGGCCAGGTCGCCGGTCGCGCCTTCGATGGCGAAACTCGTGGCCGCCACTGCCTCTGCGAGAGAGCCCTTGGTGTTGATGTACCACAGCCAGTCGGTCATGGACTGCACGTCACGCAGCACCGGGCGGTTGCCCTCGGCCAGATCGAGCATGTCCGATCTTTTCAGCCCGAAGCCTATCCCCATCCAGATCCAGTGTTCGGCGTGTGCTTTCTCGACGCGAATGTTGTCTATCAGGAATGAGCGCGAGTAATCGTCTTCGACCTTGATCAGCGCTTCGGCCAGGAATTTCGGAAAAGCATGGATGAAAGGATAGATCTGCAGTATCCATCCCTGCATCTCTGGAACAGTCAGACGTCCAGCCGCAACCGCCGCCGCCCACTCCCCGTTCAAGAGTTCGTCCCAGTAGGGTTTAACGTACCCGTTAAGGGATTCCACCCACTGTGGTTGCGTGGACAACTCGTGCATCGAACCCATTTTTATTTCTCCCAATTATTTGTTGTTGCCGAATTCGTCCAGCTGCCAAGCCGCCCCCCCTAGTTGAGATGGTTGGCAAACGAAGTGAGCAACGTGTTGTGATGGTACGCGCACGAAAGATGCAGAACGCGTTGTGCGAAGTCAAATCTAACACTTTGATAGATTTCAAAAAAAGCCTTTCAAATCAGAACGGTGCGGCGTCGGGCCAGACTGATGGCCAATTTTTGTTACATTTCGGTAGGACCTGTATCGGTACCGCTGGGGCCCGCTCGGGTCAAAGTCGCTGCGTCGGCGGGGATCCCTGCGTTATCAATCCTGCCGGTCGCGCACTAAGGGAAGTTTAAAAAAAGGATCCGTGACGTGAATCCCTGATTGGATTGCGCGACACGCGTTGACTCACGCAGATTTTTGCCAGGAGTTGGCGCTACGCGGACGGTGCTGCATGGCCTTACGTCTTCTTGCGGTCAGAACCGCACTTAACAATTTCGATCGGGTGCGACCCTGCGTTCGCGCTCACGCCTCATGCGGAGCCAGATGCCACGCGCAGTCGCGGGCCAAAGGGCCTCGGCTTGGCGACGCCGAATCCCTGAGCAAAATCCACGCCGATCACCCGCAGCATTGCGATGACGCGGTCACTGTCTACGAATTCGGCGATCGTCTGCTTGCCCATGACGTGGCCGACGCTGTTGATCGCCTCGACCATTGCCCGGTCGATGGGATCCTCGGCCATGTCTTTCACGAAGCCACCGTCGATTTTCAGAAAGTCCACCGGCAGGTGCTTCAAGTAGGCAAATGAGGACATTCCCGCGCCAAAATCGTCCAGGGAAAACAGGCAGCCGAGTAATTTCAGTTCACGGATGAAGTGCGCCGCCTTGTCCAGGTTGGCGATCGCGGCCGTCTCGGTGATCTCGAAGCAGATGGTATTGGCCGCCACGCCAAAATGGGCGAACTGTTCACGCACGAACTCGAGGAAACGCTCGTCCCCGATCGAGGCCCCGGAAAGATTGATGGAACAGGCGCCGAAATTGAAGCCGCCGCCCTCGGCGCGCTGCCTCGAGATCGTCGCAAAGGCGGTGCGGATCACCCAGCGGTCGATCGCGGGCATGAGGTTGTAGCGTTCCGCCGCCGGGATGAACGCCATCGGCGGCACCAGCTCGCCGCGCTCGTCGAGCATGCGGATCAGGATTTCGCAATGCATGCCGCTGCGCTGCGCTGGATCGAGTTCGACGATGTCCTGCGCGTACAGGACGAAACGATCCTCCTCGAGCGCTTTCTGCAGGCGGCTGATCCACTCCATTTCGCCCTGCCGCAAGGACAACTCGCTGTCTCCGCGGTGGTACACCTGCACGCGGTTGCGGCCTTTTTCCTTGGCCATGTAGCAGGCGGTGTCGGCGGCACTCATCACATCCGCAAGCGTGAAGAGTCCGTCCTCCACGTTGACCACGCCGACGCTCACACCGACGCTGAAGGAGCGAGTCTCCCAGGCAAAGTGAAAATCCGCCACGGTTTGCCGCAGCTCGTCGGCGATACGCAACGCGTTGTCGGGAGCGCAGTTTTCCAGGAGCACGCCGAATTCGTCGCCCCCCAGCCGCGCCAGGGTATCGCCCTCGCGCAGCCGACGCAGCAATGCCTCGCTGACCTGGCGCATGAGCTGGTCTCCCGCGGCGTGGCCGCAGGTGTCATTGACGACCTTGAACTGGTCGAGGTCGAGATACATAACGGCGTGGTGCCGCCCCAGTTGCGCGGCACTTTTCAGTGCCAGGCTCAGGCGGTGCTCGAATTCGGTGCGGTTGATGAGCCCGGTGAGCGAATCGTGGCTCGTCTGATACGAAAGCTTGGCGGCATATTGGCGCTCGCGGCTTACGTCGTGCAGGACCAGCACCACGCCGGTTATGCGGCCGGATCGGTCGCGGATCGGAGCAGCCGACTGCACGATCGGGACTTCGCCGCCGTCGTTGCGCACCAGCAGCATGGTCGCAGCCACCTCGATGGTGCGCTCCTCGCGCAACACCATCTCGATCGGATTGGGCGCCAGCTTGCGGCTGGTTTCGTCGATCATGCGAAAAACAGCCTGCAGCGGCAGGCCGCGAGCCGCGGCCGTGGTCCAGCCAGTCAGAACCTCTGCGACCGGGTTGAGGTATTCGACCCAACCCTCGGGGTCGGTGGTGACCACACCATCGGCGATGGAAGCGAGCGTCACTTGGGCCCGTTCCTTTTCGCTAAACAACTCCACGTCGGCCAGCTTGCGGTCGGTAACGTCGGTGATCGCTCCGGCCATGCGAATGGCCGCACCTTCGGCATTGCGCACCGACCGGCCGCGTGAGCGAAACCAGCGATGATCCCCTGCCTTTGTCAGCAGGCGAATCTCGATGTCGAACGGCACAGCACGCTGGAGGTGTTCCTTGAAGGCCTGCTCTGTGGCCTCCTTGTCCTCCGGATGCAGGCGCGACATGAGCGCGGAAACGGTGCCTTCCATCTCGCGCTCGGAAAGGCCAAGTAGTTGCTTGAAGCGCGGTGAGTAATACACCTCACCGGTGAGTATGTCCCAGTCCCACAGGCCGTCGTTGCTGCCGCTGACGGCGAGATTGAAGCGCTCCTGGCTGAGTTTGAGCGCTTCCTCGGCCTCCTCGCCGCGCCTGAGCATGCGCTGGGAGAGAAAAATACCGACTGGGACCAGCATTCCCACGGCCGCAAAGTTTGCGATCAGCAACAGGACCTGGGTCGCGCGCGCCGCGTCCCCGAGCTTCTTGGTGAACGCGTCCTCGAGAGGTGTGAGGCGGGTGTTGATGTCGAAGATCCGTTTAATGATCGGACGCAGGGATTCGGGGGCATGGATACCCGAAGTTATGTGTGCGCGCAGATCTTCGGCGGCTTCGGTAAGTTCGGCGATGAGATGGTCACCTTGCTCCCAGACAGAGATGACCTCCGCCATGAAGCTCACCATCCGGAAGCGGCGGTAAAGCTTGATGACATGCGGGATGTCATCGGGATGCGTGCGCCCTTCGATCAGACCCTGCCACGCCAACGCGTAGTCGGGATCCGGTTTGTTCAGTTCCTCGCGGGCCTTGCGGTCGCCCAGCGGCACCGCAATGGCACTCCGGTATTTCAGGTAATCATTATCGGCGTGAGTTTCAGCGTAACTCAGAAGATGGAACACGGCCTGCTTCTGCCCCTTGGACCAGAGGCTTTCGCCTTCCGAGTAGGAACGCACCGCGACCAGGATGCTCATGGTCTCGGTCGCCATCCACACCAGAACGATGACGATGACCAGGAATGGCCAGACAATCGTCAGCAGCCGTCTGCTGATCGGTATGAAGTTGCCGATTTTCCCCAGCGTTGCCATATCCCGGAGACCGCGTTTGGACCTCTGAAGGTGGATTGACCAGCCCGCATTCCTGGGCGAGTCGTATCCAAGTCCGGAATTTGCCTGGTGAGTCATAGTTCCGGGGAACACCGTCACTACGCCACCAGCCCCCTCTGCCAAAGAGAAGCATACCGCTACGAAGTGGGAAATACCACTAAATAAGAGACTTTAGACCATGAATTTGTGGTCTTTTCTGCGCAAATTTTATATCGCCGCAAGGGGAATGAGCGCCGGCAGTGCCGGTAATCAAGGAAGTTCTACGCGGACTTGCCGGTCACGCCAGGTTTGCGGGGTCGAGCTCGGGGAGCCATCGAGGCCAAGTAAGTCTTTGCTGCCGTGGAGTGCCGCTTTTGGCAACGCGCTTCGCTTGAGCGGGGAAGGCCAATGATCACCGTCCACGCCGGAATGTAGCCCGACGAATGGAACATCCGCCTCGCTCACTGGTATCCTGCGCGACTTTGAACCTGTAGGTGATCTTCTGCCCAGTCGCCATTGGCACCAAACCAAAAGAATTGGTTGCACCAACACATTCCCGAATACTTGGCACTCGCAGTTCCGGGGGGCTCGCTGAGGAACGGATCTCGATGCACCCGCCGGTAATCCGCTCGCTGCGCACCTTGGGCCGGATCGCACTGGCCGCCCTGTGCGCGTGCGCGTGGACCGCGCACGCCGATCTGTTCGCCGAAGGCGATCACGTGATGCTGCAGTTTGGTCCTTACGTATATCACCGTACCGATAACCCCGACCACGACAGCACGCCTCTGCTCGTTGGCGCGGAGTGGGAATCGGCTTCGCGCTGGGAGATCGGCGGGTGCTATTTCGAGAACTCCTTCCATCAGCCGTCCGTGTATATCTATGGCGGCAGGCGCTGGTTTTTGAGGTCGGGAGACGAGGGGTTCTACGGCAAGATCACCGGGGGATTGCTGTACGGTTACAAGGAACCGCATGAAGACGCGATCCCCGTGAACTACAACGGGGTCGGGCCCGTGATCATCCCTGCAATTGGTTACCAGTATCAGCGTGCGAACGCCCAGCTGGTTTTTCTCGGCACAAACGGACTGATGCTGACGTTCGGCTACGATTTCTGGAAGTAGCCGGAAAATCCGCGCCGGTAAGCGCGGCGGCGTCAATACTAAGCACGAACGCGACCGGAACGACTGAAAGCAAGGATGAAGGATGAAGGCGGAAGGATGAAGTGTAGTAGTCGCGACTTGATCTGACAGGTTCCCCTTTCGACCCTCACGGTTTACTGTTCTTCCTTCATCCTTCCGCCTTCATCCTTCATCCTTGTTCTTCATCCTTCCGCCTTCATCCTTCATCCTTGTTTCTTCATCCTTGCTCTCCTGAATCTCGCGATCAATATGCTTACCCCCGCCGCGAAGACCATCCATCTGAAGGACTACACGCCTCCGGAGTTTCTGATTTCCACCGTGGACCTGGACGTGGATATCCGCGACGACGACGCGCTGGTAAAGGCCACGCTCGCTGTTTCGCGCAACCCGCGGGCCTCCGGTTCAAGGGCGCCGCTCCAACTCGACGGCGACGAGTTGGAGCTGCTGTCCGTCGCGGTCGACGGCAATTTGCTCGACAACAGCGCATACACGCTGGATGCGGGGCGCCTGACGATCGCCGGCGTGCCGGACCGATTCATGCTGGAAACGGTGGTGCGCATTCAACCGAAACAGAACTCCAAATTGATGGGTCTGTTCGCTTCCAAGGACGGATATTTCAGCCAGTGCGAAGCGGAGGGCTTCCGCCGCGTCACCTTCTTCCCCGACCGGCCGGACGTGATGGCGCGCTACACCACCACCATCCATGCAGACCGCGCCGATTACCCTTGGCTGCTGTCCAACGGCAACCTGGTAGCGCAGGGCGACGAGGATCGCCTCGCCTCGACCCCCTCCCCCGCGGGCAGCGCTGTGGGAGGAAATGCTCAACTGCAAGGTCAGCGACACTGGGCGAAATGGGTGGACCCGTTCCCAAAGCCCTCGTATCTGTTCGCGATGGTGGCCGCAAAGCTCGACCGGCTCGAGAACAGTTTCGTCACCCGGTCCGGGCGCAAAGTGAAGCTTCTTGTTTTCGTCGAGCCGGGCAAGCTCGACCAGTGCAAGTTCGCGATGGCCGCGCTCAAGCGCGCCATGAAATGGGACGAAGAGGCCTTCGGCCTGGAACTCGATCTTGACCAGTACATGATCGTCGCGGTCGGCGACTTCAACATGGGCGCGATGGAGAACAAGGGACTCAACATCTTCAATACCAAGTATGTGCTGGCCCGCGCCGATACCGCCACCGACAACGATTTCATGAATCTCGACCGGGTGGTGGCGCACGAATACTTCCACAACTGGACGGGCAACCGGGTGACCTGCCGCGACTGGTTCCAACTAAGTCTCAAGGAGGGTCTCACCGTGTTCCGCGACCAGGAATACGGGGCGGACACCTACTCGCGTGCGGTGCAGCGCATCCAGGAAGTGCGGGCGCTGCGCGGCGCGCAGTTTCCCGAGGACGCCGGCCCGATGGCGCACCCCGTTCGGCCCGTGTCGTACATGGAGATCAGCAACTTCTATACCGCTACCGTTTACCAGAAGGGCGCAGAAGTGGTGCGCATGATCAACACACTGGTCGGGACCGCGAACTTCCGTAAGGGCATGGATTTGTATTTCCGGCGTCACGACGGCCAGGCGGTGCGAACCGAGGAATTCGTCCAGGCCATGCAGGACGCCTCCGGCCTGGACCTCACCCAGTTCAAGCGCTGGTATGACCAGGCCGGCACGCCGATTCTGGACGTGCGAGGGATTTACGATGCAGCTGCCGCGCGCTACAGGCTGATCGTGAGGCAGTCCTGCCCGCCAACACCCGGGCAGGAAGAGAAACTGCCGTTGCACATCCCACTCGCGGTCGGCCTGCTTGGGCCGGATGGAGACGATATTCCGTTGCAATTGGACGGCGAGAGCCGAGCTGCCGGCGCCACGCGCGTTTTGTCCGTGAAGCGCGCCGAGGAACAATTCGTGTTTCTCAATGTAAACCGGCAACCGGTGCCGTCATTGCTGCGCGGATTTTCAGCGCCGGTGAACCTGCGCTTCGAATACAGTGACGCCAATCTTACCCAGCTCATGGCGCACGATTCCGATGCCTTCAACCGCTGGGAGGCAGGGCAGCGGCTTGCGCTTGATTTGCTCCTGCGCGGCATAGCGTCGTACCGCGCGGGCCATGCACCGGCGTTTCCGGAGTCCTTTGTCAAAGCTTTTTCGCGCGTGCTAGCCGACGCGGCGCAGGACCCGGCGTTCGCCGCTGAAGCCCTCAGCCTGCCCTCGGAAGTGTACGTCGCCGAGCAGATGGAACAGGTAGATCCCGATGCGGTTCATGGCGTGCGCGTGGCACTACGCAAACACCTGGCCGCAGCGCTCAAAGACGAACTGCTCGCCACCTACCAGGCCTTGACGGTGACCGGTCCTTACAACCCGGATGCAAGGTTGGCGGGGCAGCGCAGCCTGCGCAACGCGTGCCTGTCGTATCTGATGGAACTCGACGACGCCGCGGTGCGGACGTTGTGCGTCAGGCAGTTCAATGCCGCGGACAATATGACCGACTCGATGGCAGCACTTAGCGCTCTGGCCAACACCGACTGCCCCGAACGAATCGAGGCGCTGGAGAGGTTTTACGCGAAATGGATAGATGAGTCGCTGGTCATGGACAAGTGGTTCGCGGTACAGGCCACCTCCAGGCTGCTCGGTACGCTCGGCACAGTGAAGCGCCTGATGTCGCATCCTGCGTTCAACTTGAAGAATCCCAACAAGGTGCGCGCGCTGATCGGCAGCTTCTGCCAAGGCAACCACGTCCGCTTTCACGCCGCCGATGGATCCGGCTACGCGTTCGCCGCCGATCAGGTAATCGCGCTCGACCCGCTCAATCCACAGGTTGCCGCGCGGCTGGCCCGCGCGTTCGATCGCTGGCGGAAATTCGATGCGATCCACCAGAAACATGCACGAGCGGCGCTCGAGCGCATCCGCGACACCGCGGCGCTGTCAAAGGACACCACCGAAGTCGTGACCAAAGCACTGGCCACATCATCCCCCGCTTTTTGACTACGAACTGACTCCGACGTCGCGGACCAGCACCTCCCGACTGGATGCAGTCGGCCACGCCTTCTGTACGAGATCAACTAGCTCCCGCGGTGCCGCGACTTTCCTGGCGATGCGCAAGAAGTGGCCGAATCCACATCTTCGATGCTGCCCCGCGGCGCGTCGTGTCGCTAGCACAAGAAAAAGGCCGACCCCATCGGGATCGGCCTCTATTCGCCTGCCGGTAGCCTACATTCCGGTGCCGGCGAGCCAACCGCCAATCTTTCCTTCGTAGCGCTCGCGCAGTACGATCACTGGCCCCACGCAACCGCTGGGCAACGACAACTTCGCCTCGACCTTTGCATCACCCTTCTTGGACAGGGGCATTGCTTCGGTCTGCGCGACCACGGCGGCACCAGAGGGACCGCTGCAAATAACTGCCGCAGCCACCGCGTCCACGCCATCCGGTGTACCGTTGAATTCACCAACAGAGGTGTCGTTGAGTACGAGCCCTTTTACTTCGACCTTGAGCTTGCCGCCGGCGCTCAATTGCGCGTGCCCGGACTTGAGCTTCCAGATTTTCCCGCATGAGCCGACGCCGCCTACGGCCGTGCCATTGGAATGGCACGCCACCCGATTCGCCTTTAAATCACCGGCGTTTACGGCGGCCGCGAAGCCGCAGAATGACAACAAAGCGACAGCATTTGCCATGAAACGCATCGAATTGGACATTGGTGCTCCTTTCCTTCTTTAGTTATTGGTTACGAATCCTCCCGCTTTCCTCAATTCAATCTGAACAAAACTGGTCAACACTAGATCTCTCGGCCTCGCGTACCAGTAAACCCGAGGACGAGTTCAAAACCATCAGAAATTGCGGTATCGCACCTTCAGTGAATCAGAGATACTGGCGCACGACACTAACGAGACCCGGGGTAGGCTCCGGGCTTCGCTGCCCAGGCGACATAGACGGCTCGCTGCTTCTCCACGCCGACCCGTTCGGTAATCTCGTCCCACTGCCTGGCGAGATCGTCGAGAATATCTTGCGCGCCCTCACCTGCCCACAAGCGGCTGAAGCCCTGCCTGAGCACTTCCTCGTACTTGTCGGTCTGGATGAGTGACAAATCGAACAATCCGGCTTCCGAGGCCATCTTCAGCGTGCGGAGATAATCGATCGCGTCCGGCCATTTCGACAGGTACTCGGGATTGGAATAATGGGAAGTTCGAAACGGATCGCGCAGCGTATAAGGAAGCTGAACCCGACTGGTGCTGATCTCCTCACTGTTCAGCCACTGGATGAAGAGATAGGCGGCTTCCTTTTTCTTGCTGGTCGATGCAACGGAAAGCGCGTGGCCGATCGCGAGTTCCGGATGACCGCCGGGCGGTAATGCATAGCCCACCTTTCCGGCAACCTTCGACTTCGGCACGAAGGCGAGCGCCTTCTCGTCGGCACCGTAACCCGCGGCCCAACGCCCGACCGGTGGCCACGATATTGTCATCGCCGACTGCCCGTTCTGAAACACGGCGAGATTCTCCGCAAATTTGAAGTTCTCCACACCGGGAGGCATGAAATGATTTTCATCGCGCATTTCGGAGAACACTCTCACGCCAATCGGACTGTTGATTCTTGCCTTCATGGTTTGAGCGTCAAAGAATTTGCCACCTTCGTTACGAAAGCGCTCTTGAAACATGTATTGCGCAAATGCCGGGTCGCGGACCGCCGAGGCTCCAAATACTCCCGCAGTCTTCATGTGTTCGGTGAGAAAGCCGCCGATCTCGCCGAACTGCTTCCAGGTTTTTGGCGGCACGAGTTCGTATCCGAACTTTGTCTTGAACGCTGATCTGACTCCCGAATCGCCGAAAATATCCTTCCGGTAGTACAGGATCAATACATCGCCGTCGTCGGCAAAAGCGTAGAGCCTGCCGTCTGCCTGCATCCAGTTGTCGCGAAAAGTGGGCGCGATCTTCTTCAGCTCATCGCGGTAACCGTACTTTTCAACGTAGGTATCGAGCGGCTCCAGGGCACCTGCAAGCGCCAGATCTGGCATCCATGAAGGGACCACGTCCACGACGTCGTAGGCGCCGGTCCCGGAGCGATAGTCCAGCATGATCTTGCTGAAGACCTCGGGCAGAGGAATCTCTACGACCTTGATCTTGATCCCGGTCAGCCTTTCCCACAGCGGGCCGGAGAAATTCAGGGGATCAAGAGCGTGCAGCCCGGCTTGCCATTCCACTGTAAGCGTCGTTCCGGAATATTTTTTCGCTTCTTCAACCGCCCTTTGCGCAGCCGATGGCGTTTGCGCATGAACGAGCGGGCAGACCGTGTGGAGCAACAGGAGTGCGCCGAAAATGGCGCAGCGCGGATACCCGCGGCGAAACGATAACAAGCATGACCTGTGCATGCGTCCGACCCTCCCTAATTCCGCTGCCGCTACCGGTTACGGAGCGAGGTCTGCCGGTCGCACCAGTAGGCTGATTCCGAGGCTTTATACTTATAGACGCTAAAACTTGGTTCCGCAAGAATTTCCGCAAGCGAACCAGCAGAGTATAGAGTACACGGTTGACGCTGCGATGCCGGTTTGGCAAGAATGGCAACGTTTCGGCCAGCATGAGCATTTACCAAGCTGACGAAGATCGCCATTGACGCAAATGCATTCAATTTATTCCCGCCTGCGGAAGTCGCCTTCCGATTGAATTGCGGGCCGCCCGGATCGTCAAAGCCATGAATCGTCAGCCCTTGCGGGTCGCAAAAGGACTCTGAACTCGATCATGCTGTGCATACGATGTCAGCACGACAATACGCCGGACGCGAAATTCTGCAATGGCTGCGGAATCCGTCTCGAGTTGGTTTGCTCCCAATGCCGGCATTCCAATCCTGCGGGCAGCCGCTTCTGCGCCCAATGCGCCAGCCCGTTGTCGAGTTCGAGCACGAACATCTCTTCATCTCGCTTCGAATCTCCTCAGGCCTACACACCCAAGCACCTTGCCGAGAAGATCCTGACGTCAAGGAGCGCGCTGGAAGGCGAGCGCAAGCAAGTTACCGTCCTTTTCGCGGACCTCAAGGGCTCCATGGAGCTCCTTGGGGACCGCGACCCCGAAGAGGCGCGAAAGCTGATCGATCCGGTCATCGACCAGATCATGGAAGCGGTGCACCGTTACGAAGGTACCGTGAACCATGTGATGGGCGATGGCATCATGGCAATTTTCGGGGCGCCTCTGGCTCATGAAGACCATGCGGTGCGCGCTTGCTACGCAGCCCTTGCGATGCAGTCGTCCATACGCACGTACAGCAGCAAGATGCGGCGTTCGCATGGAATCGAAATCGAGCTGCGCATCGGCCTTAATTCCGGCGAGGTTGTCGTGGGAGCAATCGGCAATGATCTTCACATGGAATATTCCGCGGTCGGCCAGACCACGCATCTGGCCGCCCGTATGGAGCAGCTCGCCACTCCCGGGACGATACGTCTCACTGCATATACGCTCGGGTTCGCAGAAGGTTTTATCCAAGTTGCCCCGCTCGGACCAGTTCCCGTCCGCGGCTTGAAGGAGCCGGTAGAAGTCTACGAGCTGAAAGGCGTTTCAGGCCTGCGCACGCGAATGCAGGCGGCCGCCGCGAGAGGACTGACCCAATTCGTCGGCAGGCAGGCGGAATTGGAAATTCTGGGACAGGCGCTGAAGCAGGCGGGTGCCGGCCACGGCCAAATCGTAGCGTTGGTGGGCGAGCCAGGCGTTGGCAAATCCCGACTGATTTGGGAGTTCACGCACTCCCACCGGACGCAAGGTTGGCTCGCCCTGGAGAGCGGCTCGGTGTCTTATGGCAAGGCGACCGCATATCAGCCCCTGATCGATTTGTTCAAGGTCTACTTTCGCATCGAGGAACGTGACGATGCCCGCCGGCGGCTGGAGAAAATCACCGGCAAGCTGCTCACGCTCGACAAAACGCTGGAACCAACCCTGCCGGCGTTTCTTGCGCTGCTCGACGTCGGCGTCGAGGATCCGGAATGGCAGCGATTGCATCCGACGCAGCGTCGCAGCCGTACGCTGGACGCCTGCAAGCGACTGCTGTTGCGCGAAAGTCAGGTACAGCCACTGGTGCTCATCGTCGAGGACCTGCACTGGATCGACAGTGAAACGCAAGCCTTCCTCAACAACCTGATCGAGAGCTTGCCCACGTCCCGCATCCTGCTGTTGGTCAATTTCCGGCCTGAGTACCAGTCGAGCTGGGGCTCAAAAGGCTACTACGCACAACTGCGCGTCGACCCACTGCCTCCGGAAAACGCTGAAGAATTGTTACTGGGCTTGCTCGGCGGCGGAGACCAGCAGCGCGACTTGCGGCGCATTCTGATCCAGCGCACCGAGGGCAATCCCTTCTTCCTGGAAGAAAGTGTACGCAGCCTGGTCGAAGCCGGTGTGCTGGCAGGCGAGCGCGGAAACTACCGGCTGCAAGCACCGCTCGCCAGCACCCAGGTGCCGGGCCGCGTTCAGGCCGTGCTCGCGGCCCGCATCGACCGCCTGCAACCGGAGGACAAACGTCTGCTGCAGACCGCTGCCGTCATCGGCAAAGACGTGCCTTTCCCGCTACTGCAGGTCATTGCTGGGCTTTCCTCCGAAGATCTGCAGGCCGGCCTCGGGCGTCTGCAGGCGGCGGAGTTTCTTTACGAAGCAAGATTGTTCCCCGACATCGAATACACTTTCAAGCACGCACTCACGCACGAGGTCGCCTACTCCAGCTTGTTACAGGACCGACGGCGAGCCACGCATGCTCAAATTGTCTCGGCCATGGAAACCCTATACGCCGGCCGCATTGCCGAGCAACTCGAGCGGTTAAGCCAACATGCCGTGCGCGGCCAGGTCTGGCCGCGGGCGGTGACCTACCTTCATCAGGCGGGGCTGAAGGCGCTCTCGCGCTCGGCCAACCAGGAAGCAGTCAGCTATCTCGAACAGGCGCTTGACTCGCTGTCGCGACTGCCGGAAACCAAGGAAACCACGGAACAAGCGATCGACCTGCGCCTGGAACTACGCAGTGCCCTGCATCCGCTCGGAGAGTTCGAACGCGTGCTCGAGACCTTGCAGCGGGCCGCCGGGTTGGCGGAGTCCAGCGGGGACACGCGCCGGCAGGGAAGGGTTTTCAGTTATCTTGCTCAGTCATTCAGGTTGAGCGGTGACTACGCCGGCGCGATCGAGGCCGGTCAGAAAGCGATCGAAATCGGCCGGAGCTTCGACGATATGGGCATACAGGCCCCGGCGTACTTTCATCTGGGGCAAGCGTTCTTTCATCTCGGCGATCATGGCCGCGCTGAAGAATTCCATTCAAACAACGTCAAGATGCTCCATGGCGATCTGTCGAAGGATCGGCTGGGAATGGCGGGGATCCCGCTGGTGTTCTCGCGCGGCCACCTGTCCTGGTCGCTGGCGGAACTCGGGCGCTTCCCTGAAGCGTTCGAAGCCTGGCAACAAGCGATGCAACTTGCCGAAGAAGTGAAGCATCCGTTCAGCGAAGCCTTTGCCAAGTATTGCGGCGGCTTCCTCTATTTGCGCAAGGGGGAGATCGAACGCGCGATCGCAAATCTGGAACCGGGACTTGCCTTGTGCCGATCCATGCATTTGCGCCTGGAAGTTCCGTATGTAGCCTCCTTCCTCGGGCTCGCTTATGCGCACGAGGGCCGCCACAGCGATGGCATCGCCATGGCGGAGCAAGCAGTCAACGAGATGAACGCCTTGAAGATCGTTTCGGGTTACTCGTGGATTCTCGGAATTCTCGGCCTCACCAACCTGATCGCCGGCCAAACGGCGAAAGCGGTGGAGCTAATGCAGCAAGCGTTGGAACTGGCGCAGTTGCACGGCGAACACGGCTGGGTGGCATGGGAGCACTACGTGCTCGGACTGGCGCGAATGGCCGAAGGAGGAGCAAGCAACGAAAAGGCGCACAACTTATTGGAACAGGCGATAGAGCGGGCGCGGGAGCTACAGTTGCAGCCCTTGCAAGCGCGTTCGGAACTTGCGCTTGGCCAATTGCATCGACGCACCGGACAAAAAGAATCTGCTCGACAGCATTTCGTGAACGCCCTATCGCTGCTCAAGGAAATGCAGATGCCATTCTGGTTGCAGAAGGCCGAAGCAGAACTCCAGGCGCTGGACTAACGCAAAGTCACTCCGGGCTCCGGGAATTGGGCCGAGAGCGGGATCTCGGGCAATAACGCCGACCGGGTACCCGGCAACGGCCGGTTCCCGGTGTCGTGGTAGGTGAACACGGCGGCGAATTTGGTGAGGCCGGTGCGGTTCCTGCCGGCGGCATGCAGCAGGCGGCAGTGAAAGAACAGCACGTCGCCGGCATCCAGCTCGGCGTTGACCCGACCGCGGAGGATCCTGCGGTTCTCCTCCACATCTTCAGGCAGGAAAAACACGTCATCGAACTGCTCACGCCGGAACTCTATCCGCTGCGAACCCGGCACCAGCAGCAGACAACCGTTCTCCTCGTGTTCCTGCCCGAGCGCCAGCCACGCCGATATCAGTTCCGGTTCTTCAAACGACCATTAACGGATGTCCTGGTGCCAGGACGTCGCGCTGCTGAAGACAGGGTTCTTGGTCATTACGCAATTGTGATGCGCTTGCGACAGCTCGACCTGCGAACCCGGCAAAGGTCTGAGCCGATCCCCGATGGCGTGCGAAGTTGCCCAATCCCCGAACAGTGGATCGCGGCTGTACGCCTGCAGCAGCCGCCGCACCGTCCTGCCGCCCGGTGCGTCGAGCGACGCTGGTGAACCAGGATACCTCGTCTGCGCTTCGTACTCGACTGGAGGGACGCCCTGCGCAAGGTGCCGCTGCGCCAGCAACTTCATCCGTTCGCACAGTTGACGTTCGGCGAGACCGCGGACAATGGCGAACCCGTCACGATCGAACGCTGCGAGCTGCTCATGGAAAAGGCAGTCCAATGAAACGATGGGGGAAGAAGCGGGGGCGAGAGGATGGACTTGTTCTTGACCCGGAAGGCTTCCCTTCACCCGTCACGCCTTCACCCGTCACGCCTTCATTCTTCACCGCCGTTCATCGATGTGCGGAATTCAACCTTTCCAGCGCTTCGGCACCGGGGCATAGATCGGCTTCGCCCAACCTGTTGAATGGCGTTTCCACCGTGTTGAGGTGTGCGTGAAGATCTTCGGGTTCGGGATCGATGTAGAGCAGGCCCGTAACAAGCTCGCCCTTCGCCTGATGCGAGGCAATATAGTTAATCGCCGTGACGCGGCTGGTGGGATCGTACTCGGGGTGGGTCTTGCACAGTCGCAGCACCGAGCCGTCGTGCTGCGGCACGCTGATTACTTCGCCATCCTTGTAGTCCACGCTGATCGTCTCCCGGCTCGGCCAGAAGTCGAGCCGGTTCACCGCTTCGTTGTGTTCGCGCACATAGTCATAGCTCTTGGTGCTGCCGTGATGGTTGTTGAACGCCACGCACGGACTGATGACGTCGATGAAAGCCGCTCCTTTGTGCGCGATCGCCGCCTTCAGGAGCGGCACGAGCTGCGCCTTGTCACCGGAGAAGCTGCGCGCGACGAAAGTGGCGCCAAGCAGCAGCGCGAGCGATACCGTGTCCACCGGTGAGTCGCGGTTAATGACACCGCGCTTGGACTTCGAGCCCTGGTCGGCGGTCGCCGAGAACTGGCCCTTGGTGAGGCCGTAGACGCCGTTGTTCTCGAGGATGTAAGTCATGTTCACGCCGCGGCGCATGACGTGCGCGAACTGGCCCAGCCCGATCGAGGCTGAGTCGCCGTCGCCCGAGACGCCGAGGTAAAGAAGGTCGCGGTTGGCGAGGTTCGCGCCGGTGAGCGCCGAGGGCATGCGGCCGTGGACGGTGTTGAAACCGTGTGAATTGCCGAGGAAATAATGGGGTGTCTTCGACGAGCAGCCAATGCCGGAGAGCTTGGCAACCCGGTGCGGCTCCACATCCAGCTCCCAGAACGCCTGGATGAGTGCAGCCGAGATCGAGTCGTGGCCGCAACCGGCGCACAGCGTGGAGACATTGCCTTCGTAGTCGCGGCGCGTATAGCCGAGCTTGTTGAGCGGGAGTGTCGGGTGGTGGAGCCCGGGTTTGGCGAGGAAGGTCATCGCACCCCCGCACCCTGGCCCTCTCCGGCGCCTGCGTGGAGGAGGGAAAGTTTGCTGTCGTAAACAGGTTTCGCCATTTCAGGCCGCCTTGTCTTTTGTGAGCGGGCGCACGTTTAGCGCGGCGACGATTCCGGCGATCTCGCTGGTGATGAAGCGCGCGGTGATCGGTGTGCCATCGTAGTGCAGGATTGGGATGAGGCTGGCGGGGTTGATGCCGGCGTCGTTTACCAGCAACGTCTTCAACTGGGCATCGCGGTTCTGTTCCACCACGAATACCTTCGAGTGGGAAGCCACGAAATCGAAAATCTCGTCCTGGAACGGGAACGCCCGCACGCGCAGCGCGTTCACGAAGATGCCCTTTTCCGCCAGCGCTTCCAGCGCTTCCTGCATCGCCGGGCCTGTGGAGCCGAAGTAGATCGCTCCGAAGCGCGCCGGGTGCTTCGCCGGGGTCAGCACCGCCTTGGGCACCAGCGACTTGGCGGTTTCGAATTTCTTAAGCAGCCGCTGCACGTTGTACTGGTAGTCCGGCCCCGCCTCAGAGTACTCCGCGTAGGGGTTCTTGCTGGTTCCGCGGGTGAAGTAGCCGCCTTTCTTGGGGTGCGTGCCCGGATAGGTGCGGTAGGGGATGCCGTCGCCATCGACGTCGAGATATCGGCCGAACTCCTTGCCGGCCTCGAGCATTTCCCGGGTTATCACTTTGCCGCGATCATACCGGCGGCTGTCGTCCCACTTCAGCGGCGCGCTGAGGCGCTGGTTCATGCCGATGTCGAGGTCGGTCATGACGAACACCGGTGTCTGCAGCCGGTCTGCGAGGTCGAGCGCCTGGGCGGCATGCTCGAAGCACTCGTACGGATCTTCCGGGAACAGCAGCACGTGCTTGGTATCACCGTGCGAGGCATAGGCACAGGCGATCAGATCGGACTGCTGCGTGCGCGTCGGCATGCCGGTGGAGGGGCCCCCGCGCTGCGCGTTGATGATCGTCGCCGGGATCTCGGCGAAGTAGGCCAGGCCGATGAACTCCTGCATGAGCGAGATTCCCGGGCCCGAAGTGGCGGTGAAGGCGCGCGCCCCGTTCCACCCTGCTCCGATGACGATGCCGATCGAGGCGATCTCGTCCTCGCCCTGCACGATGGCGAACTTGTTCTTGCCGGTGTCCTTGTCCACGCGCAGCGCGGAGCAGTATTTCTGGAACGCCTCGGCGACCGACGAGGACGGCGTGATCGGGTACCACGCGCACACGGTCGCACCTCCGTAGATGCAACCGAGCGCGGTTGCCGCATTGCCGTCAATGAAAATCCTGTCCCCGACGTTGTCGGCGCGTCTTACCTTTATCCCGAGCGGGCATTCGAGGTGCTCGAGCGCGTAGCTGCGCCCCAGCTGGAGCGCGTTCAGGTTGGATTTCACCAGCGCTTCCTTGCCCTTGTATTGCTCCCCGATAAGCCGGACGATCTCATTCGGATCGACGTCGAGCAGCGCCGAGAGCGCGCCGAGATAGATGATGTTCTTGAACAACTGCCGCTGGCGCGCTTCGCCGAAGGCCTGGTTACAGATCTCCGTGAGCGGCATGCCGAGGACGTTGATATCGTCGCGGAACTTCGAGTGCGGCAACGGCTTGGTGCTGTCGTAGAAGAGATACCCGCCCGGATCGATTTCCTTCACGTCCCGATCCCAGGTCTGCGGGTTCATCGCCACCATGAGATCGACGCCACCGCGCCGGCCGAGCCAGCCCTTCTCACTGACGCGCACTTCGTACCAGGTTGGCAGGCCCTGGATGTTGGACGGAAAAATGTTGCGCGGGCTCACTGGCACACCCATGCGCAGGATCGATCTGGCGAACAGCTCGTTGGCCGACGCGGAGCCCGAGCCGTTGACGTTGGCGAACTTGACGACAAAATCGTTGACGGCCTCGACCCGCTTCGTCATGGCAGCCTCGAATGCGCAATACCGGTCACGCACGATCCCTGTTCATATCTTTGAAAGGAGGTCGAGGCCTGGCGGTTCATCAGGCGGCTTTTCTGCGCGGCGCGCGGCAGCCCGACCCCGCGTGCGTCATGTCGAGGAGGAACTTCTGCATGTCCCAGGCGCCCGTCGGGCAGCGCTCCGCGCACAGCCCGCAGTGCAGGCACACGTCTTCGTCCTTGACCATGATGCGGCCGGTCTTGAGGACATCGGAAGCATATAGATCCTGGGACAGATTCCTGGCCGGCGCGTTCAACCGCCCGCGCAGTTCCGGCTCCGTGCCATTGGCGGTGAAGGTGATGCAGTCCATCGGGCAGATGTCCACGCAGGCGTCGCATTCGATGCACTGCGGCGCAGTGAACACCGTCTGCACGTCGCAATTGAGGCAGCGTTGCGCCTCGGCGTAGGCGGTCCGCTGGTCGAAGCCGAGTTCGACTTCGACCTTGATGTTTTTCAGCGCTATGCTCTGGTCCTTGAGCGGCACGCGGTGGCGCAATTGGGTGGAAATGTCGTTGTCGTAACTCCATTCATGGATGCCCATTTTCTGGCTGACCAGGTTTACCATCGGCGCCGGGCGAATGCGCATATCCTCGCCGTTGCAGGCCTTGTCGATCGAGATCGCCGCGTCATGGCCGTGGGCAACCGCCCAGATGATGTTTTTCGGCCCAAAGGCAGCATCGCCGCCGAAGAAAACCCTGGAATGCGTGGACCGCATGGTGACCTTGTCCACCATCGGCATTCCCGAGCGATCGAACGCGATGCCGGCGTCGCGCTCGATCCACGGAAACGCATTGGCCTGGCCGACTGCGATCAGCACGTCATCGCAGTCGAAGTGCTGGTCCGCTTCGCCGGTGGGCACGAGTTGGCGCCGGCCAATGTCGTCGTAGACCGCCTTCACCTTCTCGAAGGTCATGCCGGTGAGCCGGCCGTTGCTGTGCACGAAAGTCTTCGGCATGAGGTAGTTTAGGATCGGTATGCCCTCGTGCATCGCGTCTTCTTTTTCCCAGGGTGAAGCCTTCATCTCCTCGAAACCGCTGCGCACGATCACCTTGACGTCTTCGCCGCCAAGGCGCCGGGAGGTGCGGCAGCAATCCATCGCCGTGTTGCCCCCGCCGAGCACGATCACGCGCTTGCCGATTCTTTCGGTGTGGCCGAAGGACACACTCGCCAACCAGTCAATGCCGATGTATATGTTCTTCGCCGCCTCCTTGCGCCCAGGAATGTCGAGATCGCGCCCGCGCGGCGCGCCGGTGCCCACGAAGATCGCGTGGTAATCCTCGGCAAGCAGGGATTTCATGCTGTCCACGCGGTGGCCGAGTCGGACTTCTACGCCCATGTCGAGGACATAGCCCATTTCTTCGTCGATCACCGATTCGGGGAGCCGGAAGCGCGGGATCTGGGTGCGGATCATGCCTCCGGCCCGGGTATCCGAGTCGTACATGACGACTTGGTAGCCGAGCGGCACCAGGTCGCGCGCCACAGTCAGTGAGGCCGGGCCTGCGCCGATGCAGGCGATGCGCTTGCCGTTCTTGTTCTCCGGCGCCTTCGGCAGGCGCGCACGGATGTCGCCCTTGTTGTCGGCGGCGACGCGCTTCAGACGGCAGATGGCAACCGGTTCGGGCTTCTCACCGTTACTCTCCTCCACGCGAACGCGCCTGCAGGCCGGTTCGCATGGACGATCGCAGGTGCGCCCGAGGATCCCGGGGAAGACGTTGGATTGCCAGTTGACCATGTAGGCATCGCTGTGACGCCCGGCGGCGATCATCCGGATGTATTCGGGGACAGGGGTATGCGCGGGACACGCCCACTGACAATCCACGACCTTGTGGAAATAGTCGGGTACAGCGATGTCCGTGGGCTTCAAAAGGTATTCCTCCGGTTGGGCGCTTGGCTGCCTTGTTTTTTTGCCCGGCCGACGGCCGACGGGACCAGACACACTCCAAAAAACTGATTTTGTGCTACCCAGTTGACTCCTATTGTAACGCGATGTTACGCCGCGGGGAACGGGGAACGACACTCGAGGCACTACGCTCCGGGCGGGAGCAAACGTGAAGGCGTGAATGTGTAAGTAGAAAGATGCCTCTCGCCTCACCCCTCTCGCCTCACCCCTCTCGCCTCTCGCCTCACCCCTCTCGCCTCTCGCCTAATCGAGCACATGCGACACCAGCCCGTCCACCAGCTTCGGCTCGAACCAGGTCGACTTGGGTGGCATCACTTCGCCCGCATCGGCTACCGCCATCAGGTCTTCCATGCGGGTCGGAAACAGCGTGAATGCCGCGGCCATCTCCCCGCTGTCCACGCGCTTCTCCAGCTCGGCAGGGCCGCGTATGCCGCCGACAAAACCTATGCGCTGGTCCCGACGCGGATCGTTGATGCCGAGGAGCGGACCCAGCACATGATCGGCCAGGACGCTGACATCGAGCCGTTCCACCGGATCCTGCGTGGAAACCAGTGCGGGATGGACGTTCAGCCGGGACCATTGGCCGGACAGGTAAAGCCCGAACTCGCCGGCCTTGACGGGCATCACCGCCGAGGTGGCAGCGTGGATCGAGAAGCTCCTGCCCAGCCTTGACACGAATTCCTGCCGGCTCAGCCCGTTCAAATCGGTGACCACTCGGTTGTAGGCCAGGATGCGCATCTGCTGATGCGGTAGCGCTACCGCCAGGAAGTGGTTGTAGCTCTCCTTGCCGGTATGCTTCGGGTAGGCGGCACGGCGCGCGGCGGCCACCCGCGAGGCCGCCGCGGAACGATGATGGCCATCGGCGATATAAAGCGCCGGGAAAGCGTCAAACGCACGGGTCACGCGATCGGCCATGGCACGGTCGTCGATGCGCCACAGTGAATGCCGCACGCCGGTATCCGCAGTCACGTCCGCAATTGGCGCACCTGTGGCCGCTTGCCCGAGCAAGGCGTCGATTTCAGGGGCGTGAGGGTAAGCCATCAGCACCGGCCCGGTCTGCGCGTTCAGCGCTTCGATCTGGCGGACCCGATCGACTTCCTTGTCGGGCTGTGTGAACTCGTGCCTGCGGATGCGATTGGCATCGTATGCGGCCACCGACGCCGCAGCGACGATACCGTTTTGCACCAACTCGCCCATGATCAGCCGGTAGACGTAGTAGCAGGCATCGGAGTCCCGTATCAGCACTTTTTCCGCCTGCATCCGTCGCAGATTTGCTGCCGCCTTCGCGTAAACCTCGGGTGAGTATGGATCGGCGCCGGCTGGCAGGTCGATCTCCGGCCTGGAGATGTGCAGAAAACTCCACGGCTTACCGGAAGCGCAGGCACGCGCCTCCTCGGTCGAAAGCACATCGTATGGCGGTGCGGCGACATCGGCGGCGCGCCCCGGCGCGGGACGCAGGCCGGTGAAAGGTCGGATCAGATGCAAGATAGAAATCCTTCAAAGCTAAAGACGCAAAGCACTCGGAGGCACGCAAAGATGTGCCTTTCAGCACTTTCCGGTTTTGATCTTTGTCACCCGACGTGTTCGCCAGGCATTTTACCAATACCCCCTGCGCTTGAACGGGTGGATTACGCGCCAACAGGCCGGTACTGCCGCGCCTTCGAATCAGACCAGCCCCAGTCGCACCAGTTCGTTACGCAACGGTTTCGGGCCGCTGAAATGCAGAGCATGCAGGCCTGCGTTTCTGCCCGCCTCGACGTTGCGCGGGCTGTCGTCGATGAAAATGGTGCGGGCAGGATCGAGCCGGCAGCGAGCGATGGTCAATGCAAAGATGCGCGGGTCAGGCTTCGCCAGCTTTACTTCTCCTGACACCACGATATCCTCGAACCAGTCGAGAAAATCGAACTTGGTGCGCGCCAGCGGAAACGTCTCCGCGGACCAGTTGGTCAGCGCGTACAGACGATACCCTCGTTGCCGCAGCTCGCCGAGGATGGCTACGCTTTCGGCAATCGGTTCCCGCAACATTTTTGCCCATTCGTCTTTCCACAACGCGATCAATTCCGCGTGCTCCGGGTGATTGCGGATGCGCTCCGCAATTGCATCCGCAAACGGCTTGCCGGCGTCGATCTCATGGTTCCATTCTGGCGGCACGACCTCGGCAAGGAAGCGCTCCATCGCCGCTTCGTCGCTGCGAAACAGCGGCCGGTACAGATAACGCGGGTTCCAGTCGATCAGCACCGCACCCAGGTCGAACAGCACGGCATCCACATCAGCCCTTCATCGCTGCTTTTTTTTCTTCCGCGCTTCGTACTCGGCCTTGGTCGCATCATCGGGCGGATAGGTGCCGCGAAGCGGCGCTCCGGCCTTCATTTTCTCCAGAACGAACGCCTCGAGTTGCTCCAGCTCCATTCCGCTTTGCGCCACCTGGTCCGCCACGTGGCGCGGAATGCACACCACCCCCTCCTCGTCTCCCACCAGGACATCGCCGGGCATGACCAGGACTTCGGCGCAGCCGACCGGGACGTTCATGTCCGCCGCGAAATGGCGGTGCACGTGTGCCGGTGCAGCCACGCCCTTCGCGTAGACGGGGAAATCCAGAGTCTGGATTGAGGCATAGTCGCGCATCGCGCCGTCGGTCACAGCGCCCGCCGCGCCGCGCACTTTCAGCCGCGACATGAGGATTTCGCCGGCCGCGGCGGCCGAGTCCACGCCCCGGCAGTCGAAAACCAGCACCTGCCCCGGTCGGATCTCGTCGATCGCCTTGCGCTGCGGATACTCGTTGTTGGCGATCGCCTCGAAGCTGGCGAGATCCTCCCGCGCCGGCACGAAACGCACTGTCGCCGCCTCGCCAACCATGCGCAGGTGCGGATTCAGCGGCCGAACGCCATGCATGAATGTGTTGCGGAATCCCAGCTTGAATAGTTGGGTGGTCAGCGTCGCGGTGGAAACGCGCCGCAGCGTGTCCAGCGTCCCGGGCGCGATGGGCGCAAGTTTCATGTCGTCTTCCTCGTTGGGTTCTCGATGCCGGGTATCGTAACCTAGCGAAGCTCTGCTCGCCCTCCTCGCCTTGCTGCGAGTTCAAACAGAACCCATTAACCGCAGAGGCGCAAAGGCGCAGAGGAAACGCAGAGAAAACCGAACGAAACGTGTCAATAAGCGATGGGGCTCTGATTTGTCCTGCCCAGTCGATATATCGTGGTAGCGCGACTATCCACCTGCTCGCTTTTTACCCTCAGTTTGTTTTGCCTTCCTTTGCGTTTCCTCCGCGCCTTTGCGCCTCTGCGGTGAAGGGTCTTTTGTATTAGTTAGTCGTAGACGGCGAGTTGCTTGCCGCGGGTCTCCGGCAGCAGCACTACCGTGATGATCACCACAACGTAGGCAATGCCGGCAAACAGACCGATCGCCGCGCCCAGCGGCATGGTCGCGCTCATGAAACCGACCAGCGCCGGGAAAAGCGCACCGATGCCGCGGCCGAAGTTGTAAGCGAAACCCTGTCCCGAGCCGCGCACCCGGCTGGGAAACAGTTCGGTGAAAAAAGCGCCGACGCCGCTGAAGTTCCCCGACACGAAGAATCCGAGCGGAAAGCCGAGCACCAGCATCATCGCGTCGCCGATCGGAATGAGCGTGTAGATCACTGCGATGAGCGCCGAGCACAGCGCAAATAGGAAAAAAGTACTGCGCCTGCCAATGCGGTCGGACAGCCACGCCGCCACCAGGTAACCGGCCAGGGCGCCGGCGATGATCACCACCAGGTAGGCGCCAGTATTGATCACCGACAGGCCGCGGACGGTCTTCAGGTAGGTGGGCAGCCATGTGGTCACCGCATAGTAGCCGCCCTGCATGCCGGCGGCCATCAGGCTGGTGAGCAGCGTGGTGCGCAGCAGCCGCGGTGAAAAGATCTCCAGAAAGCTTGCGCCCTGCTGCGCGGCTTTCTGGCGCGTGGCGCTGAATACTTCCGGATCCCTGACGTGACGGCGGATGTAGAGAATCAGCAATGCCGGGGCCAGTCCGATCCAGAATAGCATCCGCCACGCCAGATCCTCCGGCAGCAGTGTAAAGAACACCGTGAACATTACCGCCGCGGCGCCCCAGCCCAGGGCCCAGCCGCTTTGCACGGTGCCTACGGCCTTGCCGCGGTGCTGGGCGCGGATGATCTCACCGATCATGACCGAGCCGACCGCCCACTCTCCACCGAAGCCCAGACCCTGCAGGCTGCGCACGATCAGTAACTCGGTGAAGGAACCGGTGAAGCCGCAGAGAAAAGTGAAGACGGCGAACCAGGCGATGGTGATCTGCAGCATGCGCACCCGCCCGAAACGATCGGACAGCGCGCCGGCCATCCAGCCGCCGAGTGCGGACATCAGCAGCGCCGAGGTGGCAATCAATCCCGCCTCGCCCTTGGTCATTCCCCAGGCCGCAATCAGCGTGGGGATGACGAAGGTGTAGATCATGAAATCGAATGCGTCGACCGACCAGCCGCCGTAGGTGGCAATCAGCGTTTTGCGCTCCTGCCCGGTGAGTTCCCCGATCCACGCGAACATGGCGCCTCCGGTCAAGTTGCGCTGTGCGGTAATTCAGCACGCCGCTGTAGCGGCGCCTTTGGTGCGCTGACACGGGCACCAGCGCGCCTGCAGCTCAACAAATCAAGTGTAGTACGCAAAGAAGCGCAGTAACCCCTTATATCGTGGGATCGAGGCAAGGCACGTGAAAACAGCTGCCGCCGCGGCAGCAGGTTGCGCGACTGCCCGGACCGGTATCAACCGGCCCGGGCGGCCGAGTTCAGCAGGAGAAACTTACTTGAGGTGCCGTGAGACCAGTTTGGTCATCTCGAACATCGAAACCTGCCTCTTACCACCGAAAACATCCTGCAGCTT
The DNA here is from genome assembly GCA_052387775.1 of Betaproteobacteria bacterium. Taxonomy (GTDB): domain Bacteria; phylum Pseudomonadota; class Gammaproteobacteria; order Burkholderiales; family JACQAP01; genus JACQAP01. The sequence goes on from JBQTIV010000001.1 coordinate 27,305, forward strand.
GTCATCGGCATTGATGTTGCGCCGGTTCTTGCTGTCCTGCAGGCCGTTCCTCTTGATGTAGGCCCACAGTTTCTTGGTAACCTCGGTGCGCGGCATGGGGGAACCGCCGATCACTGCAGCAAGGGCCGCGGTGGGCGTCATCGGCTTCATGAAAGCCGCATTGGGCTTGCGCTTGGCGCCGCTCTTCTTCTTCGCAGCCTTCTTCGCCTTCCTCGGGGCGGCTTTCCTCGCAGCCTTCTTGGCTTTCTTCGGTGCCGATTTCTTGGACTTCTTGCCGGACTTTCTGCGGGTCTTCTTCTTTGTTGCCATTGTGATGCCTCCAATCTAGGGTTTGGTCATGTCTCAATCTCAATTGCCTTGCCAGAAGCAAAGGCACGGCGAGCAGAGAATGCCGAGTGGCTGCGGCGTTGTCAATCGTTGTATGCACGTTTTTCATAGGGAAAGCACCGGTGAATCGCATTTTTTCATGGCCCGCTTCGTCCTGAACACGGTCTTCCGCCAGCCCGCATTGACCGCAAACCGCTTCCAGAAATGCCTCCCAGGCGTTCACAATACAGCTCTCCGCACCCATCCCGCACGCGTATCCGATGCGCCTTACCGAAGAGCAACAAAGCCTGCTGTCCGCCCGAGTCACCGGACTCGAGACCCGAACCGGCGCGCAAGCGGTGGCCGCGGTGATCGGGAAATCCGACTCCTACCCGGAGGCACCGTGGAAGGCGTTCGCACTTGGCGCCGCCCTTGCGGCGCTCTATTGCGCCGCCCGCTCGCTTATCGCCTACGACTGGGAGGCCGGGGAATCCGCGCTCAGGCAGGCCGTTGTCATCCTCGGAAGCGGCGCGGTACTGGCACTTCTCGCCATGCTGGTCGAACCGTTTGCGCGACTGTTCACCGACAGACGGCGCCGCGACCTCGAGGTCGCCCAGTACGCCAAGGCACTGTTCATTGACCGCGGACTCGACCGCACCCGGGGCCACATCGGCATTCTGTTGCTGGTGAGCCTGTTCGAGCGCAAGGTCGTCATTCTCGCCGACGACGGGTTCGAGGCGCGGATTGACCGCGTCGACTGGCAACGCCTGACCGACCGCATGACGCTGCTGCTCAGTCGCGGCAATACCGCAGGAGCGCTGCACGCCGGCCTGGAAGGGTTGGAAGCGTTGCTCCTCGAGCGTGGCTACCGCGCCGATGAAGGCGCTGCGGACGAATTGCCGAACGCGGTGCTGCAGTCCAAGGGGGAGCGATGAGCCGGATTGCGTGCGCATTGCTCGCTCTGTGCTGGCTCGCCGCCCCGGTGGCTGCGCAGGAACCGGCGATTCCCTACCTCTCCGGACGTGTGGTCGACCAGGCGGGGATTCTTTCCAAGCAGGCGCGCGATCGCCTGTCGGCCATGCTTCAGGCACACGAGCGCGCCACCGGTAACCAGATCGTCGTGCTGAGCATCCCGACGCTGGGCGGGGATAGCGTGGAGGACTTTGCGGTGCGGGCATTTGAGGAGTGGAAACTCGGCAGCCGCGACAAGGACAACGGTGTATTGATCCTGGTGGTGCCGCAGGACCGGCGCATGCGCATAGAAGTCGGCTACGGACTCGAGGGCACGATCGCCGACGCCACCGCCAGCCGCATCATCCGCGACCTGATGACCCCGCGCTTCCGTGAGGGCAATTACGACGTCGGCATCGAGGCCGGGGTCACTGCGGTAATCCAGATTCTCGAGGGAAGGCGCTCGGCCGGAGCCGACGCCGACTGGTTGGCGCCCGAGGGGAAAACGTCCACTTTCCAGGTACGCGCAGCGGAAATGCCGTTGACCGAACGCATCCTGATCGGCGCTTTCGTTTTCGCCATCATCGGCCTGTTCACCTTCATCGGCGTAATGACACCGGGCGGAATGGGCTGGTTCCTGTACGTCTTCCTGATCCCGTTCTGGTCCATGTTCCCGATGTTCATTTTCGGCAGCGGAGCCGCGCTCAAGATTCTCGGCGCCTACGCCGCGCTCTATCCGCTTACCAAGGTCTTTGTTTCCCGCCAGCCCTGGTATCGCAAGGCACGCGAGGACCTCAAGACCAAGGGCTACGCCAAGATCGGCGGCATGGTCATCCGCCCCGGCAGCGGCAGTTCGGGTGGTTTCTCCAGCGGTGGCGGGTTCTCCGGCGGAGGTGGTCGATCGGGTGGCGGCGGCGCCAGCGGAAGCTGGTGAGAGGGGCCGTGACGACGTGACGATCGTGACGCGTGACGACGTGAAAGCGAGTCAAAAGGCAGTTCTCTCGTCACACAGAATCACCAGTTCTCGCAGCAGTTATCTACCCCGTCACGATCGTCACGTCGTCACGGCCTCATAGACGACTGCATCCACCGCGACACATCCCTCACCCTTCGCACCCACCAGGACAGGATTGAGATCGAGACTCGATACCCTCGATTCGGGATTCACCATCAGCCGACAAACTGCCAGAACGGCTGTGCAATACGCGTCCACATCCAGCGCGGGCTCGCCGCGCACGCCCGCCAGCAGTGGCGCGATGCGTAGTCTGGCAAGGGCTGCCTTTATTTCGCCGTCGCCTATTGGCGACAGCAGCACCTTCACATCGGGCATCGCTTCTACATACTTGCCGCCGTCGCCGACTAGCACAACCGGACCAAACACCGGATCCATGCGCGCACCGATCATCATCTCCCGTCGGCCAATCGCCATCTTCGCCACGATTGCACCCTCGAAACACATGCCCTGAGCGTTCAGTTTGTGCTGCATGTCCCGGTAGGCTGCACGCACCGCCTGCTTGTCATCCAGACCAAGCTGCACCAGCCCCAGCTCGGATTTGTGCACCACCTCGGATGAACAGCCTTTCACCGCCACCGGAGCGCCCAACTCGGCCAAAGCCGCAGCCGCCTCGTCCGCCGATTTGCACAGGCGGTGCCTGACCACCGGAACGCCGGCCTGCGCCAACAGAGCCAGGCTGTCCGCCTCGTTGAGCGCGCGTCCTCCCGCGGCCCGTTTGGGCACGGGTGCGACCGCTGCACGGCGTTCGCGGGCGCACTGCATCAGCTCAAAATGCGACAGGAACTGATTGAGCGCAGCGACCGCCTCGGCTTCAGTGGTGAATACCGGCAAGCTCTGTTCCCTGAATTTCGAGGCGATGCTCGGCTGCGGCACCGCCGCGACCAACGGCTTGCCCGTGGCACGGGCAAATTCCGCCGAATCGCGAGCGAATGCATCCACGTCGTAACCCTGCCCCGCCACCGGAATGCCGATCAGGAAAGCATCGGCCGCGGGGTCATGCGCCAATACAGGCAGAATGTCCGAGAACAGCCTGCTGTTGGTCAGCAGCGCGGCCGTGATGTCGATCGGATTGGTAGTGGTGGCAAAGCCGGGCAGGATCTTCGCCAGTCGCGCGCGCGTCTCGTCGGCGAGCTTTGCCATCGGCATGCCGACCGCGGTGGCAGCGTCCGCCGTCATCACGCACACCGCGCCCGAGTTGCTGATTGCCACCAGCCTCCGCCCTTTGGGTTTCCAGCCTTTCAGATACATCTCCACGTTGGCGACCAATTCCGCCGTGTCGCGGGCGCGCCAGATACCATGCTTCGCCAGGAACGCGTCCACCAGGCGATCCTCATTAGCAAGCGCGCCGGTATGCGAACGTGCCGCTTCCTGTCCCGCAACCGTGCGCCCGCTCTTGAGCACAATCACGGGCAGGTCGCGGCCGCGGGCAATGCGCGCAGTCTCGGCGAGATGCTCCGCGTCGCTGATGCCCTCGAGATAGAGCAGCAGCAATTTCAGGTCCGAATCTTCCGCCACCACCGACGCCAGTTCGCCGACGGTGACGTCGCAGTCGTTGCCGGTGGCGTGCGAATGGCGCACGCCTATGCCGCGCTGGCGCAGCAGGCCGTAGGGCACCACGCTCATCGCACCCGACTGGCTGACGATGCCAACCGGCCCGTCCTGGGGCGGCGCCTCGATGTACATAGTGGAAAACGACAGGATCGCGCCGCTGCCGAAGTTCGCCAGTCCCTGGCAATTCGGGCCGATCACACGCATGCCGCGAGCGCGCGCGGCTTCGCACATGTGGCGTTCCTTGGCCTTGCCCGCCCCCGCGTCAGTCTCGCCAAAACCGGAAGTCATGACGATCGCCACTCTCACGCCAAGCTGCGCGCATTGCTCGACCGCCTCCACCGCGGCATCACCCGGCACCACCACGATCGCGACCTCCGGTGCCTCGGGCAGATCCGTAAGCGCCGGATACGCCTTGTAGCCCTGCGCCTCGCGGCGCTTGGGATTGATCGGATAGACCCTGCCCTTGAAACCGAACCTTGACAGGTAAAGCAGCGGGCGTCCGCCCAACTTGTTGGGGTTCTCTGAAGCCCCGACGATCGCCACTGACTTCGGATCGAGCACGGTGCGCAGTGAATCGCGCAGGGAGTTACTCACGGTTGTTTTCCTTCGAAAAGATCAAACCCCAACGCAGAGGACACGGAGGATAGGTAAAAGGCAGGGAAATAGGCGGGTTAAGGTCCGTTATTGATTGACGATCCCTCGCAGTGAAAATCGTTCGCCCAGGTTCGCGAACAGTCACCCCGCTTATGAGCCCGACTCGCTTTCCCTCGTTTTTGTTCTTCCTCTGCGCCCTCTGCGTCAACGCTTTTGTCGCCGGCCATCAGCCGGCTCGAAATACGGAATCATCTTGCCGGCGAGATCGGCAAATCGCACGCGCACCCGGTCGCCGATTTCGAGCGCCGGGTCGCCGTGCGCCATCAGGCGAAAACCTTCGTCGGCATCCACCAGCACGATCAGGTAAGGCGTGTGAGCGCGAAGTTCCTCTGTCGGCGCGCGCGCGACGCTGGTGCGCGCGTGAACCGTTCCCGCCCCGGAAGCCTGCCGGGTCACGGGATTGGCGTCGCCGCATGTGGGACAGAACACGCGCAGGAAATACCACACCGCCTTGCAGGAAGCGCAGGTCTGGTAGGCGATGCCTTCGCCTCCGCGCACCCAGTCTGCGATCGCTTTGGTCACGCGGCCCTCTCGATGACGAGAGACACATGCGAGGACAGCACGCCACCGTCGCCGTGCAATAGCGCCCGGTGAGCGTTCTTCGCCTGACGCTTTCCGGCCCGGTTGGTAAGCTGCAAATGGGTTTCCACCAGGTGTGCCATGGCGCCGCCCACCCCGCAGTGGCCGTAGGAGAGCAGACCGCCGTGCGTATTGAGCGGCAGTTTCCCGTCATGGTCGAAATGTCCATTGGCCGCCAGCCTGCCCGCCGCGCCGCGCGAGGCCAGCCCAATCTCCTCGAGCAGGATGGCAAGCGTGATGGTGAAGCTGTCGTAAATGCCGGCGTAATCGATGTCTGCGATGGCGATGTCGGCGGCTTGCAGAGCCCCGGCAGCCGAAGACGCGGCGCCAAACTGCGTCAGGCTCGCCGCGGCGCTAATGTGCTGATGGGTATGCGCCTGGCCGGTGCCGATGATGCGCACCGCGAAATCATTGCTGCGGCGGCGGCTCACCACAAAGGCCGCGCCGCCATCGGAAACAGGACAGCAATCGAGCAATTTCAGCGGGGACGCGATCGGCTTCGAACCCAACACCATCTCGACCGTGATTGGCTCGCGAAATTGCGCGCCCGGGTGCAGGCTAGCGTGCCGGCGCATCAACACCGCAAGCTCCGCCAGGTCGGCTTCGCCATGGCCGTGCTCGTGCATGTAGCGCGACGCCACCAGGCCGTAGTACGCCGGAATGATCGCGCCGAGCGGCACTTCGTACGACGGGTGGCCGACCTGCGCGAGCGTCTGGATCGCCGAGTCGCGGCCCTGGCCGGTAAGGCGGTTCTCGCCTGCCACCACGAGAATGTTCCTGGCCACGCCGGACTCGATCAAGTGATGCGCCAGCATCGCCATGGCGAATCCGGTGGCGCCACCGACCAGAATGGCGTGGGCATACGCGGGCTTCAATCCGAAGTGCTCTGCAAACACCGTAGCGAGCATCAGGTGCGGCATCGTGGTCGAGTATCCGCACACCAGGCCATCCACATCGGCGCGTTCGAGCTGCGCATCGGCCAGCGCCGCGGCCGCCGCATCGCTCATTAGATCGAGCGTGCCGCGGTCGGGATGCTTGCCGTAAGGCGTCAGCCCCACTCCGGTGATGAATGACAACGGGTTCCCCTCAAGAATACCGTGACGATCGTGACGACGTGACGAACGTGACGGGGTAAATGTCAAGTCCTCAGATCACTTCTATTCGCGCGCGACGAGTTGAATATGAGCCCAGGGATTGTTCGGCGCTTGTTTCGCTAGCCTTTGCGTCGTCACGTTCGTCACGACCGTCACGACTGTCACGCCGTCACGGTTGTTCATCATGCCGTCACAGACCTCTTCACATCCGCAACGACCTCCGCCTCGTGCTTGAGCATCTCCGCTAACTCGTCAAGCCGCGAGGAAATGCGGTCGGACAGTGCGGCGATGCTCAGCGCCGCCACGGGCTTGCCGTCAGAGCCGAACACCGGCACGCCGACCGCACCCATGCGATCCACCAGCATGTTCAGGAACAGCGCGTAACCTCGGTCGCGGGCACGCTCGATCTCTTTGCGCAGCCATGTCAGGCTGACGGCGGGATAATTTGGCAATCGCTGCGACACGAATGGCAGGATCGCCTCGATCTCGGTCTCGGACTGCCACGCCAGCAGCGCCATCGCGCCTGCGCCCACCCCCAGCGGCCTGCGGCTGCCGATATCCAGATAGTTGGCGCGGATCGGAAAGCTGCCGACTTCGCGATCCACGCACACCGCTTCGGTGCCGCTGCGCACCGACAGTAGCACCGAGTCTTCGGAAAGCGCCGCGAGCCGCAGCAGCGAAGGATGGGCGCGGCTGCGCAAGTCGTCGCG
>JBQTIV010000002.1:0-15995 GCA_052387775.1 Betaproteobacteria bacterium
CGTACAGCTCATCCAGCCCATTGCGCTGGAAGAGGGCCTGCGCTTTGCCATTCGTGAGGGCGGCCGCACCGTGGGTGCCGGCGTGGTCTCCAAGGTCATCGAGTAAGGATTGAGGATCGAGGATTGAGGATCGAAGATTCAGGATCAAAGCGCAGGTTTTCTCTCAATCCTAATAACTCAATCCTCATTCCTGGGACAAAGGCCAGTAGCTCAATTGGCAGAGCGTCGGTCTCCAAAACCGAAGGTTGGGGGTTCGAAACCCTCCTGGCCTGCCACTTCGGGATTCAGGAATCAGTTGTCAGGTGTCAGTAGACCCGTAAACGAAGTCCGATGGCCGAATTTCCTGCAATCTGAAAACTGATACCTGATGGCAGACAAGATCAAGTTGGCGTTGGCGGTACTGCTGGTCATTGCAGGGGTCGCCGGCTTCTATTATTTGGGCGACAAGGCGCTGATCCTGCGGGTTGGCTCGGTGCTTGCCGGGCTGGTCGCGGCGGCATTGGTCGCGTGGATGACCGAGCCAGGACGGCAGTTCCATGTCTATGCCCAGGAGGCGGTGGTTGAAACCAGGAAAGTAGTGTGGCCGTCGCGCAAGGAAACAGTGCAGACCACCGGAATGGTGCTCGCTTTCGTGCTGGTGATGGCGATCTTCCTGTGGATCGTGGACGCGATCCTGGTGTGGGGCGTGAAACTCTTGATGGGGCCGGGGGCGTGATGTCGAAGAAGTGGTATGTGGTTCACGCCTACTCGGGCTTCGAGAAAAGTGTTCAGCGTGCGCTGGTGGAGCGCATCGGCAGGGCCGGCATGGAAGACAAGTTCGGCCAGATCCTGGTCCCGGTCGAAGAAGTGGTCGAAATGAAAAGCGGCCAGAAGAACATCAGCGAGCGAAAATTCTTTCCGGGCTATGTGCTGGTCGAGATGGACATGACTGACGAGACCTGGCACCTGGTGAAGAACACGCCGAAAGTGACTGGTTTCGTCGGCGGCGCGCCCGGGCGCCGTCCGCCGCCGATCAGCGAAAAGGAAGTGCAGGCGATCCTGCATCAGATCCAGGAAGGCGTGGAGAAGCCCAAGCCCAAGGTGCTGTTCGAGACGGGCGAGGCGGTGCGCGTGAAGGAAGGGCCGTTCACCGACTTCCACGGCTCAGTGGAAGAAGTGAACTACGACAAGAACAAGCTGCGGGTTTCGGTTTCCATCTTCGGGCGCGCCACGCCCGTCGAGCTGGACTTCAGCCAGGTCGAGAAGGCGTAAGGGCGGGATTGGGGATTGAGGATTGGGGATCGGGGATTGAGGATTGGGGATCGGGGATTGAGGATCGAGTTGCAACGCGGTGTCTTTTAACGGGGAGAGCATCAGAACAGGCTGAACAAATCGGATTGAGGGGTTTACGCATTCCTCAATCCTGTTGGCTCAGTCCTGATGTTCGCTAGCACCCACTGTATAGAGGAGTCTTAACGTGGCAAAGAAAGTCGTCGGCTTCGTCAAGCTGCAGGTTCCTGCAGGCAAAGCCAATCCGAGCCCGCCGATCGGCCCGGCACTGGGCCAACGCGGCCTCAACATCATGGAGTTCTGCAAGGCCTTCAACGCCCAGACCCAAGGCGTGGAGCCCGGTCTGCCGCTGCCGGTGGTGATTACCGCGTATGCCGACAAGAGCTTCACCTTCATCATCAAGACCCCGCCGACCTCGGTGCTGATTCGCAAAGCAGCCAAGCTCGAGAAGGGCAGCGCCACCCCGAATACCGACAAGGTCGGCAGGCTGACCCGCGCGCAAGTCGAGCAGATTGCCAAACAGAAGATGCCCGACCTGACCGCTGCGGACCTGGAAGCGGCGATGCGCACCGTGGCCGGCAGCGCGCGCAGCATGGGCGTGGAAGTGGAGGGGTTCTGACATGGCGCACATTTCCAAGCGAACTAAAGCGTTGCTCGCCAGGATCGATCGCAGCAAGGCGTACCCGATCAGTGATGCGATCAAGCTGGTGAAAGAAGGCGCCAGCGCCAAATTCAACGAATCCGTGGATGTTGCCATCAATCTCGGCATCGACGCCTCGAAGTCCGATCAGACCGTGCGCGGCTCGATCGTGCTGCCCAAGGGCACCGGCAAGACGGTACGGGTGGCAGTGTTTGCGCAGGGCGATAAGGCGCAGGCGGCCAAGGATGCCGGAGCCGACGTTGTCGGCTTCGAGGACCTCGCCGCCCAGGTCAAGGAAGGCAAGATCTACTTCGACGTGGCGATCGCCACGCCCGACTCGATGCGGGTGGTGGGCCAGCTCGGTCAGGTCCTCGGCCCGCGCGGCTTGATGCCCAATCCGAAAGTGGGCACGGTCACGCCGAATGTCGCGGATGCAGTGAGGAACGCCAAGGCCGGTCAGGTCCAGTACCGCGCCGACAAGGCCGGCATTGTCCAGTGCACCATCGGCCGCGCCTCGTTTACCGAGGAAGCGTTGAAGGAAAACTTTCTGGCGTTGATGGACGCATTGAACAAATCGAGGCCCTCGGGGACTAAGGGCATCTATCTGAAGAAAGTCTCGGTCTCCAGCACCATGGGGCCGGGCGTGCGGGTGGACCAGGCAAGCCTGGGGGCCCAGCAGCAGACGTAAGGACTTTGGGATCTGGCGGCCCGCTTGTTCGCGGGCGGTCAGGGCTGTCAAAGACCGTTGGGGCCGAGCCGGTGAGGCGAGAGGCGAGAGGCGTGAGGCGCATGCCCGCATGCCGATCCCGACCGAAGAACCGGAAAGGCTTAATCGCGGGGGGTCGAAAAGTAGGGCATTGGGGTTATCCCTCACACCTTGCTCCTCGGCGCTAACGCCCAACGCAGATAGCGCACACGAGAGACAGATATCGGGCGGGCGAGAAATCGGCGCCGGCTCCTGGATCGAAGGTCGCTATATCTGAAAGGGTGAGGCCGATCACCTCGGGTGAGGAGCCTCTTGTTCAACTTTAGGAGGGTAGACCTTGGGTCTCAATCTAGACGACAAGAAAGCGGTAGTGGCGGAGGTCAGCGCGAAGGTCGCGCAGGCCCAGGCCATCGTGCTTGCCGAATACCGCGGCCTCGAAGTCGGCGACATGACCTCGTTGCGGGCGAAAGCACGCAGCTCGGGCGTGTACCTCCGAGTTCTCAAGAACACCCTGGCGCGCCGCGCCGTTACCGGCACACCGTTCGAGAGCCTCGCCCAGCACATGGTCGGGGCGCTTGCGTACGGCATATCTGCGGATCCGGTGGCTGCGGCGAAGGTGCTCAACGAATTTGCCAAGGCGAATGAGCGATTCGTCATCAAGGCCGGTGCGATGCCCGGACAGGTCATGACCCCGAAACAGGTCGCGACCCTGGCCACCATGCCGAGCCGCAAGGAACTACTGGCAAAACTCATGGGCACGATGCAGGCGCCGATCGTCAAGTTGGTACGGACACTCAACGAAGTGCCGGGCAAATTTGTGCGAACGCTGGCTGCAGTCAGGGATCACAAACAGGCCGCGTAACAACAGCGACTCAACCGTTCAAGATTTCAGGAGATACGAAATGGCAATGGCCAAAGCTGAACTTCTCGACGCCATCGGCAAGATGAGCGTCCTCGAGCTCTCGCAACTCATCAAGGACATGGAAGATAAGTTCGGGGTTTCCGCAGCCGCCGCGGCGGTTGCGGTTGCTGCTCCCGCAGCTGGCGGCGCCGCTGCCGCTGTGGAGGAAAAGACCGAGTTTTCCGTGATTCTCGCCGCGACCGGTGACAACAAGGTGAACGTCATCAAAGTAGTGCGTGCGGTTACCGGTCTTGGACTGAAGGAAGCCAAGGACCTGGTGGACGGCGCGCCCAAACCGGTCAAGGAAGGCATTCCTAAAAAGGATGCCGAGGAGATCAAGAAGCAACTGGAAGAAGCCGGCGCGAAAGCGGAGATCAAATAAGGCTCACGCAGGCATGCAGGAAGGCTGGCGACCGCGGTCGCCGGCCTTTTTCCGCATAAAGGACGTGGCAAGAGAGGCCAAAGAAAAACCCGCACTCGCGGTTTTTCTTTGTCTTCTGAAGCGACTGCAGAAGACAGGTATGGTCGGATGGCGGGGTTCCTCGCCATCGTCCGCCAGCGGTTGGTAGCGGCCAACCACCACGCCCATCACCAGTCGATGAACGCAGCGCGCGAAACCCGCGCCTGCCGTGAATCGGAGATGACATGGCTTACTCCTTTACCGAAAAGAAACGCGTTCGCAAGAGCTTCGCCAAGCGCGCGAGCGTGTTGCAGGTGCCGTTTCTGCTGGCAACACAGATCGACTCGTATGCGCAGTTTCTGCAGGCTCAATTGACCGCGGGCAAGCGCAAGAACCAGGGCCTGCAAGCCGCTTTCCAGTCGATCTATCCGATCGTCAGCCATTCGGGCAATGCGCGGCTCGACTTCGTCAGCTATCAGCTGGGCACCCCGCCATTCGACGTCAAGGAGTGCCAGCAGCGCGGCCTGACTTTCGCGGCACCGCTGCGCGCCAAGGTGCGACTGACCATCATGGACAAGGAAGCCGCCAAGCCCACGGTGAAGGAGGTCAAGGAGCAGGAAGTGTACATGGGCGAAATCCCGCTCATGACCACCACCGGCTCGTTCGTCATCAACGGCACCGAACGCGTCATAGTGTCGCAGCTGCACCGCTCGCCGGGCGTGTTCTTCGAGCACGACCGCGGCAAGACCCATTCCTCGGGCAAGCTGCTGTTCTCGGCGCGCATCATCCCCTACCGCGGTTCCTGGCTGGATTTCGAGTTCGACCCGAAGGACTATCTGTACTTCCGCGTGGACCGGCGCCGCAAGATGCCGGTCACGATCCTGCTCAAGGCGATCGGCTACACCCCGGAACAAATACTTGCCGGCTTCTTCATGATGGACACCTTCCATATCTCGAAGAAGGGTGTGCAGTTCGAGCTCAAGCCCGACCGCATGCGCGGCGAGATTGCGCGCTTCGACATCGTTACCAGGCAGGGCAAGCTGATCGTGCAGAAGGACAAGCGCGTCACCGTCAAGCACGTGCGCGACATGGAGCAGGCGGGGCTGAGCAAAATCGCTGTTTCCGAAGAATTCCTGCTCGGACGCACCCTCGGCCACAACCTGGTCAACAAGGAAACCGGCGAGATCATCGCCAATGCCAATGACGAGATCACCGAGAGTCTGCTGAAGAAGATCATTGAGGCAGGGATCGACACCATTCACAGCATTTACACCAACGACCTCGATCAGGGACCGTATATCTCGCAGACCCTGCGCACCGACGAGACCACCGACCAGATGCAGGCGCAGGTGGCGATCTACCGCATGATGCGCCCCGGGGAGCCGCCGACCGAGGACGCAGTGCGCACGCTTTTCAACGGGCTGTTCTATGCCGAGGAGCGTTACGACCTCTCCGCGGTGGGGCGGATGAAGTTCAATCGCCGCGTCGGCCGCAACGAACTGACCGGCCCGGGCACGCTGTCCAACGAAGACATCATTTCGGTGATCCAGATCCTGATCGATCTGCGCAATGGGCGAGGCGAGATCGACGACATCGACCATCTTGGCAACCGCCGCGTGCGTTCGGTGGGTGAACTCGCCGAGAACCAGTTCCGCGCTGGCCTGGTGCGGGTGGAGCGCGCGGTCAAGGAGCGCCTCTCCCAGGCGGAATCGGAGAATCTGATGCCGCACGATCTGATCAACGCCAAGCCGGTATCGGCGGCGGTGCGCGAGTTCTTCGGTTCGTCGCAGTTGTCGCAATTCATGGACCAGACCAACCCGCTCTCCGAGATCACCCACAAGCGCCGCGTTTCCGCGCTGGGACCGGGGGGACTAACCCGTGAACGCGCCGGCTTCGAAGTGCGCGACGTGCATCCGACGCACTATGGGCGCGTGTGCCCGATCGAAACGCCAGAGGGCCCGAACATCGGCCTGATTAACTCGCTGGCGCTGTATGCCCGCACCAACGAGTATGGTTTCCTGGAAACGCCGTACCGCGAAGTCGTGAACGGCCGCGTCACTGACAACATCGAGTTCCTGTCGGCGATCGAGGAGGGCAAGTACATCATTGCGCAGGCCAATGCGGCGATCGACAAGAAGGGCAAGCTGCTCGACGAGCTGGTGTCCTGCCGCCATCACAACGAATTCACGATGGCGACCGCCGACCGCGTCGAGTACATGGACGTCGCACCTTCGCAAATCGTGTCGGTAGCCGCTTCGCTGATCCCGTTCCTGGAGCACGACGACGCCAACCGGGCGCTGATGGGTTCGAACATGCAGCGCCAGGCCGTTCCCTGCCTGCGCGCGGAGAAACCGCTGGTCGGTACCGGCATCGAGCGTACCGTTGCAGTGGACTCCGGCACGGCAGTGCAGGTGCTGCGCGGCGGCGTGGTAGATTACGTCGATGCCTCGCGCATCGTGGTGCGGGTCAACGACGAGGAAACCTCCGCCGGCGAAGTCGGCGTGGATATCTACAATCTGGTCAAGTACACCCGTTCCAACCAGAACACCAACATCAACCAGCGCCCGATCGTAAAGGTCGGCGACCACATCGCCCGCGGCGACGTGGTGGCCGACGGCGCATCGACCGACATGGGCGAACTGGCGTTGGGGCAGAACCTGCTGGTCGCGTTCATGCCGTGGAACGGTTACAACTTCGAGGATTCCATCCTGATCTCGGAGCGGGTGGTAGCCGAAGACCGCTTCACCTCGATTCACATCGAGGAGCTCTCCGTGGTGGCGCGCGACACCAAGCTCGGGCCCGAAGAAATCACCCGCGACATCTCCAATTTGTCCGAGGGAATGCTCGGGCGGCTGGACGAGTCCGGCATCGTTTACATCGGCGCGGAAGTCGAAGCCGGCGACGTGCTGGTGGGCAAAGTCACGCCCAAGGGCGAAACCCAGCTCACCCCGGAAGAGAAACTGCTGCGCGCGATCTTTGGCGAGAAGGCTTCCGACGTGAAGGACACCAGCCTGCGCGTGCCCTCGGGCATGTCCGGCACAGTGATCGACGTGCAGGTTTTCACCCGCGAAGGCATCGAGCGCGACAAGCGCGCCCAACAGATCATCGACGACGAACTCAGGCGCTACAAGAAAGACCTGGCTGACCAGTTGCGCATCGTCGAGGACGACGCCTTTGGCCGGATCGAGCGCCTGCTCACCGGCAAAACCGCCACCGGCGGTCCGAAAAAACTCGCCAAGGGAGCCAAGGTCACCAAGGCCGATCTGCAGGAAATCGAACGCTACCACTGGTTCGACGTGCGCCTGGCGAACGAGGAGGCGGCAAAGCAGCTCGAGCGCTTGCAGGAGGGAATGGAGCAGACCCGCAAGGCCTTCGATGCGGCATTCGAGGAAAAGAAGCGCAAGCTTACCAGTGGCGACGAACTGCCCCCGGGCGTGCAGAAGATGGTCAAGGTCTACCTCGCGGTCAAGCGCCGGCTCCAGCCCGGCGACAAGATGGCCGGCCGCCACGGCAACAAGGGTGTGATCTCCAAGATCACCCCGATCGAGGACATGCCCCACATGGCCGACGGTACCCCGGTGGACGTGGTGCTCAATCCGCTGGGCGTGCCCTCGCGGATGAACGTAGGCCAGATTCTGGAAACCCATCTCGGCTGGGCGGCCAAGGGTCTGGGCCGGCGCATCGGGGAGCTGCTCAAGGCCCAGGCCAAGATCGCCGACATCCGCAAAGCGTTGACGCTGATCTACAACTCCAGCGGCAAATCCGAGGACATCAGTGATTTCTCCGACATGGAAGTCATCGATCTGGCGCGCAATCTACAAACCGGCGTGCCGTTCGCGACCCCGGTTTTCGATGGCGCCACCGAAGGTGAGATCAGGACCATGCTCGAACTTGCGGGGCTGCCGAAATCCGGCCAGATCGCGCTGATGGACGGCCGCACGGGCGAACTCTTCGACCGCCCTGTCACCGTGGGTTACATGCACATGCTGAAGCTGCACCACTTGGTGGACGACAAGATGCACGCGCGCTCCACCGGCCCGTACTCGCTCGTCACACAACAGCCGCTGGGCGGCAAGGCGCAGTTTGGCGGCCAGCGCTTCGGCGAAATGGAAGTTTGGGCACTCGAGGCTTACGGCGCCGCGTACACGCTGCAGGAAATGCTCACGGTCAAGTCGGACGACGTGGGCGGGCGCACCAAGGTCTACGAGAACATAGTCAAGGGCGAACACAAGATCGATGCCGGCATGCCGGAGTCCTTCAACGTGCTGGTGAAGGAAATCCGCTCGCTCGCCATCGACATCGACCTGGACCGCTACTGAGGCGTGAAGGGTGAATGAGTGAAGACTGAAGGGTCGATGCGCGGCACGTTCACTGGCGATCCTTCGACTTAGACGAACTACTCCTCACATAACGAGGTTAGAAATGAAAGCATTGCTCGATTTGTTCAAGCAGGTCACGCAGGAAGAAGAGTTCGATGCCATCAAGATCGGACTGGCTTCCCCGGAAAAGATCCGCTCCTGGTCGTACGGCGAAGTGAAAAAGCCCGAGACTATCAATTACCGCACCTTCAAGCCGGAGCGCGACGGCCTGTTCTGCGCCAAGATCTTCGGCCCCGTGAAGGATTACGAGTGCCTGTGCGGCAAGTACAAGCGCCTGAAACATCGTGGCGTGATCTGCGAAAAATGCGGCGTGGAAGTCACCCTGTCGAAAGTGCGCCGCGAGCGCATGGGCCACATCGAACTGGCAAGTCCGGTGGCGCACATCTGGTTCCTGAAGAGCCTGCCGAGCCGCCTGGGCATGGTGCTCGACATGACGCTGCGCGACATCGAGCGCGTGCTCTATTTCGAGGCGTTCGTGGTCACCAACCCGGGAATGACGCCGATGAAGCGCGGCGACCTGCTCTCCGAGGATGCCTACCTGGAGAAAGTCGAGGAGTTCGGCGACGAGTTCCACGCGGCGATGGGCGCCGAGGGCGTTCGCGAGCTGCTGCGCCACCTCGATCTGAACAAGGAAGTCGACACCCTGCGCAAGGAACTCGAGGGCACCGACTCCGAAACCAAGATCAAGAAGATCGCCAAGCGGCTGAAAGTGCTCGAAGGCTTCCAGAAATCCGGCATCAAGGCCGACTGGATGGTGATGGAAGTGCTGCCGGTTCTGCCGCCGGAATTGCGGCCGCTGGTGCCGCTCGACGGCGGGCGCTTCGCGACTTCCGATCTGAACGACCTCTACCGCCGCGTAATCAACCGCAACAACAGGCTCAAGCGCCTGCTCGAACTCAAGGCGCCGGAAATCATCGTGCGCAACGAGAAGCGCATGCTGCAGGAAGCAGTGGATTCACTGCTGGATAACGGCCGCCGCGGCAAGGCGATGACCGGGGCCAACACGCGCCCGCTGTAATCCCTCGCCGACATGATCAAGGGCAAGGGCGGGCGCTTCCGCCAGAACCTGCTGGGCAAGCGCGTCGACTACTCGGGCCGCTCGGTGATCGTGGTCGGGCCGCAGCTGAAATTGCACCAGTGCGGGCTGCCGAAAAAGATGGCGCTGGAGCTGTTCAAGCCCTTCATTTTCCACAAGCTGGAAGTGATGGGCATCGCCGGCACCGTCAAGGCGGCCAAGCGCGAGGTCGAGAACGAGAACCCGGTGGTGTGGGACATCCTCGAAGAGGTGATCCGCGAACACCCGGTGATGCTCAACCGCGCTCCGACGCTGCACCGCCTCGGCATCCAGGCCTTTGAGCCGGTGCTGATCGAAGGCAAGGCGATCCAGCTGCATCCGCTGGTGTGCGCGGCATTCAATGCTGACTTCGACGGCGACCAGATGGCGGTGCACGTGCCGCTATCGCTGGAGGCGCAGATGGAAGCGCGCACGCTGATGCTGTCCTCGAATAACATCCTGTCGCCGGCCAACGGTGACCCGATCATCGTGCCCTCGCAGGACATCGTGCTCGGTCTTTACTACATGACCCGGCAGAAAATCGGCGCGCGCGGCGAGGGCATGATCTTCCGCGACGTCGCCGAAGTGCAACGCGCCTACGACAACCGGCAGGTGGAACTGCACGCGCGCGTGCTGGTGCGCGTCAAGGAGTTCGACCGCGACGAAGCCGGATCCGTGACCGAGCGCGTTACCCGCTATGACACCACGGTGGGACGTGCGCTTCTGTCGGAAATCCTGCCGGCGGGACTGCCATTCGAGCTGATCAACAAGGCGCTCAAGAAGAAGGAGATCTCCAGGCTGATCAATGCCGGCTTCCGCCGTTGCGGTCTGCGCGAGACGGTGATTTTCGCCGACAAGCTGATGTACACCGGCTTTACCTACGCGACCCGCGCCGGCATCTCGATCTGCGTGGATGACATGGAAATCCCGCCGGAGAAGGAGCAACTCATCAACGCCGCCGAGAAGGAAGTCCAGGACATCGAGTCGCAGTACACCTCGGGCCTGGTGACACAGGGCGAGCGCTATAACAAAGTGGTGGACATCTGGGGCCGCGCCGGCGACATGGTCGCCAAGGCGATGATGGAGCGCCTTGGACAGGAACCGGTGGTGGAGTGGGACGCCAGGAAGAACGATTGGGTGCCGATGAAGGACAAGAAGGGCAACCCGATGTCGCAGGAATCATTCAATGCCATTTACATGATGGCCGATTCGGGGGCGCGGGGTTCGGCTGCGCAGATCCGTCAGCTCGCCGGCATGCGCGGGCTGATGGCCAAGCCGGACGGTTCCATCATCGAAACGCCGATCACCGCGAACTTCCGCGAAGGCCTGAATGTGCTGCAGTACTTCATCTCGACTCACGGCGCGCGCAAGGGCCTGGCCGACACCGCGCTGAAGACCGCGAACTCGGGCTATCTGACCCGCCGTCTGGTTGACGTGACCCAGGATCTGGTCGTCACAGAGGACGAATGCCGCACGACCAACGGTGTGGCCATGAAGGCTCTGATCGAGGGTGGCGAAGTGGTGGAGGCCCTGCGTGAGCGCATTCTTGGGCGCGTGGCCGCCAATGACGTGGTCAATCCCGAGAACAGCCAGGTTACCTACACGGCGGGCACGCTGCTGGACGAAGAAGCGGTGGAGCGCATCGAGACACTGGGCATCGACGAGGTCAAGGTGCGCACGCCGCTCACCTGCGACACGCGTTATGGTCTGTGCGCCATGTGTTACGGACGCGACCTGGGCCGCGGCCAGCTGGTCAACGTCGGCGAAGCGGTCGGCGTGATCGCGGCGCAGTCGATCGGCGAGCCGGGCACGCAGCTCACGATGCGCACGTTCCACATCGGCGGCGCAGCATCGCGTACCGCGGTGGCGAGCCAGATCGAATCGAAGTCCAACGGCGCGGCGCGCTTCTCGCCGCTGATGCGCTATGTCACCAACGTGCGCGGCGAGCAGGTAGCGATTTCACGTTCCGGCGAAGTGCTTATACTCGACGATAACGGCCGCGAGCGGGAACGCCACAAAGTTCCCTATGGTGCCACGCTGCACGTGGCCGATGCGAGCCCGGTGCGGGCCGGCAAGGTGCTGGCCACCTGGGATCCGCATACCCGGCCGATCATTACCGAATATGCCGGGCGGGTGAAATTCGACAACGTGGAAGAAGGTGTGACCGTGGCGCGGCAGATCGACGATGTTACGGGTCTGTCCACACTGGTCGTCATCGATCCCAAGCGCCGCGGCGTGGCGCAGGTCAAGGGCCTGCGGCCGAGCGTGAAACTGGTCGATGAAAAGGGCAAGGAAGTGAAGGTCCCGGGTTCCGAGCTCCCGGTGAGCGTCACCTTCCAGATCCATTCCGTCATCACGGTGAAGGACGGCCAGCAGGTGGGCGTGGGCGAAGTGCTGGCGCGCATTCCGCAGGAAACCTCAAAGACCCGCGACATCACCGGGGGGCTGCCGCGCGTGGCCGAGCTGTGTGAGGCGCGTTCGCCGAAGGATGCCGGCGTGCTGGCGGAAGTCACCGGTACCGTGTCGTTCGGCAAGGACACCAAGGGCAAGCAGCGCCTGGTGATCACCGATCTGGACGGGGTGGCTCACGAATACCTGATCCCCAAGGACAAGCACGTGATGGCGCACGACGGCCAGGTGGTGAACAAGGGCGAGAGCATCGTCGACGGCCCGGCCGATCCGCACGACATCCTGCGCCTGCTGGGAGTCGAGGCGCTGGCCCGTTACATTACCGACGAAGTGCAGGACGTCT
Organism: Betaproteobacteria bacterium; assembly: GCA_052387775.1. Taxonomy (GTDB): domain Bacteria; phylum Pseudomonadota; class Gammaproteobacteria; order Burkholderiales; family JACQAP01; genus JACQAP01. The sequence goes on from JBQTIV010000002.1 coordinate 12,102, forward strand.
ACCGTCTGCAGGGCGTGAAGATCAACGACAAGCACATCGAGGTGATCGTGCGGCAGATGTTGCGCCGGGTGCAGATCGTTGAGGTCGGCGATTCCGAGTTCATCACCGGCGAGCAGGTCGAGCGTTCGGAAGTGCTGCAGGTGAACGACGAACTCCAGGCCGACGGCAAGAAGCCGGCTACATACGAATACCTGCTGTTGGGGATTACCAAGGCGTCGCTGTCGACCGACTCGTTCATCTCCGCGGCCTCGTTCCAGGAGACTACGCGGGTGCTCACCGAGGCGGCGATCATGGGCAAGAAGGACGATTTGCGCGGACTCAAGGAAAACGTCATCGTCGGCCGGCTCATTCCCGCAGGAACCGGACTGGCCTACCACAAGAATCGCCGCGTCCGCGGCCAGCCGCAGGAGTTCACGGCCGAGGGCCTGATCGGCGAACCCGTGGCGGCGGAGGCCGCTGGAGACGAGCAGGTTGCTTGACACCCCAGACGGCGGACCCTAGAATCTCCCGTCTTTTTACCTGCCGTTCCGGCGGTAATCCCGGGTCGGCGGTGATCGCAGTACACAACCGTGGGACGGCGGCGACGCCGTCCCGGGTTTTTTGGGGCCGTAAATAATGCCAACAATCAACCAATTAGTGCGCAAGTCGCGGGTCATGCCGGTTGTCAAAAGCAAGGTTCCCGCGCTTGCCGGATCGCCACAGAAGCGCGGCGTTTGCACTCGCGTCTATACCACGACTCCGAAGAAGCCCAACTCGGCGCTGCGCAAAGTGGCCAAGGTACGCCTCACCAATGGATTCGAGGTGATCAGCTATATCGGCGGCGAAGGCCACAACCTGCAGGAGCACTCAGTGGTGTTGATTCGTGGTGGCCGCGTGAAGGACCTGCCAGGCGTGCGCTACCACATGGTGCGCGGCAGCCTGGACACGCAGGGTGTGAAGGATCGCAAGCAGAGCCGTTCCAAGTACGGCGCCAAGAAGCCGAAGGCCGCGTAACGCGAAATGTTGAATTTTGAATGTTGAATGAACTGCATGAAATGCGTGATTTGAACTCAACATTTAACATTCAACATTTAACACTGGTTTAAAAAAATGCCACGACGCAGAGAAGTACCGAAGCGCGAGACGCTTCCGGATCCGAAATACAGCAGCCAGGAGGTTGCCAAGTTCGTCAATGTGCTGATGACTCGCGGCAAGAAGTCGGTCGCCGAAGCCATCGTCTACGGCGCGCTGGAACAGATCAACAAGAAATCCGGCAAGGATCCGCTGGAAGTGTTCAATCAGGCGCTCGGCAACGTGCGCCCGATGGTGGAGGTGAAGAGTCGTCGCGTCGGCGGCGCCAACTACCAGGTGCCGGTGGAAGTGCGCTCGGTTCGCCGCAACGCCCTGGCGATGCGCTGGCTGCGCGATGCGGCGCGCAAGCGCGCCGAAAAGTCGATGGATGCGCGCCTGGCGGCCGAACTGGCCGAAGCCGCGGAAGGCCGCGGCGGGGCCATGAAAAAGCGCGAGGAAGTGCACCGCATGGCCGAGGCCAACAAGGCCTTCGCCCATTACCGCTTTTAGCGGCAATGAGGGAATTTTGAGTGATGAATTTTGAATGTTGAGTTTCGCTTCAACCACTAAACACTCAACACTCAACATTTAACATTGGTTTACTAACATGCCCCGCGTAACCCCTATCGAACGATACCGCAACATCGGCATCAGTGCGCACATCGACGCCGGCAAGACCACGACCACCGAACGCATCCTGTTCTACACCGGTGTGTCGCACAAGATCGGCGAAGTGCACGACGGTGCGGCGATCATGGACTGGATGGAGCAGGAGCGCGAGCGCGGCATCACCATCACTTCAGCAGCGACGACCTGCTTCTGGAAGGGCATGGACGGCAGCTACCCGCAGCACCGCATCAACATCATCGACACGCCCGGCCACGTGGATTTCACCATCGAAGTCGAGCGCTCGATGCGCGTGCTCGACGGCGCGTGCATGGTCTACGACGCCGTTGCCGGCGTGCAGCCGCAGTCGGAAACCGTGTGGCGCCAGGCTAACAAGTACAAGGTGCCGCGACTGGCGTTCATCAACAAGATGGACCGCCAGGGCGCGGACTTCTTCAAATCCTACGAGCATATCCGCACCCGGCTCAGGGGCAACCCGGTGCCGATCCAGATTCCGATCGGCGCGGAGGAAAAGTTCGAAGGCATCGTCGATCTGGTCAAGATGAAGGCGATGTACTGGGACGACTCCACCCAGGGCACCAAGTACGAGCTTCGCGAAATCCCGGCCAATCTGCTCGAAGAGGCAAAGAAATGGCGCGAGAAGATGGTCGAGACGGCTGCCGAAGCCAACGACGAACTGATGCACAAATACCTCGAGGGGCACGACCTCTCGGAGGCGGACATCAAGGCAGGGCTGCGGCAGCGCGTCATCAAGAATGAAGTCGTACCGATGCTGTGCGGCTCGGCATTCAAGAACAAGGGCGTGCAGGCGATGCTCGATGCGGTGATCGACTACATGCCTTCTCCGGTGGACATCCCGCCGGTCGAAGGCGAAGCGGAAGACGGCAAGATCGTGACGCGCAAGGCCGACGACAGCGAGCCGTTCGCCGCGCTGGCTTTCAAGATCATGACCGACCCTTATGTCGGCCAGCTCACCTTCATCCGCGTCTACTCCGGCGTGCTCAATTCCGGCGACACCGTCTACAACGCGGTGCGCGGGCGCAAGGAGCGCATCGGCCGCCTGCTGCAAATGCACGCCAACCAGCGCGATGAAATCAAGGAAGTGCGCGCCGGCGACATCGCCGCAGCGGTCGGCCTCAAGGAGGCCTCGACCGGCGAAACGCTGTCCCATCCCGACAAGGTCATCACGCTCGAGCGCATGGTGTTCCCGGAGCCGGTGATTTCCCAGGCTGTGGAACCCAAGACCAAGGCTGACCAGGAAAAGATGGGAATCGCGCTCAACCGCCTGGCGCAGGAAGATCCTTCGTTCCGCGTCCACACCGACGAGGAATCCGGTCAGACCATCATCTCGGGGATGGGTGAATTGCACCTGGAAATCATCGTCGACCGCATGAAGCGCGAGTTCGGCGTGGAAGCCAACGTCGGCAAGCCGCAGGTGGCCTACCGCGAAGCCATCAAGAGGCCGGTGGAAGTGGAAGGCAAGTTCATCAAGCAGTCCGGCGGCCGCGGCCAGTACGGCCACGTCTGGCTCAAGCTGGAGCCGAACGAGGCCGGCAAGGGATACGAATTCATCGACGCCATCAAGGGCGGAACGGTGCCGCGGGAATACATCCCGGCCGTGGACAAGGGCCTGCGGGATACGCTGCCCAATGGCGTGCTGGCCGGATTCCCGGTAGTTGACGTCAAGGTCACCTTGTTCGACGGTTCCTACCACGACGTGGACTCGAACGAAAACGCGTTCAAGATGGCCGCCTCGATCGCCTTCAAGGACGGTATGCGCAAGGCGAGCCCGGTCCTTCTCGAGCCGATGATGGCGGTGGAAGTGGAGACGCCGGAGAACTTCGTCGGCAACGTCATCGGCGATCTGTCTTCGCGCCGCGGCATGATCCAGGGCCAGGAGGAAGTGGCGGGCACGATGGTGATCAAGGCGGAAGTGCCGCTGGCGGAAATGTTCGGCTATTCGACGACGCTGCGCTCCGCGACCCAGGGCCGCGCGACATATACGATGGAATTCAAACATTACGCCGAAGCACCGAAGACCGTCGCCGAAGCGGTGATCAATAAGAAGGCTGCGTAAGCAGGAAGGAAGCGCAACATGTCAAAGGGAAAGTTTGAGCGCACCAAGCCGCACGTGAACGTGGGGACCATAGGGCACGTGGACCATGGCAAGACCACGCTGACGGCGGCGCTGACGCTGGTGCTGTCGAGGAAGTTTGG
>JBQTIV010000003.1:0-35428 GCA_052387775.1 Betaproteobacteria bacterium
CTTCGCAGAGCGGCTCGTCCCGAGACCCTCTCAGACCTCAAAACCGGGCGATAACCCACCAACTCCACGCAAGCACCCCATTACACGAAGCACCCACACGCATCGGCTGTTTGAATTTTTAAAGAGCGACGCCGTTACCGGCGGCCGTTTCCGGCGAAGGTGCGCATTATACGGATCAACGCCCGCCGGTCAACACTTTTCAGGGAATTTTTGCTGTTGGAACAGGCAGTTTTGCCGGGGCTGCGTCTATCCCGGGTCTGCGCCTCAGGACAGCAGAACTTTGGCGAACTTCCGCTTGCCGACTTGAAGGACAAATGGTCCGCCTGCAGCCAGCTTGAGCGCCTTGTCGCTGATTTTCTCACCGTTTATTCTGACCCCGCCCTGTTCGATGAGGCGAATTGCCTCCGAGGTACTGCCGGTCAACCCCGCTTGCTTCAGCACCTGAGAGAACAGCATGGGTTCGCCGCCCGTCGGCAACGTAACCTCAGGCATGTTGTCCGGGATTTCGCCCTGCTTGAAGCGCGCCTCGAAGTCGGCGAGCGACTTGTCCGCCGCCGCTCGGTCGTGGAAACGCGCCGCGATTTCCAGGGCGAAGTTCACCTTGACATCGCGCGGATTGCGCCCCGCCTCGACCTCATGCTTCCATTTTCTGATGGTCGCAAGCGATTCAAAGGACAGCAGCTCGATGTAGCGCCACATGAGCTCGTCGGAAATCGACATCAGCTTTCCGAAAATCTGCTCGGCACTTTCGGTGATGCCGATGTAATTGTCGAGGGACTTGGACATCTTGTTGACGCCGTCCAGCCCTTCCAGCAAGGGCATGGTAAGAACGCACTGCGGCGGCTTCCGCCAGTGCTTCTGCAGCTCACGTCCCACTAGCAGGTTGAACTTCTGGTCGGTGCCGCCCAGTTCCATGTCGGCACGCATCACCACCGAATCGTAACCCTGCACCAACGGATACAGGAATTCATGAATGGCGATCGACTGGTTGCTCTTGTAGCGCTTGCCGAAGTCATCGCGCTCGAGCATGCGCGCCACCGTTTGCGTAGCAGCAAGTTTGATCATGTCGGCGGCGCTCAGCTTGTCCATCCAGCTCGAGTTAAAACAGACCTCGGTCTTCTTCGGATCGAGGATCTTGAACACCTGGGCGGTATAGGTTTGCGCGTTGTGCGCGATTTGCTCGCGGGACAGGGGTGGGCGGGTCGCATTCTTGCCGGTCGGATCGCCGATCATCCCGGTGAAGTCGCCGATCAGGAACAGAATATGATGGCCAAGATCCTGCAGCTGCCGCAGCTTGTTGATAAGCACCGTGTGTCCAAGATGCAGATCGGGCGCCGTCGGATCGAACCCGGCCTTCACCCGCAGCGGGCGACCGGACTTTAGTTTTTCGACGAGTTCTTCCTCAACCAGCAGTTCCTGGCTGCCGCGCTTGATGATGTCGAGTTGTTCTTTGATTTCCATGTTCAGTTTGGAATGATGCCTCTGGTGCCCAACTGGCCAGTAACGGGACCGACGACCCCCAAACACAACAACGTGAACTGGAACGCTAGTTGCGGTTTGTTGGTTTCGCCCAGCGGGGGATTCTGCTAAGCTCCGCCCCAATTTACCTTTGATACGAGCGCATGTTATTGAAGAAAGACGAGATTCTAGCGCAAAAGCGTCGGCCCAAGATTCGCGAGCCACGCCTGCATTGGCCGCTTGTGGTCGCGGCTTTGCCGTTTTTCGGCGTGGTGGCCGCTTTCGGTATCGCGCCCGACACTGTCCCGGAGCCAATCGAACTGCAACACGTCGTCGAAGACATTGCGCTGCCTTCCGGGACTTCGACCGCTACCGATGAACTCACCCGGTTCTGGCGCGAAGAACGTATTCGACGCGGCGATACCGTGGCCTCTGTCCTGGCACGGCTGAATGTGAACGATCCGGCTGCCGTTGCCTACCTGCTTCAGGCAAAGGATGTCCGTTCTCTTTACCAGCTGATCCCCGGCCGAAGCATTCGCGTGGTCACCACCGAAGGTGGCGGCCTGGAGTCGCTTTCCTACGTCAACACTGACGGCCGCCGTCTGCACGTAAAGCGCGGTGAGCTGGGCTTTTCTGCCTCGGAGGAAGTGCCGCCGACCGAGCAGTGGATTATGCAGAGTTCGGGCGAGATCGAGACGTCACTATTTGCCGCGACTGATGTCGCAGGTGTTCCCGAGATGGTCGCGGTTCAGCTCGCCGAAATTTTCTCCAGCGATGTCGATTTTCATCGCGATCTGCGGCGCGGCGACCGTTTCTCGGTAGTCTACGAAGCGCTGGCCGCAGACGGCGAATTCATCGGTTTCGGGCGTGTCCTGTCGGCGGAGTTTGTCAACCAGGGCAACATGTTCAGCGCGGTCTACTTCCGTGATGCCCAAGGGCGCGGCGGCTACTACACGCCGGACGGGCGCAACATGCGCAAGGCATTCCTTCGTTCACCGATCGAGTTTTCGCGAGTGACCTCGGGTTTCTCCAATTCGCGCTTCCATCCGGTGCTCAAGGCCTGGCGAGCCCACAGGGGCATCGACTATGGCGCGCCCGACGGTACGCGCGTACGTGCAACGGCCGATGGTTACGTCACGTTCGCCGGTCGCAAAGGCGGTTACGGAAACATGGTGACCGTGCGTCATCCCAACGGCTATACCACTTTATATGCGCACCTTTCGGGCTTCGCCAAGGGCCTGCGAAAGGGCAGGCGTGTAATCCAGGGTGAAGTCGTAGGCTTCGTCGGCAGCACCGGACTGGCGAGCGGCACCCACCTGCACTACGAGTTTCACGTCAACGGGGTTCACCAGAATCCGATGCGCCTGGCGATGCCACCCGGCCCGCCGATCACTGCGCAACTGCGTCCAGAGTTCGAGGAGGCAGCCCGGCCGCTTTTCGCGCGGCTCGGCATGCTGCGCGACACCAATCTCGCCCGGCTGGACTGACGCGCCCACCATTCCGTCTGCAGCCCGTGGCCCATTGCCCTTGTAGACTCGGCAATCATGGCCAGTAAAATGCACTTCATCGGGTTGATGTCCGGAACAAGCCTGGACGGAGTCGATGCCGTCCTGATGGATTTCTCAGGCAACGCAAACCGGGTCATCGGTAACGCGTTCTTCCCATACGACGACAGCCTGCGTGCCCAACTGCTTGCCCTGCATCAGCCCCATGCCGGGGAACTTCATGATGCGGCCGTTCTCGGAAATCAACTGGCACGCATATACGCGCATGCAGTAGACGAGTTGCTCCGCAAGACCGGGTTCGTTCACCAGGATATCGTCGCAATCGGCTGCCACGGCCAGACAATCCGCCACCGACCCGACGCCGGCTACACCATACAACTGGGCAATGGAGCGCTGCTGGCCGAACTCAGCCGCATTTCAGTCGTGTGCGATTTTCGCGCCCGCGATATTGCCGCCGGCGGTGAAGGTGCACCGCTGGTGCCGGCATTCCATGCGGCGGTGTTTTCCAATTCGTCCGTGCATCGGGTGGTGGTCAACATTGGCGGCATTGCGAACCTGAGCGATCTTCCGCCCGCCACAAACGTGCGCGGCTTCGACACGGGGCCAGGCAACGTGCTGATGGACGCCTGGATTCAGCGTCACCTCGGCAGACCCTTCGACAAGGACGGTGCTTGGGCAATGAGCGGGCGCGTGGATGACAAGTTGCTGGACGCACTCCTGGGGCACGAATTTTTTTCGCGCAAGCCGCCCAAGAGTACTGGGCGCGAAACTTTCGACCTTCCATGGGTTGAGCAGCATCTGACCGGGCGCGAGAAACCCGAAAATGTTCAAGCAACGATGCTCGCGCTTACCGCAACCAGCATAGCCCGCAGTGTCCTCGCGTACTGCTCCGGTACGACAGAGGTCTATCTGTGCGGCGGTGGGGCGCGAAACAGCGCACTGATTGCCGCCCTGAAGGCGATGTTGCCAGCCGTGCACATTACGCTCACCGACAAACTCGGCGTTGGCGCCGATTGGGTGGAAGCCTGTGCATTTGCATGGCTCGCGCATCAGGCACTGCAGCGACAGCCGGGGAACCTTCCCGCGGTCACGGGCGCCAGAGGCCTGCGGATACTCGGCGCGATCTATCCAAACTGAAAAAAAGGGCGGCATGATTTGCCGCCCTTGTTCTGAAGAAAGCTGTAGTCAAGCGGAAAAGGAAGATCCGCAGCCGCAAGTTGACGTGGCGTTCGGATTCTTGATCACGAACTGTGCGCCTTCGATGCCTTCCTGGTAATCGATCTCGGCGCCCGCCAGGTACTGGAAGCTCATCGCGTCGATCAACAGCACAACGCCGTTCTTTTCCATCGAAGTATCGTCTTCATTGATGGACTCGTCGAAGGTGAATCCATACTGAAAGCCCGAACAGCCGCCGCCGGTTACGAAAACCCGGAGTTTAAGGTCGGGATTGCCCTCCTCGTCGATCAGCTCCTTGACCTTGGTGGCCGCGCTATCGGTAAAAACCAACGGCGACGGCATTTCTGTCACTGCATTCATTTCGCTCACCTGCTGAAGAACTCCACAATGAACATTAGCCGGCTCATCTTTCCGGGGTCAATCGCCGCTGGACCCCTTCAACGACACGACTTTCTGCAACTTCTCGTCGTCCTGGTGCACCAACCTGCCCTGTACCACCGCACCTAGCTGTATTTCCAGCGTCTTGTAGTGCACATCTCCTGTGACATTCGATTTTGGCTGCAGTTCGACGTATTCGGCACCATGCACCGGACCGATGACCGTTCCATTGATCACAGCATGGGAGACGCGTATTTCCCCTTCAATTTGAGCCTTTTCGCTCAAAACCAAGGTGCTAGGCTGATCATCCGTGGCGGCGACGTTGCCGCGTACGCGTCCATCCACCCGCAGGCCTCCGGTAAAGGAAATATCGCCCTCGACGATAGTACCGGAGCCAATCAGGCTGTCGATTCGATTCTGCGGTTTCGTGGGTTTCGCTCCGAACATTGATATACCCCATTCACGATAAGGTGATCGACTGCGTGGATACAGGCGTCGGATTGCCGTTCTCCAACACGCGCACTTGCACCTTTTTTACGATAGCGCCGGGTGCAACCATGAACGTCCCTTCGACGCGTTGATAGAATTTAAAGACCAGATTATACGCCTGCGTAGACTCGCCCTCGCGCGGCAGGCTAATCACATCTACTTTGCCGCCATCTTCGAGGTCGACGATGAATTGGATATGCCCGCGGAATTCCCGCACCCGCTGCTTCGATTGCACAATCAGCAGCTGATAGTGATATTCGCCCGGCAGGGCGTCCGGCTGGACGCGAAAACGATTAACGCTGACGCCGCCCGGCGCGCTCCCTGATGCCATCAGTGTCTGGAAAAACGCCAGGTCTTCCTTCAACAGCGCGTTGTCTTCGGCAAGCGTGCGGATCTGAGCGGACAGGTTGTCGTGGGTCGCGAGCTCGATCTGCAATTGGCGTTCTGCCGCCGCGATCTCGCGCCTCAGGGCGGCATTCTCTTCCTTCAGGTTGGAATTGAGATCCTCGAGTCGTGCTTTTTCGCGCTGCGCCTCGCCTTGATCGAAGCCCGCGTATTGCCGGCCGAAATCGTAGGTCAACCAGGCAACACCGAGCACCAGCCCCGAGACGACGATGATCGACAGCCAGCGCCAATACCATGGGACGTGGGTGTGAATCGCCACCCGCGGCGCGGAAATGCCGAAGCGGCGCTTGATGGTTCGAATCAGCGTCAAGGCAGTAAAGCCACGTGTTGGATTCCGGTGACCTCGGACAGCCCGAAAAACAAGTTCATGTTCTGCACTGCCTGGCCGGCTGCGCCTTTCACCAAATTGTCGATTACGGACAGCACCACGACCATATCGCCGCCGGCCGGCCGATGCACGGCAATACGGCAGACATTCGCACCCCTGACTGAACGCGTGTCCGGGTGGCTACCCGGAGGCATCACATCAATAAACGGCTCGGCTGCATAGCGCTTTTCGTAAAGCGCCTGAACGTCGACCTCCTTGGTCAGGCGTGCGTACAGCGTGGCATGAATTCCGCGGATCGCCGGCGTCAGATGCGGCACAAAAGTCACGCCAACCTCTTTGCCGGCAGCGCGGCTGAGGCCCTGCACGATTTCCGGCAGGTGACGATGCCCGGGTACCCCGTAAGCCTTGAAATTGTCGGATGCCTCGGAGAACAGGAGGTGCGCTTCCGCTTTCCTGCCCGCACCGCTAACGCCTGATTTCGCGTCAGCGATCAAGTGTTCTATGTCCACCACGCCCGCCTCTACCAGCGGCAGAAAGCCAAGCTGGACCGCGGTGGGATAGCAGCCAGGGTTGGCAACCACGCGTGCCTTCTTGATCAAATCGCGATTCACCTCGGGAAGTCCATATACCGCCTCGGCCACGACCTCGGGGCAAGCGTGTGTCATGCCATACCACTCTTGCCATTCGGCGATATCCTTGATGCGAAAATCCGCTGCGATGTCGATCACGCGTGCGCCGGCCTTGAGCAACGCCGGCGTCTGCTCCATCGCGACCCCGTTCGGTGTGGCGAAGAATACGACGTCGCATTTCTCCAGTTGCGCTGTAACCGGATCCGAAAATTTCAGCGTCACCCGCTTGCGCAGACTTGGAAACAAGTCTGCGACGAGCATGCCGGCTTCTTTACGCGAGGTTATGGCCGCGAGCTCCACTGCGGGGTGGGTCGCCAGGATTCGCAGCAATTCAACTCCGGTATAGCCGGTGCCGCCTACAATGCCTACTTTTATCATTTTCTCCAAGGACTTATATCTTGTTTCGATAATATCGCCTTACCCGATGCCGGTGCAAATAAAAAAGCCGCCCCGCGGGCGGCTTCAAAAATGATGTCAACGCTCAGCGTTTCGAGAACTGTTTGCGGCGGCGCGCCTTGTGCAGGCCAACTTTTTTCCGCTCGACCTCTCGTGCATCCCGCGTGATCAACCCCGCCTTGCTGAGCACCGGCTTGAGCGAACCGTCGTAATCGACCAGCGCTCGGGCGATGCCGTGCCGGACCGCGCCGGCCTGGCCGGATTCACCACCGCCATCAACGTTGATGAGAATATCGAAAGTATTGAGGTGATTGGTCAATTCCAGCGGCTGGCGCACCACCATGCGGCCGGTTTCACGGGAGAAGAACTGGTCCACCGGCTTGTCATTGACGACGATGGTGCCCTTGCCCGGCTTGATGAATACGCGCGCGACCGCGCTCTTGCGGCGGCCGGTGCCATAGTTGTATGGAGTTGCCATGGTTCGTCCTAGAAATTCAACGCTTGCGGCTGTTGCGCGGCGTGCGGGTGCTCGCCATCGGGGTAGACCTTCAGTTTCTTCAGCATCGCATAGCCAAGCGGGCCTTTCGGCAGCATACCTTTAACCGCCTTTTCCAGCACGCGGCCGGGGAATCTGCCATGCAGTTTGGCGAAGCTGGTGCTGTAAATGCCACCGGGGTAAGTCGAGTGGCGATAGTAAATTTTCTGTTCCGCCTTGTTTCCAGTCACGCGCAGTTTCTTGGCGTTGACGACAACGATGTAATCACCGGTGTCCACGTGCGGAGTAAACATAACCTTGTGTTTGCCGCGCAGGCGTTTCGCGATCTCGGCGGCCAGGCGCCCCAGCACTTTGTCGGTGGCGTCGATCACGAACCAATCGCGCTTGACCTCGTGCGTCTTGGCTGAAAATGTTTTCATGGCGGAAATTCCGCGGGTGGCCATTGGCGAAAGGCGCGTAGTGTAGTGGAACGGCTCGATCCTTGTCAAACCGGACTCTATGGTCCAACTTGCGGATTCTTAAGCCTTAATCGGCTCGCCTTGGAAGGCGTCCGGGTAATGCCGGTGAGTCATTGCAGCAACCGTTGAAGCAGGAGTCGACGCGGCCGGCGCCGCTACTACGACAAGACCATTTGGTGAATAATGCGTGGACGCCCGCGCCCGCCGTTGCGTTCCTCCACGTTCCAGGTTTGCTTTCATGCGCAAGTTTTGGCTCATATTCTCCCAGGCAGTAACAATCAGCCTGGCGGCATTGTTCGTCGTCGTCACCTTGCGGCCCGATTTGGTCTCGTGGAACACCCGCAACGGCGGCATTGTTACTGTCCGTGAAGCGCAAGACAGGCCGGCGAATCATGCCAACTTGACTTCGCTCAGCTCGGCGGCGAAGAAGGCAATGCCTTCGGTAGTGAATATCTTTACCAGCAAGGAAGTAAAGGTTCCGCGCCATCCGTTCATGGATGATCCGTTATTCCGGCGCTTCTTCGGCGACTCGCTGGACGGCGACACCCGCCCCAGTTCCAGTCTCGGTTCCGGTGTTATCGTCGGTCCCGAAGGCTACATTCTGACCAACCATCATGTGATCGAGGCGGCAGACGAGATCGAGTTGGCGCTGGCCGACGGCCGCAAAGCGCCGGCCCGAATCGTCGGCACCGATCCCGAAACCGACCTGGCGGTGCTCAAAGTTGACATCGCCGACCTTCCCGCGGTTACCTTCGGAAATCCGCAGGAGCTTTCGGTCGGCGACATGGTGCTTGCGATTGGCAACCCTTTCGGTGTCGGTCAGACGGTGACCATGGGCATTGTCAGCGCGCTCGGGCGCAGTCACCTGGGCATCAGCACTTTCGAGAATTTCATTCAAACCGATGCCGCAATCAATCCCGGCAATTCCGGCGGTGCGCTGGTGGATTCGGCAGGTAATCTCGTTGGCATCAACAGCGCGATCTACTCGCGCAGCGGCGGTTCCCTCGGGATAGGCTTCGCCATTCAGGCGGATCTCGCCAAGCAGGTGATGCAGCAGATCGTCGGAACCGGATCAGTGACGCGCGGCTGGATCGGCGTGGAAGTGCAGGATATTTCGGCGGAACAGGCTGCGTCGTTACGGCTTACCGGCACCAATGGCACCCTGATCTCCCGCGTGCAGCCCGGCGGGCCCGCTGATCATGCCGGCGTCAAGCCCGGGGACATTCTGCTCGCAGTCGAATCGAACCCGGTCGCCGACATGACCAACATGCTCAATCTGATCGCTGCCCTCGAACCGGGAAAACAGGCGACGCTGAAAATCCTGCGCAACCGCTCTGAAATGCTGATCGCGGTGAACGTCGGCAAACGGCCGAAACCTGGTCGCCGCGGCGAACTCGAATAGTTGCCGGTGTATTTGCACGACCGGTCAGGCCGCCGGATCGGATCTGGTTTGCGTGGCGGCGGATTTGCCGACCCACTGCGCCACGAAAATCCCAAGCTCGTACAGGACCCACAAGGGCACCGCAAGCATGACCTGTGACACCACGTCGGGTGGCGTGAAAACGGCGCCGATGACGAATGCAGCGACAATGATGTAGGGGCGGATCTCCCGCAATTTTGCCACGCTGACCATCCCCATCCGCACCAGAATCACCACTGCCACCGGCACTTCGAAGGTCACACCGAAGGCTACGAACAGGGTGAGAACAAAGTCCAGGTATTTGCCGATGTCGGTCATCACCGCCACTCCTTCCGGCGCGACCGAGATGATGAAGTGGAATACGATCGGAAACACCAGAAAGTACGCGAACGCCATCCCGCACAGAAACAGCACCGTGCTGGTAATCACTAAAGGCATCACCAGTTTCTTTTCGTGCAGGTACAGCCCGGGCGCCACGAAAGCCCAGATCTGATAGAGCAGGTAAGGAAGCGCGATCACCAGCGCGGCCATCATCGTCACCTTGACCGGCACAAAAAAAGGTGCCGTGACTTCCGTTGCGATCAGTTGCCCACCAGCAGGCAACGACACCAGCAACGGCTTGGCAAGCATGGAGTAGATATCGCGCGCCCACGGAAACAGGCATACAAACACCAGCACGAGCGCGACCACGCACCGCAACAGCCGGTCTCTGAGCTCAACCAGGTGCGACATGAAGGAATCGGGCTCGATCATCGGGAACTGCCGGTTAGCCTTGTTGATTCGCCGCGTCGCGTGATCAGGCGCGCTTGTCTTCCGGCGCGGGCTGGTTCAGACCCAGTTCGAGCTGCGGGTCCGCCTCTTGGGGCACAGATGCTTTCTGAGCCGCTTCCACATCAGCAGGCGATTTGCTTGCGCTTACCGGCGTGGCGCTCGGCATCAGCTGCATTCCGGAAACCGGCGCGACCGCAGATTCCACCTGCTCCTGGACTTCGGTCCCGGCCTGCTTGACTTCGGATTCGATGAAGCTGACCTGTGAGGTGACCGACTGCTCGATGGAACGCCCCGCATCCCGCATCGTCGATTGCAGCTTGCGCAGCTCGTCGAGTTCGATTTCACGGCTGATGTCCGCCTTGACCTCGGCAACGTAGCGCTGCATGCGGCCAAATAAATGACCCGCAGTTTTCGCCACGCGCGGCAGGCGCTCGGGGCCGACTACAATCAGCGCGACGACCCCGATAACGAAGATCTCGGTAAAACCGATGTCGAACATGACCCGAGCCAAAAAGCGGCCGTCTCCGGCTAGCTTTTGGTCTTGTCTTTGACTTCGCCTTCGATGGTCTGACCGGCGTTGTTGCTATCGATCTTGGCCGTGGTCTTCTCGTCGTCCGCGCTCTTCATCCCTTCCTTGAAACCGCGCACTGCGCCGCCGAGGTCGGAACCCATATTGCGAAGCTTCTTGGTGCCGAAAATCAGCAGCACCACCAAAAGAACGATTAGCCAATGCCAGATGCTGAAGGAACCCATCGTTTCACTCCCGATACGAAATGTTTACTTTGACCGCTGAATCATTCCAGGCAACGGATCCCTGCCGCCGAGCACGTGCATGTGCACATGAAACACGTCTTGCCGTCCGACCCGCCCGGTATTGACGATGGTGCGGAACCCGTCCGGCGATCCCTGCTCGCTTGCCAGGCGGTGCGCAAGCAGTAGCATCTTCCCCAGCACCGGCTGGTGCCGATCCTCGACATGTGCGAGCGATGGCACGTGCTCCTTGGGGATCAACATGAAATGCACCGGCGCCACCTGGTTGATGTCATGAAAGGCCAGGATCTCGTCGTCCTCGTACACCTTGCGGCTGGGGATTTCGCCCCTGACGATCTTGCAGAAAATGCAGTTATCGGCGGCCATTTTTTGCTTGATTGCCCCGGAGGTCTATCGATAACGATCCTGCCCGCTTGCCCGCCTACTTGGGCCGCGATGATTTCTCGTCTATCCCGGAAATGCCTTCCCGGCGCCGCAACTCGGCAAGCACGTCATCGGGCCCGAGACCGTGCCACGCCAGCATGATCAGACAATGAAACCACAGATCGGCGGTTTCTCGAACGATATGGAGTTTATCACCGTCCTTCGCCGCGAGCAGCGTCTCGGCTGCCTCCTCGCCAACCTTCTTGAGAACGGCATCGTGGCCTTTTGCAAACAAACTCGCGACGTAGGAGTTGCCCGCATCGCCTTGCTTGCGGCTCTCGATGATTTCTGCAAGCCGGCGCAGGATGTTGGCGTCTATCATGGCTTCGACTAATAGATTTCCTGCGGATCCCTGATTACCGGCTCGGTGATGACCCATACGCCGTTGTCGAGCCTGCGAAAAAAACAGCGACTGCGACCGGTGTGGCAGGCGATGCCGCCGACCTGTTGCACTTCGAGCACCACGACGTCGCCATCGCAATCGAGCCTGATTTCCCTGACATGCTGGACGTGGCCGGATTCCTCGCCCTTGCGCCAGAGCTTGGCTCGCGAGCGTGACCAGTATACCGCCCGGCCCGAACTCACAGTCTCGGCGAGCGCTTCACGGTTCATCCACGCGAGCATCAGTAGCTTCCCGGTGCCCGACTCCTGCGCAATCGCGGGAACCAGGCCATGCTCGTCCCAGGCCACCTCGTCGAGCCAGGCCTCGTTCACAGCCGCACCTCGATGTGGTTTCGCGCCATGTACTGTTTGGCTTGCTGCACCGTGAATTCTCCGTAATGAAACACGCTGGCGGCGAGTACCGCATCAGCCTTGCCAAGAACGATTCCGTCCACGAGGTGCTGCAGGCTGCCAACGCCGCCGCTGGCGATGACTGGAATATCGAGGGCCTCGGAAAACGCGCAAGTGAGCTCGACATCGAATCCCGCCCTGGTGCCGTCGCGGTCCATGCTGGTAAGCAGGATCTCCCCGGCGCCAGCGGCTTGCATGTTTTTTCCCCACTCGAGCGCGTCCAAACCCGTGGAGCGGCGGCCGCCGTGCGTGAATACTTCCCAGCGCATGTTGCTCGATTGCGGAACCCGCCTGGCGTCCACCGCGACCACAATGCATTGTGAACCAAAGCGTCCGGCTGCATCTTCCACCAACTGCGGATTCTGCACCGCCGCGGTATTGATACTGACCTTGTCGGCGCCGGCATTAAGCAGCCGGCGCACATCGTTCACCTCGCGCACACCGCCACCGACCGTGAGCGGGATGAACACCTGCGATGCAACCTGCTCGACGATGCCGAGGATGAGCCCGCGATTGTCCGAACTCGCGGTGATATCGAGGAAAGTCAGTTCGTCGGCGCCCTGCTCGTCGTACCTGTGGGCGATCTCCACCGGGTCGCCAGCGTCACGCAGCTTGACGAATTTGACACCCTTGACCACCCGCCCTTCGGTGACGTCGAGGCAGGGAATGATGCGTTTGGCAAGACCCATTTTATGCGTCGGTCGAAAGGCGTCAGGCGAGAAAAGAAAGGGTAACAAAGCGCTGCGCAATCACGGCCGGATCGCGGCGGGTCGAAGTGAATCGAATCAAGGCGGGTCACGTGGATCGAGCCCGCGGCTGAACCCCGCACCACATGTCCACAACTCGCGCTTCACCTCTCCCACCTCACGCCCCGCCTTCCTTCGCCTTGGCCGTCTTCTGCGCCATCTTGTCGGCGACTTTCTGTGCCTCGGTGAAATCGAGCGCACCTTCGTATAGCGCGCGGCCGGTAATCGCGCCCATGATCCCTTCCGACTCGACTTCGCACAGCGCCTTCACGTCCTTGATGTTGGTAATCCCGCCGCTGGCGATCACCGGGACCGACAATTCGCGCGCAAGCCCGACCGTCGCCTTGATGTTTACCCCGGTCATCATGCCGTCGCGGCCGATATCGGTATGGATGACCGCCTCGACGCCGTAATCCTGAAACTTCTTGGCCAGGTCGACCACGTCGTGCCCGGTCACCTTTGACCAGCCGTCCACTGCGACTTTGCCGTCTCTCGCGTCAAGTCCGACCATGATGTGGCCGGGAAAGGCGTAACACGCATCGTGCAGAAATCCCGGCGTCTTCACCGCGGCCGTGCCGATGATGATGAAAGCAATGCCGTCGTCGAGATAGCGCTCGATGGTATCTAGGTCGCGAATGCCGCCGCCCAGTTGCACCGGTATGTCCGCACCAACGGCCTTGACGACGGCCTTCACGGCCTCTTCGTTCCTGGGCTTGCCGGCAAAGGCGCCGTTCAGGTCCACCAGATGCAGGCGCCGGGCTCCCAGCTTTCGCCAGTGGCGCGCCATGGCACCTGGATCTTCGGAAAAGACCGTGGCCTCAGCCATCGAGCCTTGCTTCAGACGGACACAGTGCCCGTCCTTGAGGTCAATCGCCGGAATGATCAGCATGGTATAGGTGTCACTGGCTGCAGGCGGGGCAAGCGGCGCGCGCCCGTTTAGACCGTTGCGACAGAAAAGGGGATCCTTACGGGTTACAAGGGGTTAGGCGCTTGCGGCGGGAATCGCCTGCCTTTGGCCCGAGGCGCGGCTCGTTCCGTCCCAGGAGACGAAATTCGACAACAGGCGCAGGCCGGCAGACTGACTTTTTTCAGGGTGGAACTGCACGGCGAAAATATTATTCCTCGCAACGGCGCAGGTAAAGCTGAAAGGATAACGTGCGGTCCCCGCCACCAAAGCCTCGTCCCGCGCTTCCACGTGGTAGCTGTGCACAAAATAGAAGCGGCTGCCATCGGGAATGCCCGACCACATCGGGTGCGACACAGCCTGATAAACCTGATTCCAACCCATGTGCGGCACCTTGAGCTTCTCGCCGCGCTCGCCCACCATGCGTTCCGCGGGGAAGCGGACGACCTTGCCCGGCAGTATTCCCAAACCCTCGACGCCACCCTCCTCGCTCGACTCGAACAACATCTGCAAACCGATGCACAGCCCCAGAAACGGCTTGCTGCGCGCCGCCTCCAGCAACGGCAGACGCAGACCACGTGCGTCCATCTCACGCATGCAATCCGGCATCGCACCCTGCCCTGGAAAAACCACCCTGGCGGCAGAGCGCAGCACTACCGGGTCGCTGGTCACGGTAACGACCTTGCCGGGGGCGACATGCTCAAGAGCTTTCGCCACCGAACGCAGGTTTCCCATTCCGTAATCAATTACAACAATATCGGTCATACCAACGTGGTTCGTGACTCGTCGTTCGTATTGCTCAACAGCACTTGTCGACGCCTATGCGGCCGCAAACCCGACCCCGCGAAACCGCTCAGAGGCTGCCCTTGGTCGAGGGCAACGCGCCGGCCGCCCGCGGATCCATCTCGCAGGCTGTGCGCAACGCGCGCCCAAACGCCTTGAAAATGGTCTCGGCCTGATGGTGTGCGTTCCTGCCCTTGAAGTTGTCGATGTGCAAAGTCACCAGTGCGTGGTTGGCGAAACCCTGGAAGAATTCATGGACCAGATCGATGTCGAACTCGCCCACCAGTCCGCGAGCGTACTCGACCGCATAGTCGAGCCCGGGGCGGCCCGAGAGATCCACCACCACCCGCGACAATGCTTCGTCGAGCGGGACGTAGGCGTGACCATAGCGGCGCACGCCTTTCTTGTCGCCGATCGCCTTGGCGAATGCCTGGCCGAGCGTGATGCCCACATCCTCGACTGTATGGTGGGCATCGATATGCAGGTCGCCCTTGGCTTCAATCTCCAGGTCGATCATGCCATGGCGCGCCACCTGAGCGAGCATGTGATCGAAGAATCCGATGCCCGTGGCAAGCTTGGACGCGCCGCTGCCGTCGAGATCGAGCTTGACGCTGATCCGGGTTTCCAGGGTATTGCGGGTGACTTGGGCTTGGCGCATACGATAGGCGTCAAAAATTGCTTCATCCTAACTCAAATTACCTGGCCAACGATGCGACATCTGCGTCAAGAACGATCCCGCGCAAGGCACCGAGCAGCGCATCGCAGTTCTCATCCGTTCCCACCGTCATGCGCACGTACGGGGCAATGCGGGCCGGATCGCGGAAATGCCGCACGATAATGCCTCGCTCGCGCAGCCTGGCCGTCAGCGCCGCGCCATCCCAGCGCAAATGGCGGGCGAAGACGAAGTTCGTCGCGGAAGGCACGACCTCGAAACCCAGCGCCTGCAGTCCGGCAACCAGGCGCTCGCGGCTTTGGATCACCTTGCGACAGGACTCTTCGAAATAATTCTGATCCTCCAACGCCGCCACAGCTCCTGCCTGGGCCAAGCGGTCCATTGGATAAGAGTTGAAACTGTCCTTGACCCGGTTGAGCGCCTCGATCAATTGCGGATGCCCGATCGCATAGCCCACGCGCAGCCCGGCCAGCGAGCGGGATTTGGACAAGCTGTGCGTCACCAGTAACTGTGGATAGCGGTGCACCAACAACACGGCGGATGTCCCGCCGAAATCCACGTAAGCCTCGTCGATCACGACTACCGATGCGCTATTTCCCTGGAGGAGCCGCTCGATGTCGGACAAATCCAGCAGGCGCCCGGTCGGTGCATTCGGATTGGGAAAGATTATTCCGCCGTTGCGCCTCCGCAAGTAGTCATCGACGTCGATTTCGAGCGCATCCGTCAGCGGAATCTCGCGATAGGCGATACCGTACAAATGACAGTACACCGGGTAGAAACTGTAGGTGACGTCGGGAAACAATACCGGCTGGTCGTGCTGGAGCAGTGCCTGGAAGGTGTGCGCGAGGACTTCGTCGGAGCCATTGCCGACAAAGACCTGAGCGGGCGTAACCCCGTGGCGGGCGGCAACGGCGTGAACCAGCGTCAGGCTTGCGGGATCAGGATAAAGGCGCAGTGAGTCCGCCACCTCGCCCCGCAGCGCCTCCAGCACTCGCGGGCTGGGACCGTAGGGATTTTCGTTGGTGTTGAGCTTCACCAGGTCGGGCAGCCTGGGCTGCTCTCCAGGCACGTAAGGTGTCAAGCCGTGGACCACGGCACTCCAGTAACGGCTCATCGGCGCAATCGCAACTGAGCCGCAAGGGCGTGCGCCGGCAGGCCCTCGCCAGTTGCGAGCTCGGCGGCAATCGGACCGAGCTTGCGCGCGCCGTCCGCGGAAACCTGGATCAGGCTGGTGCGTTTCTGAAAGTCGTATACCCCGAGCGGCGAGGAGAATCGCGCGCTGCGCGCGGTCGGCAGTACATGATTTGGTCCCGCGCAATAATCTCCCAGTGCCTCCGAGGCAAAGCGGCCCATGAACACGGCGCCAGCATGTCTGATTTTCTCGACCCAGCGCTGCGGCTCTTCCACCGACAACTCCAGGTGCTCCGGGGCGATCCGATTAGCGATCTCGCAGGCCTCCTCCAGATCGCGGGTTTCGATCAGTGCGCCGCGCCTCTCGAGCGCCGCGGTGATCACGCCGGCACGCGGCATGTCCTTTATCTGCCGCTCCATGCTCGCCGCCACCTCGTCGATGAATGCCGGCTGCGGGCAGAGCAGCATCGCCTGTGCCATTTCGTCGTGTTCGGCTTGCGCGAACAGGTCCATCGCCACCCAGTCCGGGTCGGTGCCGCCATCACAGATCACCAGGATTTCGGAGGGGCCCGCCACCATATCTATTCCAACGACGCCGAAAACGCGCCGCTTCGCGGCCGCGACGTAGGTGTTGCCCGGGCCGACTATCTTGTCCACCTGCGGAACGGTCCGGGTGCCGTAGGCCAGTGCTGCTACAGCCTGCGCGCCGCCGATGGTGAACACACGATCCACGCCGGCGATGCACGCGGCCGCCAGCACCAGGTCGTTGCGTTCCCCGCGTGGCGTAGGCACGACCATGATGATTTCCTTAACGCCCGCCACCTTGGCCGGCAGCGCATTCATCAGTACCGTGGACGGGTAAGCCGCCTTGCCGCCCGGCACGTATACCCCGACACGATCGAGCGGCGTGACCTTCTGGCCGAGCGTCGTGCCGTCCGCCTCGGTGTATTCCCAGGACGCGAGCCCCTGGCGTGCGTGGTAGGCACGGATACGCGCCGCGGCCTGCTCGAGCGCGTCGCGCCGCGTGGCCGGCAGCGCGGCGAGCGCGCGCTCCAGATCGGCCTTTCCAATTTCGAGCTCCGCAAGCGAACGCGCCTCAAGCTGATCGAACTTGCGCGTGTACTCGAGCACCGCGTCGTCGCCGCGTACCTTGACCTCGCGCAAGATCGCCGCCACCGTGTTTTCGATACGTTCGTACTGAGTATTCTCGATCGCGAGCAAGCCATCCAGTCTCGTCGCGAAGTCGGCGTCACGGGTGGACAGGCGCGCAATCCCGATCATGTTCCGCTCTCCGCCACCGCCCCGGCGAAAGCACCCAGCATCGGCTGGATCGCCTGGCGCTTGAGCTTGAGTGCGGCCGGGTTGACGATCAGCCGGGCGCTGATCGGCATGATCTCCTCGACCGCCTGCAAATTGTTGGCGCGCAGTGTGTTGCCGCTGGAGACAAGATCCACGATCGCGTCGGCCAGGCCCACCAACGGCGCCAGCTCCATTGAGCCGTAAAGCTTGATCAGGTCAACGTGAACGCCCTTGGCGGCGAAATGCTCGCGTGCCGTCTTCAGGTACTTGGTGGCCACTCGCAGCCGCGCGCCGCGGCGCACCGCGCCCTCATAATCGAAGCCGTTCTGCACCGCCACCATCATCCTGCACTTCGCGATCCCCAGGTCGAGCGGCTGGTACAGCCCGCCTCCCCCGTGTTCGAGCAGGACATCCTTGCCGGCGATGCCAAGATCGGCTGCGCCATACTGAACGTAGGTCGGCACGTCGGAAGCGCGCACGATGATGATGCTCACGCCAGTCCGGCCGGTGCCTATGATCAACTTGCGCGAGGTTTCCGGATCCTCGGCCGCGATAATCCCCGCCGCTTTCAGCAACGGCACGGTTTCGTCGAAGATGCGCCCCTTCGACAGGGCAATCCTGATGCTCATGACCGTTTCAGCTTCATACAACAGAAATCGTTCAACGCAACGTCTATTTTCACCACCCCGTTTGCGGGGTACGCGAGGACCGCAAAAAACGCCAGGAAAACCGGAATCGGCCCTGGGTTTGTCCTGGTGCCCCGGTGGCGAGATTCCTGATCCTGTCCTATCCCTGACACTCAATCAATGCGCGCGTTTTATGCGCGCGCCCAACTGACTCAACTTTTCTTCGATACATTCGTAGCCTCGGTCGAGGTGGTACACCCGGTCTACCCGGGTTTCGCCCTGCGCCACCAACCCCGCCAGCACCAGGCTCGCCGAAGCTCGTAAATCGGTGGCCATCACGCCCGCGCCCTGCAATTGCGCTACACCGTGCACCACTGCGGTGTTACCTTCCACATCGATCTTTGCCCCGAGCCGCCGCAGTTCCTGCACATGCATGAAGCGGTTCTCGAAAATGGTCTCCGTCACCACAGCGGTCCCCTCTGCAACGGCGTTGAGCGCCATGAACTGGGCCTGCATGTCGGTCGGAAACGCCGGATAAGGCGCTGTGCGCAGGCTCACCGACCTGAGCTTGCCATTGGTTGAAAGGGCAATCCAGTCCTCGTCGTGCTCGATTTGCGCACCGGCCTCGCGCAACTTGCCCAGAACCGAGTCCAGAATTCCCCCGCGCGTACCCTTCAATTTTATTTCGCCGCCACTGGCCGCCGCAGCCACCAGGAACGTGCCCGTTTCGATGCGATCTGGCATCACCCGGTAGGTCGCGCCCGAAAGACGCTCCACGCCTTCGACGGTAATCACGTCGGACCCGGCGCCGAAAATTCGCGCGCCCATCGCGTTTAGGCACTCCGCCAGATCCACCACCTCCGGCTCGCGGGCGGCGTTCTCGATTACGGTGGTGCCGTCGGCGAGCGCCGCCGCCATCATCAGATTCTCGGTCCCGGTCACCGTCACCAGGTCCATCACGATGCGCGCGGCCTTCAGCCGACCGGCACGGGCATGGATATAGCCCTGTTCGAACTCGATCTGCGCGCCCATCGCCTGCAATCCCTTGATGTGCAGATCCACCGGCCTCTGGCCT
The DNA here is from genome assembly GCA_052387775.1 of Betaproteobacteria bacterium. Lineage (GTDB taxonomy): Bacteria > Pseudomonadota > Gammaproteobacteria > Burkholderiales > JACQAP01 > JACQAP01. The sequence continues at coordinate 19,133 of JBQTIV010000003.1, forward strand.
ATGGCACATCCGCCGGGCAGCGAAACGCGGGCCTCGCCGAAACGCGCGACCATCGGCCCCAGCACCAGGATCGAAGCGCGCATGGTCTTGACCAGCTCGTAGGGCGCCGCCAGGTTGTGCAGCTTCGCCGCCGTCAGGCCAACGCCCATTTTCTCATCGAGCGAAATTTCCACGCCCATTTGCCCCAGCAAACTCAGCGTCGTGGTGACGTCGCGCAGATGGGGAAGATTCTGCACTCGCAGGGTTTGCGGCGTCAGGATAGCGGCGCACAGTATTGGCAGCGCCGCGTTCTTGGCCCCGGAAATGCGCACTTCCCCAGTAAGCGGCACGCCGCCCTGGATGATCAGCTTGTCCACGGCAACCTATCGAAAGGCTATCGGGCGGCCCAATCCTCGGGCGTCAGGGTCTTCATCGACAACGCGTGTATTTCCTCGCGCATGCGATCGCCCAGCACCCCGTAAACCACCTGGTGTTGCTGCACCCGCGTCTTGCCGCGGAATTCCGGACTCACGATCACCGCCTCGAAATGATGGCCGTCGCCGACCACCTCGACATGATCGCAGGCAAGGCTGTCCTGGATGTAAGACCTGATCTGTTCGGGGGAGACCATTGCAACGCATTCCTCAGTAACGAAGCTTGTACCCGCGCTTAAGCATCGACAAGGTGGCGAATGATAAGGCCAAAAGGCAACCCCCCACAATCGCGAGACTGAGAAGCGGGGAGACGTCGGATACGCCAAAGAAGCCGTAGCGAAAACCGTCGATCATGTAGAAGAAAGGATTGAAACGCGACACTTGCTGCCAGAACGACGGCAGCGAGTGGATCGAGTAAAACACGCCCGACAGAAAAGTGAGCGGGATGATGACGAAATTCTGGAATGCGGCAAGCTGATCAAACTTGTCCGCCCAGATGCCGGCGATGATGCCGAGCGTACCCAGGATCGCCGATCCGAGCAGCGAAAAGGCGACCACCCACAGCGGGCTCTGCACCGGGACCGGGACGAACAGCGCCGTAACTGCGAACACGCCGAGTCCGACGGTCACGCCGCGCACCACCGATGCCAGCACATAGGCGCCGAAGAATTCAAGGTGCGACAACGGCGGCAGCAGGATAAAGACGATATTGCCGGTGATCTTGGACTGAATCAGGCTGGACGAGCTGTTGGCAAAAGCATTCTGCAGCAGCGACATCATTGCCAGGCCGGGTATCAGAAACGAGCTATAGCGCACCCCCGGGTACACCTGCACGTGCTCTTCCAGCACGTGCGAGAAGATCAGCAGATACAGCAGCGCGGAAAGCACCGGCGCCAGGATGGTCTGGAAGCTCACTTTCCAGAAGCGCAGAATCTCCTTGTAGAACAGCGTGAAGAAACCGGTCATCGTCGTCTCACTCCCTGCGCATGATGGCGACGAAGACTTCCTCCAGGTCGGGCTGCTCCATTTCCATGGCCGCTACCTCGAGCCCGTTGTCGCGGATAATCCGCAGCACGCCTTCGACATCGGGGTAATGGTGCAGCGCCAGTACATATTCGCCGCTCACTTGTGCGGCCGCCAGCATCGGCCGCAAACTCTCGGGCAGCGCACCGTTGGCAAGCCGCAGCCGCAGGTGAATGCCCGAGAATCCCTTGAGGAGATTGTGCGTGGAATCCAGCGCGACCAACTTCCCTTGCTTGAGCATGCCCACACGGCTGCATAATGACTCGGCCTCTTCCAGATAGTGCGTGGTAAGCACGATGGTATGGCCCTCGCCGTTGAGCTGGCGGACGAATTGCCACAGGCCCTGGCGCAACTCGACATCCACGCCGGCGGTCGGCTCGTCGAGAATGATCACCGGTGGTTTGTGCACCAGAGCCTGCGCCACCAGCACCCGCCGCTTCATCCCGCCGGATAGCGCTCGCATGTTGAAGTCGGCGCGGTCGGCGAGGTCCAGTCGCGCCATCACCTCGTCGATCCAGTCGTCATTGCGGCGCAAGCCGAAATATCCCGACTGGAAACGTAAACTCTCGCGTACCGTGAAGAATGGGTCGAACACCAGCTCCTGCGGTACCACACCGAGCGCTCGCCGCGCCTGCCGGTAATCCGCCACCACGTCGTAGCCCATCACCTCGAGCGAACCCGCGTTGGCGCGCGCCAGCCCCGCCAGCAGGCTGATCAGCGTAGTCTTGCCGGCCCCGTTGGGCCCGAGCAGCGCGAAAAACTCGCCGTGCGGAATTTCCAGGTCGATCTCACAAAGCGCGCGTACGCTTCCGTAGGCCTTGGAGACGCCGCGTATCTCGATGGCTGGGACCACAGCGAAGTTGTGGAGTGTTTTCTTCCGGGTCAGCGGCTACTTGGCCGCAACAGGAATCAGGTCGGTGACCCCGTAGAGATTGGCGATGCTGCGCAGGCTTTCACCGAGGTTGACAAACAAGATCTGGCGGTTGCGGCCGCGTGCGTGCCGGGTCCACTCCAGCATCAGGCTGATTGCCGAGGAGTCGGTTTCCGTAACCCCGGATAAGTCCACGATAACGGGATTGCCCTCGAAACCACGGCTGGCCTCGGCGCGCAACGCGCCGATGCTGGCCAGCGTTACCGGGCCTTCGATCAAGTAGCGCTCGCCCTGTCTGCTGATCATTGTTTGCCGGTGGACGCCGCATTGGCATTGGCGCTGTTCCTGTTCAGGAGACTCGCGATGAGGCCGTCGATTCCGCCACGTTCGATCTCTTCGGCGAACAGGTTGCGATAGTTAATGATGAGACTGGCGCCGGCGACCCGAACGTCGTAGACCTTCCAGCCATTTGGCGTGAGCGCCATGTCGTAGTCCAAGGTAACCGACTCCGCACCATCGGGAAGCTTGATGAGCGTCTGCACGGTTGCCTCGGTGTCGCCCGCATTGAATCTGAACGGGCGATACTCGACGCTTACCCTGGTGTAGGCGGTGAATGCCGCCGAATATGAGCGCACCAGCAGGTCGCGAAACTCCTTGATCAACGTCTCGCGCTGAACCGGGGTCGCGCTACGCCATGCGCGCCCTACCGCGAGCCGGGTCATGCGCGAAAAATCGAAATGCGGCGCAACTTTTTCCTCGATCAGATTGACAATGCGGTCGACCTTGCCGGCCTTGATGTCCTTGTCGCTACGCACAATCTTCAGGACTTCTTCGGTGGTGTTGCGCACCAGCACATCCGGTGAGGGCGCCTGCGCCGTAACCTCGAATGCCTTGACGGAAGCTGCGAGCAACAGCCATCCGATCAGCCGCCGTGCCCTGACGCTGTCTTTCCTGTTCATTGTTGGCCCCATGAATACCGAATCGCCCCGCTACTTTGCCTTTTCCGTGCCGGTGTCGGCTGCCTTGCCATAGAGAAACTGCCCGATGATCTTCTCCAGCACCACGGCCGATTGGGTCAGCATCAAACGATCTCCGTCCTCGAGCATCTGATCGTCACCCCCGCCGTCCATTCCAATGTACTGCTCGCCCAACAGGCCGGCGGTCAGGATCGAGGCCGACGAGTCTTTCGGGAACTTATAACGATTGTCGATTCGCAAAGTTACCAGGGCACGGAAACTTTCGTTGTCGAAAGACACTTCGGCCACGCGCCCGACCACCACTCCCGCGCCTTTCACCGGCGCGCGCGGTTTCAGCCCGCCGACATTGTCGAATTCGGCATACACCTTGTAGGTGTCGGCAACGCTGAATCCGCTCATGTTTCCAACCTTGAGCGCCAAGACCAGCAACGCAACGATGCCGGCACAAACGAACAATCCCACCCAGAGGTCGAGCATCGAACGTTCCATCACACCCCCCGAAACATGAATGCGGTCAACACGAAATCCAGGCCCAGGACGGCCAGCGACGAGGTCACCACGGTACGCGTAGTTGCACCCGACACGCCTTCCGCGGTCGGCGGGGCATCGTAACCCTCGAACAGCGCGATCCAAGTCACGGCCACACCGAATACGAAACTCTTGATCACACCGTTGACGATGTCCTCGCGGAAATCAACCGCATTCTGCATCTGCGACCAGAACGAGCCTTCGTCAACGCCGATCAACACCACCCCGACCAGATAGCCGCCGAAAACGCCCGTGGCGCTGAACATGGCGGCCAGCAACGGCATCGAGATCACCCCGGCCCAGAAGCGCGGCGCCACAACGCGCGCGATCGGATCCACCGCCATCATTTCCATCGCGGAGAGCTGCTCGGTTGCCTTCATCAGACCGATCTCGGCAGTCATGGCCGAACCAGCACGGCTGGCAAACAATAACGCCGAGACCACCGGACCCAGCTCACGCACCAGCGACAGAGCGACCAGCACGCCGAGCGCAGACTCGGAGCCGTAGGTCTGCAGCGTCTGGTAGCCCTGCAGCCCGAGCACCATCCCGACGAAAAGTCCCGACACCACAACGATGATCAGCGACAGCACGCCGGTGAAATAAAGCTCGCGGATGATCAGGCGCACACGGCGGAAACTGGTTCCGGACTGCAACAGTATCAACGCGAAAAATCGGCTCGCGTAACCCAGCCGCCACAGGCCGTTGACCGTGTGATGGCCGATGGTCCTGACGTTAACGATGGCGGAACGGTTGAACATGCTATGAATTGAGCATCAGATCGTCGCGGTATTCCGCGCTCGGGTATTGAAACGGCACCGGTCCGTCGGGTTCACCATATACGAACTGATGGACAAGAGGCTCCACCGATGCCTGCATTTCCTTCGGCGCGCCCTTGGCTACAATCCGGCCATCGGAAAGGTAGTAGACGTAATCGACCATCTTTAACGATTCCTGCACATCGTGGGTCACCACGATCGAAGTCGCGCCTAGCGCATCGTTGAGCCGCCGTATGAGATTACCAATGACGCCGAGCGAAATCGGATCGAGTCCGGCGAAGGGCTCGTCGTACATGATCAGCATCGGGTCGAGCGAGATTGCGCGTGCCAGCGCTACCCGCCGCGCCATGCCGCCGGACAGCTCCGAGGGCAACAAGCGGTGCGCGCCGCGCAGACCCACTGCGTGCAGCTTCATCAACACCATGTCGCGAATCATCGTTTCCGGCAGATCGGTATGCTCGCGCATCTGGAACGCGACGTTATCGAACACCGACAGGTCGGTGAAAAGCGCGCCGAACTGGAACAGCATCCCCATGCGCCGGCGCATCTGGTAGAGGCCGTCGCGGTCGAGTTCGTGCATTACTTTGCCCGCCACCTTGACCTGGCCCTGGCGCGGTTTGAGCGCGCCGCCGATCAGACGCAGCAATGTGGTCTTGCCACAACCGCTTACGCCCATGATCGACACCACCTTTCCGCGCGGAATGGCCATGTCGATCCCGCTCAAGATCGGGCGACGCTTCTCGTACCAGAAATTCAGGCCGCTGATTTCTACAAGGTTGTCGGAATGCGCCATGATGTCGAAGATCGAAACAGGCGAGCATTGTAACGGAGAGCGATGCGCGCGGCAGAATGCTTGCATGTTGCCTCGATTGCGTGCACTTTTGCGCTACCACAAGAGTTTAGGTGCACTGCCATGACGACGCACCAAGCGGGGAATTCCTCCGCGATCAGCTTTCGGGGGCTGAGCAAGTACTATGCGGACACGGCGGTCCTGCGCGGGCTCGAGCTCGAGGTGCCTGCCGGCGGCACTTTTGGGCTGGTCGGAATAAACGGCGCGGGCAAGACCACGCTCATCAAGTGCCTGCTGGATCTCTGCGAATTCAACGCTGGAGACATCCGCATTTTCGGTGCGTCGAGCCAAGATACCCACGCCCGTGCGCGGTTGGCGTTTCTGCCGGAACGGTTCGTGCCTCCCTATTACCTGACCGGGGAGGATTTTCTGCGCTACATGATGAAACTGTACTCATGCGGCTACCAGCCAGCGAATGTGCGGCGCATGCTTGCCGAGCTTGATCTCGCCGAGTCGGCGCTGCGCAAACCGGTGCGCACCTTCTCCAAAGGGATGACGCAAAAGCTTGGACTCGCCGCTTGCCTGCTCTCGGATCGCGAATTGCTGGTGCTCGACGAACCGACCAGTGGGCTGGATCCGAAGGCACGCGCGTTGCTGAAACGCCTACTGCAGGAGGCACATGCAGCCGGCCGCACCGTGTTCTTTACTTCGCACGCGCTCGCCGATGTCGATGAACTCTGCCACCACATGGCAGTACTGCACGAGGGACAATCGCGCTTTTCAGGCACGCCCTCGGAGCTGCGGGTGCGTTTTGACACCGCCACCCTGGAACAGGCCTATCTGGCCTGCATCCGCTGATCTGTATATGTCTAACTCTATGAGGTGTCTAACTTTTCTGGCACAATCAAACCATTGAACCCGATCCCGCCGTGCCCGTCGGCAACATGGACGTACAGACCGCAACCAAACCCGAACTGCTGATCGTCGACGACGATCCACTCATCACCGACACGCTCAACTTCGTATTGGGCAAGGATTACAGCGTGCGCGTCGCCGCATCGCGGGCACAGGTGAAAAGCCTGCTGCGCCAGCTCGACACGCCGCCAGCGCTGGCGCTCGTCGATCTGGGGCTGCCGCCAACGCCGCATCGCCCGGATGAGGGCTTTCGCCTGATCACCGAATTGCTCGCCCAAGCACCCTCGATCAAGATCCTGGTGCTATCGGGGCAAAGCGACGAAGGCAATGCCCGTTACGCCCGCACCCTCGGTGCCGTCGAGTTCATTGCCAAGCCCTGCGAACCCGAAGTCCTCAAGGTAATGCTCGCCAAGGCGATGCGGATCGCCGAGGTGGAACAGAGCTCCGCGGATGTTGACACCGGCATCGTCGGTAATGGCCCGGCAATCAGGAAACTCCATCAGCAGATCCTGCAGTACGCCCCGGCACCGTTTCCGGTGTTGATCGAAGGCGAGTCCGGCAGCGGCAAAGAGCTGGTGGCGCAGTCTCTGCATCGTCAGAGCCAGCGCGCCAGCAAGCCCTATCTTGCGCTCAACTGCGCGGCAATTTCTCCGACGTTGGTCGAACCGACGCTGTTCGGCTATGTAAAGGGCGCGTTCACCGGCGCCACATCCATGCGATCGGGTTATTTCGAAGATGCCCACGAGGGCACGCTGTTTCTGGACGAGATCGGCGAGTTACCCCTGGAGTTGCAGGCGAAGCTGCTCAGAGTGCTGGAGAACGGCGAATTCCAGCGCGTCGGTGAAACCCAAAGCAGGACGTCCAACGCGCGGGTCATCGCCGCCACCAATCGGGATCTGCGCCAAGAGGTGCGCGCCGGGCGCTTTCGCGCCGACCTCTATCACCGCTTGTCGGTGTTCTCGATCGCGGTGCCGCCGTTACGCGAACTCAGTGAGGACAAGGTCCGGCTGTTGCAGCATTACTCGGCGCTTTATGCGCGCCAGAGCGCGGTGCCGCCATTCCAGTGGGACCCCCAGTCGATGGAATTGTGGATGCAGTATGGCGTCCCGGGCAACGTCCGGGAATTGCGCAACATCGTGATCCGCCTGACCACCAAATACTCCGGCCAAGCCGTCAATAGCGAGCAGTTGCTGGCGGAGTTCGATTGGGAAGAGCCGCCCGCCTCGCGACCCGCCATTGCGCAGGCGCAAGACTTCAAATCCACGGTGGAAGCGGCCAGCAAGCACCTGCAGGCGCAGAAGGGTTTCAATCTCGACGATGCGCTCAGGGAAATGGAAAAGAGCTACGTGGAAGCGGCGCTCGATATCACCCACGGCAATCTGAGCCAGGCGGCGAAGCTACTGGGTATCCATCGCACCACGCTGTACAGCCGCATGCAGAGCTACGCGGCGGTCGGCAGGGAGGAGGAGCAGTAGATGTATTACGAATTCTTTGGGCTGAATCAGGCGCCCTTCAAGATCACCCCGGACACCGACATCTTCTTCGAAGGCGGCAACCGCGGCGCCATTCTCGAGGCGTTGATCTATACGATTTCCAATGGCGAAGGGATCATCAAGGTGACCGGTGAAGTGGGCAGCGGCAAGACCATGCTCTGCCGCGTGCTGCAGACCCGCCTGCCGAGGCATGTCGAGACTGTATATCTTGCCAACCCGAGCGTATCTCCTGAGGAAATCCTGCACGCGATCGCGTTCGAGTTGCAGTTGCCGGTCGCCAAGGACGCTGGCCGCCTCGAGGTCATGCACGCGCTCAACTCCTACCTGCTCGAGCGCCACAGCCAGCAGCGACAGGTGGTGGTGTTCGTGGAAGAGTCCCAGGGAATGCCTATCCCAACCCTGGAGGAGGTCCGCCTGCTATCCAACCTCGATACCCAACAGCACAAGCTGCTGCAAATAGTTCTTTTCGGCCAGCCCGAACTGGATGAAAACCTGCGCCAACAGCAAATACGGCAGCTACGCGAACGCATCACCCATAGCTTTACCCTGTTCCCTCTCGATCAGGCGGACGTCAAGGCCTATCTGACCTTCCGCTTACAGGCTGCTGGATATCACGGACCAGATCTGTTCAGTCAGAGAGTGATTACTTACATTACACGAGCGAGCGGCGGACTCACTCGGCGCATTAACCTGATTGCCGATAAAGCATTGTTGGCGGCGTTTGCCGACGGTACGCACAACGTCACCATGAGGCACGTCAAGGCGGCGGTGCGCGAAAGTGAATTCAGCGATCTGCCGTGGCTGCGCAGCCCGACACCTCTCGCCTACGCGCTCGGCGGCTTGGCGATCGGCGGCATAGTCGGTGTAGCCGTTTTTGCCGCCTACCAGGCGTTGCTTGTTCCCGCGGCACCGGTATCGGTGCCCATGGCCTCGACAACAGCGAATGCGGCCGTATCGGCGCCCACGGCCCCGACGACAACGGATGCACGCGTTCCGGCGGCGCAAACCGCCGGCAACGCGCCTATGGAGCCAGCGAAGCCGGAAGTTCCCCTGCCGGCCCAGGCAGCGGTTACAGCGAACAGCGAAAAGACCGCTGCCGCGGCAAGCGGGCAAGCCGGAGGACCCGGTTCCACCCCGGTGGCGGCGCTGGTAACCGGAACCGCCAATCTCGAAGCGCATGACCTCCAATTGTCGGAGGGCGACATTCTGGAACAGCGCTTGCGTGCAACCGAGCAGTGGCTGGAGGAGCAGAGTGGCACCACGTACAGCATCCAACTGCTCGGAGCGGGCAACCCCGAACTCCTAAGAGATTATTTCAAAACAATCGATAAATATGTTGAAATTGAAAAGGTTTATGTGTACCGTACGATAGCGAATCAGCGTCCTTCCCTTACCGTCCTGTACGGAAATTTCACCAACCGGGCGGAAGTCAATCGGACACTGGAAAGTCTGCCGGACGAATTGAAAATAAATCGCCCGTACTACCGCACGATACAGGGCGTGCGTACAGAAATCGCCAGGCACAGGACTTAGGACCATGCGCAGCGCCAAAACCGCTGCGAAAACAGCCACTCAAATGCAGGGATTACTTCTTCGAGAGCTGAGAATGGATAACAGGGGAGGACACGGCGCGGCGCGCGTCGTGGCCGTTCGGCAGCGGCTGGCAAACGATGCCGCATGCCGTCACATGCTGCCGACCCGAGGCTCCGTCACTTTGACCTTGACGCTCCTTGCCCTTGCCGCCGGCGGCTGCAGTTACAAGCCGACGATGCCGCCGTCCCAGGGCCACATCAACGCAGAGCAAATCCCGCCCAAGGCCGCCAACGAGAAGATCCTCCCGCCGGTCGCGGTCAGTGAATTCCTTCCGCCGCCGAAGCCGCAGGTCAAGGTTCCCACCTACAGCGTGGTGGTACAAGAAGTACCGGTAAAGGAGCTGCTTTTTGCGCTTTCCCGCGACACCAAGCAGAACATCGACGTGCACCCGGGCGTCCAGGGGTTGATTACGCTCAACGCGATCGACGAGACCTTGCCGGCCATCCTTGAACGCGTCGCCCAGCAAACCAATTTGCGTTACCGGACCGAGGGCCGGACTATCGTCGTAGTGCCGGACACGCCCTATTTCAAGACCTACCGGGTCAATTACGTAAATATGAGCCGGGACACCACCTCCAGCATCGGCGTGAGCGGGGAAATCTCCGGTTCAACAGTTGGCGGCGGCGGCCAGTCGGGCGGAGGGCAAGGCGCACAGGGCACAAGTGGCGCGTCGAACACCAAGGTGGACACAAAGTCGAACAACAATTTCTGGGAAGTCTTGCGGCAGAACATCGAGTCCATCCTGGCCGCCAGCAAGGCGTTGTCCCAGGGAGCCGATCAGCGCGCCGAACGCGCCGAAGCCGAGCAAGCCGCCCGCGAGGAACGCATCGCCCAGGCGGATGCGGTGTCGCGCGCCGGAGCCAATGCGGCCTCGCTGTTCAGTGCGGCCTTCGGGCAAAGCACCAGCGTGACCTCCGATAGCAAGAACGACATCGTCGTCAATTCCGTCACCGGTACCGTCACCGTGCTCGGCAACGAAAAGCAGCATATCTTGATTCAACAGTACATGGACAGCGTCAGCTCGGCGTCACAGCGGCAAGTGCTGATCGAAGCGACCATCGTCGAGGTGAGATTATCTAACGACTATCAGGCCGGTGTGGACTGGAGCAGGATCTCTGACGGTACGGGATTCACTTTCCAACAGCAGTTGCTCGGCAACAATCTCGGCGCTCCGCCGCGGATGGTTGTTGGTTATACCAATCCGACTTCGCCATTCGGCAACATCGCCGCGTCGCTGCGCCTGCTGGAACAATTCGGCAATACCCGCGTGTTGTCGAGTCCAAAACTGATGGCAATGAACAACCAGACCGCGCTGCTAAAAGTTGTCGACAACGTTGTGTACTTCAACATCGAGGCGCAAACCACGACCAGTGCAAACGTCGCGGCAATCACCACCTTCACTTCGACTGCAAAGACTGTTCCGGTAGGCTTGGTGATGAGTGTGCTGCCGCAGGTCACCGAGTCGGGAACGGTAAATCTGACGGTGCGGCCGACGATCTCGCGGGTCACCCGGTTCGTGTCCGACCCAAATCCTTCGCTGCAACTCGACGCAAGCGGCAATCCCCTGCCCAATCCGGTCGAAAACCTGATACCGGAAATCCAGGTGCGCGAAATGGAGTCTGTGCTGCAGGCCGGCAGCGGCCAGACGATCATCCTTGGTGGGCTGATGCAGGACGAGGTGCGGCGCGACCGCGATGCCGTACCCGGCCTGGGGCGGCTGCCCTCCCCGGCGGGCGATGTCTTCAGTTACCGCGAGGAATCCGTGCGCAAGTCCGAGCTGGTGATCTTCCTCAGGCCGACCGTGATCCGCAATCCGTCACTGGACAGTGACGAACTGAAGTTCTTCCAGCGTTTTATCCCGGTAGTGGACAAGACCGGCCAGAACCCATGAGCCTCCTGCTCCAAGCGCTGCAGAAAGCCGCCAAGACCCGAGAGGACAGTAGTGAGGGAGAGCGGGGGCCCGGACCCGCCGCGGCAGATCAACTCACCCTCGAGCCGATCTCCGCCGAGCCAACACTGAGTGACGAGATGCCGCCTAATGCACCCACTCCGGCGCAGGCAGCCACGGTGGTGCAGGCGAGCCGCGTGCCATCGTTCGATCCTATAGGCTACGCGCGCGACCATTACATGATCGTGTTCCTTGGGGCGGCACTCCTGTTCGCAATCAGTTACGGCGGCTACGTCTACATTCAGGTCTCCAACCCGGGAATGTTGCGCTCGACGCCGCCACCGATGACAGCACCGCTGGCCTCCGCATCGATGCCGGCCGCGCCGCCCGCCGCGCCTGCCAGTCCGCTGGATGCAGCGGCCAAGATCTCCGGGATGCCCGCCGATACGCCAACAGCGGCGGCGATGACCTCCGGGTCCGCGCCTCCGGTATTTGGCGATTCGAAGAAAACGGAGCAGGCGGTCCCGACGGACCGGCCTACGCGGGAGGCATCGACACGCCCGCGCCGTACCGCCAAGGCGGCGGAGGCAACGGTGACGTCGGAACAAGCGATCGTCTCCCTCGCCGATCCACCGGTCGACACTGTGATGATCAGGAACAACGAAGCCACGGGCATATCCGTGAGTCGCCAGCCTGCCACGGTGGTGCCGGTGGATCCGCTGTTGATGCAGGCCTACGAGGCGATGCAGCAAGGCAATCTGGTGCTGGCACGCGATCTATACCAGCAAGTCCTGCTAGCCGAACCGAGGAGCATCGACGCGCTGCTGGGCTTGGGCGCCATCGCCTGGAAGGACGGCCGGATCGAGGAAACGGGCCAGCGCTACCAACGCGTGTTGGAGTTGGAACCGCGCAATCCCTATGCCCAGGCCGGTCTGATCGCGATCATTGGCGGTGCCGACCCGCAGGCAAGCGAGTCCCGGCTCAGGCAGCTCATCGCGCGTGAACCTTCGGCATTTCTCTATTTCACCCTTGGCAACCTCTACGCCGATCAGGGCCAGTGGCCGGGAGCGCAACAGGCTTACTTCCAGGCTTTTCAGCTGCAGCCGGACAACCCGGATTACGCATTCAATCTTGCCGTCGGCCTTGAACACATCGGACAGATCCGACCAGCGCTCGATTACTACCGCAAAGCGCTCGATCTGTCCTTCCGCAAGGGCCGCGCGAACTTCGACCAAAACCTCGCCATCGAGCGCGTTGGCCAGCTCTCCGCCCGCGTAGAGTAGGGGCGAGGTAGCCGCAACGATGTCCGAGCAGCGCAAAAAGCTTCGCTTAGGCGAGTTGTTGGTCCAGCAGGGGCTGATCACCCAAGATCAGCTGCGCATCGCACTCACCGAGCAGAAGATCCAGAACATTCCGATCGGCCGGCTGCTGGTGCGGCTGGGCTTCGTAACCGAGGCGGTGATCCGCGACATCATGGCGCGGACCATCGGCCAGGAGAGCATCGACCTGTCGCAGGTGCTCGTCGATGCCGAGGCACTCAGGCTGGTACCGCAGGATTTCGCCCGCCGCCACCGCCTGCTGCCAATTGCTTTCGATGCCGAACAGAACGTGATGGTGGTGGCTATCACCGAGGTGTTCAACGTAGTGGCGCTCGATCAATTGCGAGCCACCCTCGGCAACAACATACAGATGAAGACGGTGCTCGCGGGCCCGGCCCAGCTCGACGAGTTCATCGACCAGTTCTACGGCCACGAGTTGTCGGTCGACGGCATCCTGCGCGAGATTGAGACGGGCGAAATCGACTACCAGAGCATTCAGGCGGTCGGCGACGAGTACACCCAGCCGATCGTGCGGCTGGTCGGGGCGCTGCTGGTTGACGCGGTCAAGCACGCCTCGTCCGACATCCATTTCGAACCGGAATTCGCTTTCCTGCGCATTCGCTATCGTATCGACGGAGTGCTCGAGCAGATCCGCAGCCTGCACAAGAACTACTGGCCGGGGATCGCCGTGCGGCTGAAGGTGATAAGCGGCATGAATATCGCGGAGACGCGCGCACCGCAGGACGGACGGCTTTCGCTCAACCTCAACGGCCGGCCGGTGGATTTCCGGGTTTCGTCGCAACCCACCATCTGGGGCGAGAACATTGTGCTGCGTGTGCTCGACCGCGAGAAATCAATCATCAGTCTCGAGCAGATGGGTTTGCCGCCGTCGGTCATGGCGAAGCTCAACCTGATGCTGGCCAGGCCGGAAGGCATTCTGGTGCTGACCGGCCCAACCGGTAGCGGCAAGACCACGACGCTGTACTCGATGCTCGCCAAACTCAACGTCGAGTCAGTGAATATCATGACCCTCGAGGATCCGGTCGAGTATCCGGTTGCAATGATGCGCCAGACCTCGGTGAACGAAACCGCAAAAATGGACTTCGTCAACGGCATCCGCTCGATCATGCGCCAGGATCCCGACATCATTCTGGTCGGTGAAGTCCGCGATCGCGATACCGCCGAAATGGCGTTCCGCGCGGCAATGACCGGCCACCAAGTGTTCACCACGTTGCACACCAATTCGGCGTTGGGTACATTCCCGCGCCTTCTGGACATTGGCATCGCGCCGGACATCATGGCCGGCAACATAATCGGCATCATTGCGCAGCGCCTCGTGCGCCTGCTGTGCAAGCACTGCAAGGAAGCGTACACCCCGTCGCCAGAAGAACGGCAACTGCTCGGCGGCGACCTCAACAGCGGGGTCAAGATCTTCCGCCCGGTGGGTTGTGCTCGCTGCAGTAACCGCGGCTATCGGGGCCGCACCGCCATCATGGAAATCCTGAACATGGACGGCGACCTGGACGAACTGGTCGCGCGCCGGGCCTCGCCGCGGGAGTTGCGCGAGGCGGCCAATGCCAAGAACTTCCGCTCGCTCGCCGACGAAGGCGTCCAGAGGGTGATAGAAGGAGTCACCAGCCTGGCGGAAGTAGCGCGCGCCATCGACCTTACTGGACGCGTGTACCGGGATGCGCCCCATCACGCCGGTATCGGGCTGCGCACAATGGGTGCTCCAAAACCTTAACGTGACACCGAGCCACTGATGCCGGCATATGAATACAAGGCGGTAGACAAAGGCGGCCGCTCCAGTCGCGGCAAGCTCGACGCCGCCAACGAAGTCGACCTCGAGCTTCGGCTGCGGAAAATGGGGCTTGACCTCATCACCTCCCGGTCGCTGCGCAGTCATACACCCACGCTCGCTTCCGGAGCTATCACCCGTCAGGACTTGATTACTTTCTGCTTCGATCTGGAACAGGTTTCGCGTGCCGGAATTCCGATTCTCGAGGGACTTCGCGATCTGCGCGACGGCATGGAGAACCCGCGCTTCCGCGAAATCCTGACCTCAGTGCTTGAGGACATCGAAGGCGGCAAAACGTTGTCCCAGGCGCTTGCCGTCTTCCCGCGCGTGTTTGGCACCGTATTTGTCAGCCTGATTCGCGCTGGCGAACTGTCGGGCACCCTTACCGAGGTGTTCGAGAACCTCGGTGGAACACTGAAGTGGCAGGATGAACTGATCTCGCAAACGCGCCGCCTGTTGGTCTATCCGGCCCTGGTATTCGTCGTAGTGCTGGGCGTGCTCCTTTTCCTGCTCCTCTACCTGGTGCCACAAGTCACCACACTGCTAAAAACCATGGGCCTCGAGCTCCCGCTGCAGACGAGGATTCTGATCGGACTTTCCAATTTCACCGCGGCTTACTGGCCGATTCTGCTGTTGCTGCCGGTGGTAATCGCCATCAGCATCATCGTCGTTGTGCGTACCAACCCGCGCGGACGCTACTGGCTGGACTATACGATCCTGCGCCTGCCGGTAACAGGTGCAATTCTGCAGAAGATCATCCTGGCCCGCTTCGCCAACTTCTTTGCGCTGATGTACCGCTCCGGCATCACCATCCTGGACGCGGTCAAGACCAGCGAGGATATCGTCGCCAACCGTGTGATTGCGGAAGGGCTGCAGCGCGCCGGGCAGCAGATCAATGCCGGCGAAAACCTCTCTGAAGCATTCCAGAATCTCGGCATGTTTCCGCCGTTGGTCATACGTATGCTGCGCGTTGGGGAAAACACCGGCGCGCTCGACATAGCACTGCTGAATGTCACCTACTTCTACAACCGGGACGTCCGCGATTCAGTGGATAAGGCGCTTAAGCTGCTTGAACCGGCGCTGACACTGGTATTGGGCGGCATGCTCGCCATGATCCTGTTCTCAGTGTTGACGCCCATCTACGATATCATCGGGAAAATTCGGGTCTGACAGACGATGGCAGCAAAGCTCCTGCTCTGCATATCCGCCGATCAAGCCACAGTCGCTGTGTGGCAAGGGCGCCGACTTGCCGGATGCAAGCGTTTCGGCAACGACGAGGCCGGCTGGGCGGCGTTCAGCAATTTCCTCCGCGCCGCCCGGGGCATACCGATTCACATCATGGTGGACTCGGTAGACGAGGATTACCGTTTCGAAACGCTCCCGCACGCGAGGGGCCGCGACCGCGTGGAGATGGTGGGCCGCAAGCTGAAACAACTCTACCACGGCACCTCCTATCACTCTTGTTCGCTTCAGGATCGCGGCACCGGCAAGCGCAAGGACGACCGCTACCTGTTCGCTGCGCTTACCGACCCCGATCTATTGAGTCCCTGGTTGCGTGCCGTCGAGTCCAACGGCCTGCCCGTCGCCGGCGTTTATCCGCTGCCGATGGTGACGACCTCGCTGCTTGAGCTTCTGCGGCTGAAGCACACCAATCTGCTGATTGTCACCAAGAATACCGCCGGCGTGCGGCAAACGTTCTTCAAGGACCTCAAGTTCCGCATAAGTCGTCTGACGCCGTTACGTGACGCGACTGGGGTCGCCGACCAGTACTATGCCGACGAAATCAGCAACACTCGGATGTATCTGGACGCGCTGACGGTCACCCACGTAGACGACACGCTGCAGTTGCTGATCCTCGACCAGGACGACTCACTTGCGGGTCTGCCGGCGGCGATCATGCGCGGTCGCCCGA
>JBQTIV010000004.1:0-11775 GCA_052387775.1 Betaproteobacteria bacterium
TTAAATCGGCCACGGCTCGCCGCCGGTGGGGTGCCGGTGGATAATGTGCGGAGATCCCGTACGACGGAGAAGCGAAACTCGGCACTGCGATCAACACAAATAGATATTCCGGACACCAGGGAGAAGGATCATGAAGCGTGACAATGAGATTCTCGCGCCGCGGCGGCAGTTCCTGCGGACGTGGGCAGTGCTGCCACTGGCGCTCGCATCAACCGGCGCAGTTATACCCGCATGGGCGCAGGCCGCGCCGACTCCGGAATGCGGCGAAGACGATGATCCCACACCGCGACAGATGGAAGGGCCGTTTTTCAAAGTGCGCACACCGCAGCGGACCTCACTGCTCGAACCGGGGATCAATGGGACTAGACTGGTGCTGACCGGGTTCGTGCTTTCGACCGCCTGCAAGCCGGTCGCGGGTGCGCTGTTGGACTTCTGGCAGGCTGACGACCACGGCGATTACGATAACCACGGCTATCGCCTGCGCGGCCACCAGTTCAGCGACGGCGACGGGCGTTACCGCCTGGAAACCATTGTTCCCGGGAAGTATCCCGGCCGCACCCGCCACATCCACGTCAAGGTTCAGGCACCCAGCCGTCCGCTGCTTACTACCCAGGTGTACTTTCCAGGCGAAGCACAGAACGAAGACGACTTTCTCTTCCGCGCCGACCTGCTGATGAAGACCCGCAATGCGGGCAACGCCATGGACGGGCGTTTCGATTTCGTGCTCAGGCTCGCCTGACCGGCACGGCGAGACCGGACCTTGGCGCACGGCGCCCGATGACGACCCTCCTGCGATCGCGAACGCTCAGTGTTTCCATCGATTGTCCCACGCACAGGGTGTATGCGTTCGTGTTGAACCCAGAGAATCTTCCCAGGTGGGCGGCAGGGCTATGCACTTCTGTCAGCAAGTCGATTGCGGGATGGATCGTGGAAACAACCCGGGGGCCGATGAACCTGCGCTTCAGCGAACACAATGACCTTGGCGTGCTGGACCATTACGTGAGTCCGGCGCCCGGCGTCGAAGTCTACGTTCCCATGAGGGTTCTGCCCAACGGCTCCGGCGCGGAGGTGCTCTTTACCTTGTTCCAGTTGCCGGGAATGTCGGACGAGAAATTCGCAGACGATGCTCGATTGGTGACACGGGATCTCGAAACTTTGAAGGATGTGCTGGAAAAATAATCGTCAAACATCCCAGGGGTTGGGTCTGTCGGCGCCGACAGCGTATTTCTCGATCGCCTGCCGGACGGTCTTGGCATCGATCGCGCCTTCGTCGGCAAGCGCCTTCAGCGCGGCGACCGCGACGTGGCGGCGGTCCACTTCGAAGAAATCGCGAAGCCGCTCGCGCGTGTCGCTCCTGCCGAAGCCGTCGGTGCCGAGCGCGACGTACCGGCGCGGTACCCAGTTGCGGATCAGGTCGGCGACGGTGCGCATGTAATCGCTGGCGGCGATCACCGGGCCAGCGGTCTTCTCGAGGCAATGCTCGACCCAGGACTTTTTCTGCTTTGCAACCGGGTGCAGCCGGTTATGGCGCTCGACGCCGATGCCGTCGCGGCGCAATTCGGTGAAACTGGTCACACTCCACACATCGGCGCCGACATTCCAGTCGCTTTCCATCAGTTCCGCCGCCGCGAGCACCTCGCGCAGAATCGTCCCCGCGCCCAGCAGCTGGACGGTTTGTTGTTTGGATTTCGCCTCTCGCCTCACGTCTCTCGCCTCACGAATCCGGTGCATCCCGCGCAGAATTCCTTCCTCCGCGCCTTGCGGCAGCGCCGGATGCGCATAGTTCTCGTTCATGACCGTGACGTAATAGAACACGTCTTCCTGGTTCTCGAGCATGCGGCGCATGCCGTCACGGATGATGACCGTGAGTTCGTACCCGAACGCCGGCTCGTAGGCCACGCAGTTCGGCACAGTGGAGAAAAGCAGGTGGCTGGACCCGTCCTCGTGCTGCAGGCCTTCGCCGGAAAGCGTGGTGCGGCCGGCGGTGGCGCCGAGCAGGAAGCCGCGCGCGCGCGAGTCTCCCGCGGACCACACCAGGTCGCCGATGCGCTGGAAGCCGAAACAGGAATAGAAGACGTAGAACGGCAGCATCGGCACGCCGTGCGCGCTGTACGAAGTCGCGGCGGCGATCCATGAGGAGATCGCGCCAGCCTCGGTGATGCCTTCCTCGAGGATCTGACCGTCTTTGGCCTCCTTGTAATAGAGCAGCTCGTCTTTGTCCTCCGGCTCGTAGAGCTGGCCATGCGGCGAGTAGATCGCCACCTGGCGAAACAGCGACTGCATACCGAAAGTGCGCGCCTCGTCGGCGACGATCGGCACGATATGCCGGCCCAGCGCCTTGTCGCGCAGCAGTTGCGACAGCAGGTTCACGAACACCATGGTGGTGGATTGCTCTCGATCTGCGGTGCCTTCCAACAGCTTCGCGAAGCTGTCGAGCGCCGGAACCGCGAGCACCGGACCTTTCGGTGCGCGCGCCGGTATATAACCACCGAGCGCCGAGCGCCGGGCGTGCAGATATTTCATCTCCGGGCTGTCGTTGGCCGGCTTGTAGAAGCGCAGGTCGTGCACATCCGAGTCCGAAAGCGGCAGCGCGAACCTGTCCCTGAAGGCAAGCAGCGTATCGTCCTCGAGTTTCTTTGCCTGGTGCGCGGCCATCTTGCCCTGCGCCGCCGTGCCCATGCCGTAACCCTTTTTGGTCTGGGCGAGGATCACCGTGGGGCGGCCCCTGTGGTTCATCGCGGCGTGATACGCCGCATAGATCTTGACCGGGTCGTGGCCACCGCGCTTCAGCCGGTCGATGTCCTCGTCGGACATGTCGGCGACGAGTTTCTGCAACTCCGGATACTTGCTGAAGAAAGCTTCCCGATTGAAACGGCCGTCGGTTGCGGCGTACTTCTGGAATTCGCCGTCGACGGTCTCGTGCAGCCGCTTGAGGATGACGTTGTCGCGGTCGCGCGCGAACAGCGGGTCCCAGTCCGAACCCCACATCACCTTGATCACGTTCCAGCCGGCGCCGGCAAACAGGCCTTCGAGTTCCTGGACGATCGAGCCGTTGCCGCGCACCGGACCGTCGAGGCGCTGCAGGTTGCAGTTCACCACGAAAATGAGGTTATCCAGTCCCTCGCGCGCTGCCATCGCCAGCCCGGCGATGGATTCAGGTTCATCCATTTCGCCGTCGCCGACGAAACACCACACTTTGCGGCCCTTGGTTTCGAGGATGCCGCGGTCCTCGAGATAGCGCATGAAGCGCGCCTGATAGACGGCCGTGATCGAACCCAGACCCATCGAGCCGGTGGGGAATTGCCAGAATTCCGGCATCAGCCACGGGTGGCAGTACGAGGCCAGACCCTTGCCGCCGGTCTCGCGACGGTAGTGATCGAGGTTTTCCTCGGTCAGGCGGCCCTCAAGGTAGGCGCGGGCGTAAACGCCAGGCGCGGAGTGTGGCTGAAAGTAGATCGCATCGCCGTGCTGGCCAGCGCGGAAGAAATGGTTGTAGCCCACCTCGAACAGATCCGCGGACGAGGCGTAAGTGGCGATGTGGCCGCCGAGCTCGGGGCGGGCGCGATTGGCGCGCACCACCATCGCCAGTGCATTCCAGCGCACCAGCGCGGATAGCCGCGCCTCGATCTCCGCGTTGCCCGGAAACTGCGGCTGGTCGGCGAGCGAAACCGTGTTCGCATACGGTGTGTTCAGCACCGGCGGCATCGGCACGCGCATCATGCGCGCGTGATCCAGCAGTTTTCTGAGCACGAAAGTGGCCCGCTCCGGGCCTTCGTTCTCGACCACTGCGTCGAAAGCATCCAGCCATTCCTTGGTCTCGACCGGATCGTGGTCCTGGGTGAGAACGCGCCACAGGCCGGAAACGCTGATGTCGGAAAGGTCGGTCATGCGTTTTTCTCCTCGCGGACGGCGCATCAGGGGACGGCAGCCCGGTTTTCGATTTTCAAAACCGGAATGCTAACCCTATTCACGAAGCACGTGGTTTCGTATAAGCTGTCAATATGCAAAATAATAAGCATAAATGACCAAGAAATATCTATGAAACAGCATGAAATTCCGGATTTTCAGCTCGACGCAATAGACTGGCGGATCCTCGGCCTGCTGCAGGCCGATGCGCGCATGTCCAATGTGGAACTCGCCCGGGCGGTGGGACTGTCGCCATCGCCCTGCCTGAACAGGGTGCGGGCGCTGGAGGAGGGGGGCTTCATCAGCCGTTACGTGACGCTGCTCGACGCGCTGCGGGTCGGGCTCAAGGTGAGCGTGTTCATCCAGGTCACGCTGGAGCGGCAGATCGAACCGGCGCTCGGCACTTTCGAGAAGGCAATTCGGGGACGGCCCGAGGTCATGGAATGCTATCTCATGACCGGGGACGCCGACTATTTGTTGCGCGTGGTGGTTGCGGATATCCAGGTTCTCGAAGAATTCATCCTCAATTTTCTGTCTCGCGTGCCGGGGGTGGGCAATATCAAGTCGAGCTTCGCATTGAAGCAGGTGAAATACCAGACTGCATTGCCGCTGCCGAGCGAAGCGGTCAATCGGCGCGAGGCAAGAAACCAGAGGCGAGCGGCGAAGAAGCGTAGGGTCTAAAGGGCGGTGCTGCGTGCTTTGATAAACCGGCAGGCCGGTGGCCGGCATCAAGAGCGTTGACGCAGAGGACGCATAGTGAGGCGAGAGGCGTGAGGCGTGAGGGGTGAGGCGAGAGGCCAAGAATCAGTGATTGGGTGATTCAGTGATTAGGTGATTGAAACCAGTCACTCAATCACTCAATCACTCAATCACTCAATCACTGAATCACTCAATCACTTAATAACTCCCACCCCTTCACCCTTCACCTCGATTCTCATGATTCGCCTCTGCAAAGATTCGGATTTTGACGCTATCGCCGAGATCATCAACGACGCCGCGCAGGCCTACCGCGGCGCGATTCCGGCGGACTGCTGGAACGATCCTTACATGCCCGAACGGGAACTCCGCCATGAACTCGCGAGCGGTGTGGTGTTCTGGGGCTACGAGGAAAATGGCGAATTGCTCGGCGTGATGGGCATTCAGGATGTCGCCGATGTCACGCTGATCCGCCACGCCTACGTGCGTACGGCAAACCGCCGTCGCGGGGTAGGCGCCGCGCTGCTCTCTCATCTGCGCGGGCTTGCCGACAAGCCGATCCTGATCGGTACCTGGAAAGCCGCAACTTGGGCGGTCCGTTTCTATAGAAAGCACGGTTTCCGCGTGGTACCGGAAGAAGAAAAAAATCGCCTGCTCAGGAAGTACTGGACGATCCCGGACCGTCAGGTCGAAACCTCGCTGGTGCTGGCAGAGGTGCAGCGTCCGCTGCGCTAGGCCCGCCCCCACGCAGAAGGGGCAGCATTTCGGCAAGATCCCGGTGACAATCTGAACGGCTGATGACCGAAGCTGACTCACATCACGTCGTCGCGTCGTCACGGTATTTTACAGAGGCGGGAGTTTTACTCCGATCTGTTCCAGAATGCCCCTGGGTGCCCCGCCGGGTATCGGTTCGGGGAAGATGATCGTGAGTTTGTCGCCGGATACCTGGTAATAGAAGTAGTGCTCGGGTACGCTGACTTTCCTGCCCGTGGCCGCGATCGGCTTCATTCCCGGCATGGCCCATTCTGCGGTATGGGTGCCGCCCTGGCGCCATTTGATCGCGTAGTTGCCCTGGCCGCGGTCCTCGATCGGGTCGCAAGCGTAGTTCCAGTCCGGGAATCCGGCGTAGAGCGCGGTGAGCATTTTCAGGAATTGGGCTTTGTCGAGCATCCGTGTCGCCGAGATGAACGTTAAGTCGTCGGACACCGTTCCGGCGATCTTGCCGATGTCGTGCGTTCTTAATCCCTCGACATAGGTCCGCAACACCCGAGGGATCGGTCTTGCCAAAACGGCATTCCTCGCTGTCTTCGTAACCGTTCTTCTTGTCAGATGACAACCGGAACGCCAAACAATCTGGCGTGGAAATGCAGGAACAGCCAGTAAAGGATCAAGCCGGCCACGACCACTGCGGCATCGTTGACCAGCGGACGCTTGATCTGCGAAGGCCGTGCGCCACGGGAATTCTGCGAGGACATCGCATGAACCGCGTACAGCCCGAAGGTGCCGAAAAGAATGAGGCCGGCAAGATGGCCGTTGGCGAGCAGGTGCAGCAGCGCCCAAAGCGTGACACCCCAAAGCATGGGGTGTGGCGTAAAGCGTTGGTAGTTGCCCGGGATGAACGCAGCCGCCAGCGAAATGAAGGCGAACGGCATGAACCATACCGCGGCGTAACGACCCCATTCGGCGGGCTCCCACAAAAGCACCGGTTCGGACTTGCCGACACCGATCACGATGAGTATGAAGCCGGCAACGGCCAGCAGTGCGTAGGCCGCCCTGTATCGTTTCTCGCCCAGGCGCTGGATCAGTTTGCCGCGCGCCGTGCGGAAAGTCGGGAACATATGTACCCCGAAGAAGATGACCAGTCCAGCGATCAGCCAGTACATAATTCATTCTCCTTTCGTTGATGTCGGATCGATTCAGAGAATCCTGAACTTCTCGAACACCCTGCGCAGCAGATGGCCCTGGCGAAGCTCGTCGCGCGTACGGCCCTCTGCCGCCACTTTTTCCCTCGCCTTGGCGAGAATTTCGGCGGCGCGTTCCTGCGGAATGACCACGACGCCATCCACGTCGCCGAACAGGATGTCGCCGCTGAGCACCTTCACGCCGGCGCATTCGACCGGCACGTCACGCTGTACCATCCTGGCCCGGCCCTTGGTATCGAGCGGGCCGATTCCGCCGTGGAAAACCGCGAAGCGCATCTCGCGGATCTGCCTGACGTCGCGAACCAGTCCGTCGGTGATGCAGCCGGCCGCGCCCCGCGCCTGTGCCGCGGTAGACAGCAGTTCACCCCACGGCGCAATTCGTTGAGTCGGACCATTGCAGGCGAGCACCGGCACGTCGCCCACTTTGAGATCGTCCACCAGCGCGATTTCGACTTCGTAAGGATTTTCGCCTTCGCGCACCTCGTAGGCGGGCATGTACAGTCCGGTGCGGGCGCGTCCGGTCAACACCAGGTTTTCGTCGAGCGGGCGGACGAACGGCTGCATCGCCTGGTTCCTCAGGCCGAGAGCGTCCATGACGTCCGAGAGCACGGCCGCACTCAGATCGCGTAACTGATCGGGGTCGAACGCCTTCATTTTTTTGGTGTTTGCATCAGCAGATGACGAACGATGATTGCCGCGCCGAAAGCCAGCATAACCACCCCGCTCCAGAACAGCCACTTACGCATTTTCTCGACTTTAGTGCGCGTCTCCAGTTTTACGCTCTTGACCTGCAGCTGCGGCGTGCCGACTTCTTCGAGCAGCAGGACATAGTTGCCATGGTAGAGAATCTCCATCGGATCGAGCGCGACGGAAACCGCGCCATTGCCGGTGGCGCGGAAGCTGCGTTCGAATATGCCAATGTCGCCTTGTAGCAAGCTCATCTGATAGTCGTTGCCGGCACCTTTCGCAGGCCCCTGGTCATGCGCGACGTCGAAAGTGAAGCGGAAGCGGTAGAGATTCAACTCCGGAGTGAGTTCCAGCGCAACCGGCCGGTAACCCAGCCCGCCGCGGAAACGCAGGATTGCCCCATCGGGAAGCTCCCAGCGATCGGCGCGTTCGGTGAGCGTATGCGTCTGCACGCTCTTTCCGCTCAGGTACTCGCAGTAGGCGAAATAAACGGGACCGAAAATCGAGCCCAGCACGATCAGCAACAGCGTGGCCGGTTTCACGCCTCTCCCGCGGCCGACCGCATCATTTCCTTTTTCCGTTTGCTTGTGCACAGAAAGGGATTATTGCGGACCGGCAGTTCCGTCGCCATGGCGTTCGCCCAGAGGAGCAGCGCACCCGCTGGAAATTTGATCTGCATATCTTTATCCCCCTTCGTGGCCGGGATCCTGCCAGGGACGACTGCCGCGTCGTTCACGAGGATTATCCGGCAATTGCAAACTGATTTGGGGACCGGGCGCGGCCGTTTTCCGGTGGCGGGACGGAGCCGGATGACCCATCAGCGGGCAGTAGCCATTCTTCCAAGCGGTACTGCGCAGTCTCCAAGGCCTTGTTTTCTTTCCATGCCTGGAAGCTTGTGGCAGCAGCGTTACGCTCCGTGACAAAAAGACCCGCGTTCCGAGGTCAACTGCCCCCTTCAATCTACGTTCTTGCCCGATCGCAGATGCAGCTCGCGCAGACCCAGCGGGCAGCAACGATGTGGCAGACCGGCTGCCGCACGCAACGGATGAGGAGGATGCCACATGAGCAGACTTGCCAATATTCCCGCAGTCCCGGCCGTACTTGTCTGCCTGCTGTCGTTCGGCGCGGAGGCAACCGACATCGATAGCGTCGGCAACGACCGGCCAGCTTCGACCACGAATTCGGTTGCGCAGTCCACTTTGCCATGGCCAACCCTGATCAGTGCGGATGGCAGCCGCTTCGTCATCTATCAACCGCAGTTCGACAAGTGGGAGGGCGACCGGCTCGAAGGGCGGGCCGCGGTTGCCGTTCACGCGC
This sequence comes from Betaproteobacteria bacterium, assembly GCA_052387775.1. Lineage (GTDB taxonomy): Bacteria > Pseudomonadota > Gammaproteobacteria > Burkholderiales > JACQAP01 > JACQAP01. Next base: position 8,529 of record JBQTIV010000004.1, read on the forward strand.
AGGGGGACGAACAGCCGAGCAGCTTCGGCATGGTGTGGATCCTGGCTCGTACCGAGACGAACCGCGCCGGAGCAGTGGTCACCATTCGCGATCTGGCGATAACAAAAGTCGACTTTCCCACCGCGACGGACCGCGCCGATGACTACGTGGAACTGTTGCGGCGGCGACTCGCGGCAAAGACATGGCAGGTGCCGCTCGAGCGCCTGCAGACCGACATGGCAATCGATCGCGCGGCGCAACAGGCCAGTAGGCAACCGTTGAGGAACGAACCGCCGAAAATCATTTTCAGCGAACGGCCCGCGATTCTGGTACCGATCGACGGCGCGCCGGTGTTGCGGGAAGTCGCGGGCACGGGCCTGCAACGAATCGTCAATACGCGTGCGCTGATCCTGTACGACCCGGCCCCGAACAATCCGGTCTCCGCCCGTTATTACCTCTACGTCATCGATCACTGGCGCCAGGCGCAGCATCTCGCGGGTCCATGGACCACGAGCGCCAGCTTGTCTGCGGATTTTGAGAAGGCCAGACAGCTCGCGGTGCAGGAAGACCAAGTCGACCTGCTCGATGAAGACGTCGAGGACGGCGAGCCGCTGGATACGGCGGCGGCGATCTACGTGAGTACCGAGCCCACGGAACTGCTGCAGACCGATGGTTCGCCGCAGTACGCGCCGATTGATGGTACGCAGTTGCTTTTCGTCACCAACTCGCCCAACCAGATTTTTCTCGATCTGCGGACCGCTAGCCATTACGTGCTCTTTTCCGGCCGCTGGTACCGGGCGCGCGCGCTTCAACGCGGCCCCTGGGAATACGTGGCGGCTGCTAGCCTGCCGGGCGATTTCGCGCTGATTCCGCCGGCGCATGCGACTGCGCCGGTGCGCGCGGCCGTTCCGGGAACGCCGCAGGCGCGAGAAGCCGTAATTGCCAACGGCGTGCCGCAAGTGGCGACCGTGACACGCAGCGCTGCCAGCTTGGAATTAACTTACGACGGCGACCCCTCGTTTCAGCCGATCCCTGGCACCTCGCTGCAAACCGCGGTCAATGCGCCGATACCCGTGATCCGGGTCAGCGAAGAGTCCTTTTTCGCATTGGACAATGGCGTCTGGTTCGCTGCCTCGAGTCCCTTTGGACCATGGTCGGCGGCAAGCTATGTGCCGGCGGTGATCTATTCGATTCCGCGCAGCTCGCCGTTCCATTACGTCACTTACGTGCGCATCTACGACGCCACGCCGGAAGTGGTCTATGTGGGTTATACGGCGGGTTACGTCGGGTCCTACGTGTCCAGCGACCTTGTGGTCGTCTATGGCAGCGGTTGGACCTACCGGCCTTGGATCGGCGCCGTCTGGTACGGCTATCCGGTTACCTGGGGTTTCGGTTTCAGTATCGTCTACAACTGGTGGAACCCGTGGCAGCCATGCTGCTTCGCTGCTTGGGCGCCGCATCCGCACTACCGGCCTTGGTGGGGTCCGTGGCATTACCACGCTTGGCACCATCGGCCAGCCGCAGGCTCGCGGATGAGCGTGACCAATATCGTGACCGTCAACCGTGGCCACCGATCGCACAATGTCACCAACATTTACGACCGCTGGGACCGCAAGGCGGTACATGCGCACGCGCGCGATGCGATCGAGCGTGACCACGGGGCGCGGCAACGCGTGCAGGCCCCGCCGGGTAATCGTCTCGTAGCTGGAACCGATGGTCGCCGGCACCTCTTGGGTGAGCGCAGCGGAGGGCGCGACTGGAAAGACATGCGCGCCGATGCACGTAACCGCGCCGACCTGCCGCCGATCAGACGGGGCGATTCGATCGATCGTGACCACGAGACGTGGCCGCACGCGCAGCCCAGGCCGGGCGACGGTTTCGTAACGCGAAACGATGGCCGCCGGCAGGAATTGGCTGACCGCAGAGGGCGCAATTGGAAAGATTCGGGCGCCGCTGCGCGCAACCGCGCCGACCTGCCGCCGATTCAGCGGCACGATTCGAGACGCCCGGAAGCGGCTGAGCGGCGTGACCTGGCGATGAATCAGTGGCGGGACTCGGTTCGCCGGGAACCGGACGGCCGCAGCAATGCTGACATGCCACGCGTCCAGACTCCAAGCCGCCGTTCGGGGGCGAGCATCGCGCCGATCGATCCCGGGCACGAATCATCGCAGGCTGCGCGGCCACGGAGCGAAGTGCCCCTCGCCGGGCCGTCTCCGCGTCCGCGACAGGACTTCCTGGAAAGGCAGCCGCGAGAGCCCGCGATGACGCGGCGTCAGGAGCCAGACCGGGCGCAACTGCAGTTTCGTCCGCAGCAGCGCCAGTTCGCCGAGCCATTGCGCGTGCCGGACCGGGCAAGCGAAAGTGCACCGCGGGAGTGGCGGCAGGATCGAGCGGCACCATCCGTTCCCTCGGCAGGGGTGGCGCCGGCAAGGCCGCAGGTCTTGAGGGAGCAGGGCGTGCAAGCGCCGCGAGTCATCCCTGACGCGCGGGAGCCCGGAGGAGCGCTGCGGGAACGTGTCGAGAGAGGAATCGGCGACGGAGCGGGTCGTGCCGAATCACGCCCGCAGTTTCGCGGCGGCGAGCGCAGCGGGCACATGGACCGGCGTGCAGGACCGCCGGGGCCGCGCTTCGGAGAGCGGCAGCGCTGATCGGGGCGCTACGGAAGCACCCTGATTTTCTTCACGAACTCCAGCGTGTAGGCCTTCTGTACGTCGACGTCGGGTTTCACCAGCTTGGCGTCGCGCATGAACTCGAAGGTCCGCTTCCAGCGCGCATCGGTCATGGTGAACAGCCCGAGCTTCTTCGCGTCGCCGCCGTCGACGATTCCGTAGTCCTTAAGCTTGGCAATACTGAAAGCGATCTGGTCATCGTCCATTTGCGGGTTATCTTTTCTTATTAGGGCGTTGCCCGGCGCGGGATTCTTCAGATAGCTTTTCCAGCCCAGCGCCGAGGCCTCGACGAAGCGCCTGATCACATCCGGCTTGGCCTTCACGGTCTTGGTGAGCGTGACGACGGTCTGCGCGTAAGGCGGATAGCCGTACTTGGCCAGATGAAATATTTTCGGTTTGATGCCGGCTTTCTCGATTGCGTAGGGCTCGGAGGTGATGTAGCCCTGCTGCGCGACATTCTTGTCCACCAGGAACTGCTGGACGCTGTACGCATAGGGCCGCTTCTGCGCCTCGGTGAAGCCGTACTTCGCCTTGAGCCACGGCCAGTATGTTGTTTCGCTGGCCTGGCCGATCAGCAGCGTGCGGGACTTGAGGTCCTC
>JBQTIV010000005.1:0-7426 GCA_052387775.1 Betaproteobacteria bacterium
GCTCACCGAGCGGATCGAGAGATGGCGGCGTTGAAATGTTCTCCCGGCGCGACTAGGATTGGGGAATCCCACCCGCACACCCGATGGAGGGCGCCATGGCTGCCGTAAAGAAACGCAAGGCCAAAGTCATACGCAAGAAAACCGCGGCGAAGAAGCCGGCGGTCCGCAAGAAATCCAGTGCACTGAAGAAAACTCCGGCGAGAAAGCCGGCGGTCGGCAGGAAATCCACTGCGCCGAAAAAAGCTCCGGCGGGAAAGCCGGCGGCGAAGGGTGCCGCACCAAAGCCGGTGGTGCAGGCTGCCACGCCAAGGCCAGCCGCGCGGCCATCTCCCAAACCGCGTCCCGCGGTGGCGCCCGCTCAACCGGCCAGGGGTGAACCCCTGGCCGGCGAGGAGCGGGTGGGTATCGTGACCCACTATTTTGGGCATCTTTCGGTCGCGGCGGTGCGGCTGGAGTCGGGGAGCCTGCGCGTCGGCGACACGATCCGCATCCTCGGGCACACGAGCGACTTCCGCCAGCGCGTCGACTCCATGCAGCTTGAACACCAGCCGGTCACCGAAGCCGGCAAGAGGCAGGAGATCGGCATCAAGGTGGCCGAGCACGCGCGCGAAAACGATGACGTGTACAAGGTAGTCGTCCCGAAGTCGTAGCCGCGCCGCTCGCCGCCGGATTGCGCGAATCGGGTCAAGGATCGCGAATGGGGGCAGGTTTGGCTGATTGCGTATCGGTTTTCTCCGCGACGAATGAGACTGAGGTACTTGTGCAATCAGCCAAGCCCGACCCCCATTTTCTTCGCTTTTCACCCCGCGGCACGGAGTGCCCTCGCCCCCCGTCCAGGTGCGCGTCCTTGGTTCCACCAAGTACATTTCCTTGATTTTTCTTTGCGTACCTTTGCGACCTTTGCGCCTTTGCGTTGAGATGTGGATCTTCTGGAGGAGAGATGAGATTTGCCAATAAGACGGTCGTGCTGACCGGAGCCGGCAGCGGCATCGGCCTCGAGGCGGTGAAACTGTTCGCCAAAGAGGGCGCCAAGCTCATGCTCGCCGGCCGCAATGAAGCAGCGCTGAAGTCAGCGGTGCAAGTCGCGGGTTCTGGCAACGCGGCCTACGTCGTTACCGACGTATCGAAACCGGAGGATAACCTGCGCCTGATGAAGATGGCCGAAGACAAGTTCGGCGGCGTGGATGTTTTTATCGCTAACGCGGGAGTGGAGGGTGCGACCGCGCCGATCGTGGACTACCCGGTGGACGCATTCGACCAGGTGATGGCGATAAACGTGCGCGGCGTGTTCCTGGGATTGAAGTACGCGATCCCCGCAATCAGGAAACGCGGCAAAGGCGCCATCATCATTACGTCCTCGATCGGCGGCATCAAGGCGAGGGGACAGGGCAACTCTGCTTACATCGCCAGCAAGCACGCCGAGATCGGACTGATGCGCACCGCGACCACGGAATGTGCGCCGTTCAACATTCGTGTGAACTGCGTGCTGCCCGGACCCACCGACACGCGCATGATCCGCAACATCGAGGAGGGCCGGTCGCCCGGGGCCCCGGAGAAGGCGCGCGAGGTGATACTCACCGGCCTGCCGATGAAGCGTTATGGCACGCCCGAAGAGGTCGCCAGGCTGATGGTATTCCTTGCCTCCGACGAGGCCAGCATCTGCACCGGCGGGGTGTATACGGCGGACGGCGGACTGTCGGCGGTCTGAGGTCGGGTGCTCCCCGTCGCCGGAACGCGGCAGACGGGGGCTGTGCGAATTTTTTATTCAATGAGGGTATTTTCATGTCTCTTGCCTCAACAGCAATCGCTCCGCGAAAGCGCATTGCACTGGTCGCGCACGACAACAAAAAGCAGGACCTGCTCGAATGGGCGCGCTTCAACCGCGATCTTCTCGCATACCATCATTTGCTTGCCACGGGAACGACCGGTACGCTTCTCGAAGACGCCTTGAAAACGCCCATCGAAAAACTCCAGAGCGGGCCCCTCGGCGGCGACCAGCAGATCGGCGCAAAGATCGCCGAAGGGACCATCGACTTCGTCATTTTCTTCTGGGATCCGCTGGAGCCTCAGCCTCACGATCCCGATGTCAAGGCGCTGCTCAGGATTGCCGTGGTCTGGAACATTCCGGTTGCCTGCAACCGCGCCTCCGCCGATTTCATGATCTCGTCGCCTCTGATGTCCTCAGTGTACGAGCGCCGGCTCCCTGATTACGCGACCCACCGTGAACGCTCGATCGGCGGCGAAACGGGCAAACACTGAGGCAGGTCCGGGTCCCGCCGCGCAGGATTGAACGATGGCACAGCAGGATTCAGCCGATGGCCGCATTACGACCGCGCATCGCGACGGGTTGTTTCTGATCGGCATCGACCGGCCCGCGAAGCTGAATGGTTTCACCCCGGTGATGCTGCGCGGGCTGGCGCAAGCGTACACCGCGTTCGAGCGCGAAGCGCAGGCACGTTGTGCGGTGGTTTTCGCGGAGGGAGCGAACTTCACCGCCGGATTGGATCTGCCCAAAGTTGCGCCTCATCTCGGCGGCAACACGCTGCTGGTGGAAGAAAGCGAGATCGACCCGTTCGGGTTGCGTCCGCCGTTTCGCAGCAAACCCGTGGTGGTGGCAGTTCAGGGAATCTGCTTCACGCTCGGAGTCGAGTTGATGCTGGCGGCCGACATCGTCATTGCTGCTTCGGATACGCGCTTCGCGCAACTGGAGGTCAAGCGCGGTTTGCTGCCGACCGGCGGCGCCACATTCCGCATGGTGGAACGCGCCGGCTGGGGCAACGCGATGCGTTATCTGCTGACCGGCGACGAATTCCATGCGCAGACCGCGCTGCGGCTCGGCTTTATCCAGGAGATCGTGGAACCGGGGCGCCAGATCGAACGCGCTGTCGAGCTCGCGAAGCACATTGCCGAGCAGTCGCCGCTCGCGCTGGTGGCAACCATCGAGAATGCCCGCCTGGCGCAGCGCGAGGGCCCGGCCACAGCAGCGGCGCAGTTCGGTGCAACGCAGTCGAGGCTGCTTGCATCCGCGGATTTCCAGGAAGGAATGCGCAGCTTCAAGGAGAAGCGTCTGCCCCGCTTCAGCGGAACGTAGAACGGTTCAGAATGACAATATGATCTCGATACAGAATCTCGATCCCAATCTCGCCATTGGTTTCGTGCCCGGCGCCGTTGCCCTGCTGATCGTGGGCACCCCCGCGTGGAATCCGGGTACACCCCAGTGGCTTGACCGTGACGTCATGCGAATGCGTCATCGAAGGACACGCGCGGCATGGCTGTTGACGCTGCTGGGCCTGATCGCCTCGCCGGCACTTGCCGAGAAGAAATACGGGCCCGGCGTCACCGATACCGACATCAAGATTGGTCAGACCATGCCCTACAGCGGCCCAGTGTCGGCATTCGCGACGATGGGCAGGGCCGAGGCGGCTTACTTCGAAATGGTCAATGCGGCGGGCGGTGTCAACGGGCGCAAGATCCGGCTGCTCTCGCTGGACGACGGCTACAGTCCGCCCAGGACGATCGAGCAGACGCGCAAGCTCGTCGAATCCGAAGAAGTCCTTCTGCTGTTCAGTTCCTTTGGCACCCCGCCGAACACCGCGGCGATGAAATATCTGAACGCCAAGGGCGTGCCGCAGCTGTTCATCGCGGCGACCGGAATGAAATGGGGTGACCCCAGAAACTTCCCGTGGACCATGGCATTTCTGCCAAACCAGCGGACCGGCACCGCGGGCTATGTCCAGTATCTATTGAAAAGCCGCCCCAACGCGAAGATCGCCGTGCTCAACCAGAACGACGACTTTGGCAAGGATTACGTCAAGGCGCTGAGAGATCACCTTGGCGCCAGGGCCGACACCATGATCGTCGCCGAAGCATCGTACGAGTCGACTGATCCGTCCGTCGACTCGCAGATCGCCACTTTGAAAAGTTCCGGTGCTGACACGCTGTTCAGCTTTGCCTCACCGAAATTCGCGGCCCAGTCCATCCGCAAGGCCCACGACATCGGCTGGAAGCCGCTGCACTTCATCCCCTATAGCGCCACTTCGGTCACGGCGGTGCTACGGCCCGCAGGGCTGGAAAAATCCGTGGGGGTCATTTCATCCGCGTACGTGAAGGATCCGACGGACCCTCAATGGAGGAATGATGTCGCCACCAGAGAATGGCTGGCATGGATGAAGAAGTACTTCGCGGACGGCGATGTGGCGGAAATCTACAACGTCTACGCCTATACCAATGCACAATTGCTGGTCCACGTGCTGAAGCAGTGCGGCGACGAATTGACGCGCGAGAGGGTGATGAAGGAGGCGGGCAAGCTCATGAATCTGGAATTGCCGATGCTGCTGCCGGGTGTCGCCATCAACACCGGCCCGACCGACTACGACCCGGTCAAGCAACTGCAGTTGATGCGCTTCGACGGCCGGGAGTGGGTGCGCTTCGGCGAAGTGATCGGCCGCTAGGAGGTGGCGCGCGCAAAGGTAGTATCAGGAAAACCCTTGAAAGATTCGACGCAAAGAAGCAAAGGCGCAAAGAAAAGCACAGGGATGATGTAAAAATCCAGGGCGTTGATTGAAGGGCGGATGAGGTACCACTATTTGAAAATGATCAGCGACCAACGATACTGACGCTCGCTTCCTTTATGTTGCCAGTTCGCTTTTCTTTGCGCCTTTGCGTCTTTGCGTCAAGGGAATTCCGATTTATCAGTAAGTAAGGTGTATTACAGAGCGGCGGCGCCGGCGCGCGCCACGATTCCATCCTGGAAGGATTGCACGCCCGACACGCCGATACCGCCGATAAACTGTCCGTCCTTCACCAGCGGCATGCCGCCCTCCAGAGGCACTGCGCCCGGCAGGCCCATCATGACCGTGCGTCCTTCGAGAACATTATCCTCGATGGCCTTGGTCGGCCGCTTGAACAGGATCGCGGTCCTGCCTTTCGCTTCGGCAATCCTGCTTGATGCTTTCTGTGTCCCGTCCATGCGTTCCAGGTACATAAGGTGGCCGCCGTCATCCACCACCGCGATCACGACCGCCCAGCCATTTTTTTTCGCTTCTGCCCTCGCGGCCGCGGCCACGCGCTTTGCGTCTTCCAACGACAGCGCAGCGTGCTGGAACATTGAATCGTCTCCTGTCAGTGTCGGGTATCGATGAGATTCTTGTAAATGCGGCCGTCTTTCATCACCAGTTTGATGTTGCCGGACGCCTGCAGCAGGCGCACATCGTTCTGCGGTTCGCCGGCGACAACCAGCAGGTCCGCAAGGAATCCCTTGGCGACTTCCCCTGCCTGGCCTTCCAGCATCATGGCCGCTGCGCCGGTGCGGGTTGCGGCAACCAGCGCCTCCGAATCGGCGTAGCCGAAGAAACGCACGAAGTGTTCGAGGTCGCGTGCGTTGGTTCCATGCGGCGTCCACGGAAAGCCGTAATCGCCCCCCACCAAAACCCGAAGTCCGCGTTTGCGCAGCGCCGAGAATACCTCCTGCGCGCGCTCGAACTGGTCGAACACGCCGGTGTCCACGGCGTTCTGATGGGTGATGCCCCAGGGTTCGGCTTCGTAAATGAGGTTGTGCAAAAGTCCGATCGCCGGCGCCAGAAAGATCCGCTCACGCGCGGCTTCAAGGAGATCCAGACACTCTTCATCCGCGTACTCGCAGTGATAAAGGATGTCGACCCCGTGCTTCAGCGCCAGCTTGATCGAAGGCGCCGCACGCACGTGGGCAGCCACTCTCCTCCCATGTGCGTGTGCGATGCTCGATGCGGCGCCCACCTCGCTGTCCTGCATGACGGTCCGATTCGAACGTGCGCTGGGGATCGTCTGATTCCCCGAGACGTTCAACTTGATGGTGTCCACGCCTTCACGCAGCAACATTCTGCACGCGCGCGTGACTTCATCGACGCCGTCGACCACCAGAGCGATCGACTCACGGTAGATGTGCATGCGCCGCTCGTCACCCAGGTTGCCGGTGCTGGTCAGTTCGGGGCTGGCGGCCAGCAGCCGCGGACCCGCGGCATTCCCGGCGTTGATGTCGTTGCGAACGGCCACATCGAGACGCGGCTTCGCGGAGCCGCCACTGAGGCAGGAGGTAAAGCCGGCCTCGAGCACGACGCGGGCGTTATGAAGTGTCTGGAGTGTGTGTTCCTCGGGCGGCACGTCGCCGGTATCGGCGATGCTGGCCTTGTGCACGAAGGGCAGGTGCGCATGGCCCTCCACCAGGCCGGGGATGACGGTGTGCCCGGGAATGTCGAAGCGCGCTTCGGCATGAAGGCCCCGAGGCGCTTGCGGCCAGATTTCGGCGATGCGATTGCCCTGTATCAGGACATCTGCCGGAAATGCAGGCCGTCCGCTCCCATCCCAGACCGAACCTCCCTGCAACAGCACGCTTTCCATGAATGCTCCCGTCGCGCGGCAAGGCGAATCTGCCGTTCACACCGCCAACTATACGACGAACGAACCCGGCGCCGCTCTTTTGCGCCGGCGTCTTTACCCGTCAGAACTTTCCCAAGTGCAGGCCACCATCCACGAGTATGCATTCGCCGGTGACCTGGGCGGCGCCCTCCAGCAGCCACACCGCGACTTCGGCGATATCGTCCGGGGCGGCGGCCTTTGCCAGCGGCACGGTCCTTTCGTAGTTCGCCTTGAATTTTGCGTAGCCCTCGGCATCGAAACGGTCGCGATGCCAGCGTGTCTCGATCATCCCCGGGCACACCGCATTGACCCGTATGGCCGGCGCCAGCGCTCTCGCGAGCGCCAAAGTCATGGCATTGAGCGCTCCTTTGGAGGCGATGTATGCGGTTGAAGAACCGATCCCCATGACGCCGGAGATCGAAGAGATGTTGACAATGGAACCCGCACCCTGTCGCTTCATCGCCGGCGCGCAGGCGCGAATCATCTGGTAGGGGCCGATCAGGTTGACGGCGTAGATGCGCTGGAAATCAGCGGCGTCCAGGGCGTCGAGGTCGGAGGGCGAAGCGTACTTGGTAATGCCGGCGTTGTTGATGAGCGCATCGATCCGTCCCCACTTGTCCAGCGCCGCCTGCGCGAGCGCGCGGCAATCGGCGTCGTTCGCCACATCGCCGCGCGCCGGCATCGCCTCGCCGCCGGCGGTTTCGCAGGCCTTGACAGTTTCGCGCGCTTCCTTCTCGCTGCGGCTGTAGTTGACCACCACGCGGCAGCCCTTGGCGGCCAGCTGCACGGCGCACGCGGCCCCGCTACCCGTGCCCGCGCCCGTGACGATGCAAACTGCATTCTTGATTTTCATCATTACCCCTCAATAAAACTGAGCCACGGAGAACACGGGGGACACGGAGGAACAATAAAGTCGAGGAAAGCAAAATAAAGTTAAAAGCGGGCGACTTTTCGTGACCCGTTGCGGACACTACCAACATTGGTAGATCGTTCGCCAATTAGAGGTGCTAACTCTCGAATGCTTTTTTGCTCT
>JBQTIV010000006.1:0-46367 GCA_052387775.1 Betaproteobacteria bacterium
GCCTTGCCTTCATGCCCGCCGAGGCAAGGGGTCTGATCGGCCTCGAATCGCCTGATTCCCCGATTGCCCGCACCAGGTGTTGTGCCATCTTCGGATCAAATCTGTTCAGATGCGCGATCACTTCGTCGAGTTTGTCGCGGCAGTTGAGCGTGTGATAAGCCATGCCCAGTTCGTACCAGGCATAGCCGTTCATCGGCTGCAACCGCGCTGCCTGCTCCAGCGCTTGCGCCGCTTCCTCATTGCGCCCCAGCGCCGTCAACGCGAGGCCCATTCCGTACCAGGCGCGATCGATGTTCGGCTTGAGCCGCACCGCATCCTTGAACGCAGCGATCGCCAGCTCGTACTGCGCCGCCCGGTGACGGACGTATCCTAGATCGAACAATAAAATCGCGTTATCCGGCTCGATTCTCAGTGCCGCCTCGAAGTGCTCTACGGCCAGGGAATAGCGGCCCAGCGATCCATACAAGAAACCCAGCGCGCTGGCGGCCCGGATGTACTCAGGATCGAGCCTTAGCGCTTCGCGCAGTTCATCCGCAGCCCGCTCGTGCTGTTTGAACATCGCGAACAAACGCGACCGCTGGACGTGCCACCACGGCATTATTTTCATCGCCAGGCATATTAGCCCAACGCCACCGGCCGGCAAAAAAGAGGCCTGCGTTGGCAGGCCTCTTTTGTTCCCGATCAAGTGCTCGCTATCAAGGCCGCCGCCGCGTTCAGGTCGCCTGCGTATCGATGTCTCCGCGCAAGTGCGGATAACGCACGTGGTCTACCAGCTCCTGCACCTTCTTCGACGGTTCCGCGGAAAGCAGGCTCACCACGACGATCGTGACAATACCGACCGGCACGCCGAATACGCCGGCGGAAATCGGATTCATGTGGAACCACTGGTTCGCCGGCACGCCACCGAAGAACGGGTAGGTCGTATACATGTAATACATGCACACGCCCAGCCCCGCGGCCATGCCGATGATCGCACCCCACTTGTTGGCACGCCTCCAGAACACCCCCAGTACCAGCGCCGGGAAGAACGCGGACGCGGCGAGTGAAAACGCAGCGCCAACCAGGAACAGGATATCGCCAGGTTTCAGCGAAGTGACGTACGCTGCAACGAACGCCACCACCAGCAGAAGGGCTTTCGAAACCGATACGCGGCGAGCCGTCGTCGCGTGCGGGTCGATCATCTTGTAGTAGAGATCATGCGACAGCGCGTTGGCGATCGTCAGCAGTAGGCCGTCCGCGGTTGACAGCGCGGCAGCAAGCCCCCCGGCGGCGACCAGCCCCGACACCACATACGGCAGGCCAGCGATTTCCGGCGTTGCCAGCACGATAATATCCGTGCCGAGCACGATTTCCGCGAGCTGCACGATGCCGTCCTTATTGATGTCGGTGATCGATAAAAGCGTTGCATCCACACTTGCCCAGTTGGCCGCCCAAGCCGGCAAATCCGCGAACGAACTCCCGACGAGGAAGTGATAAACGTCATACTTGGCGAGCACCGCCAGGGAGGGCGCGGTGAAATAGAGCAGGAAGATGAAGAACAGCGACCAGAACACCGACTGGCGCGCCTGCCGGACGCTCGGCGTCGTGTAGTAGCGCATCAGGATGTGCGGCAGCGCGGCGGTGCCGAACATCATGCAAAAAACGATGCCGAGAAAGTTGTTGCGCGCGATATTCTGCGCCGCCTCATCCTTGCCGGGAAACGGCTGCGCATGCGGGCGCGGCGGCGCCGCACGCGCAGCCAGGCCCTTTTCCTTGTTCCATTGGACCTTCGCAGCGTCAACATCCTTGGGGTAGGAGTCGATCGCCTTCCGCGCCGCCTCGAGCTTATCGTCGGGCGCCTTCGCAGCCTTCAAGCCGCCGAGTTTGTCCTCCAGATCGGCCTTGCCTTTGGCATAGGCGGCAGCGGGGTCGCCGAGCGCGGAACTGGCGGCATCTGCACGCGCCTTCAACATGGCGCGAACTTCGATTTCCTTCGGATCATTGGTCAGGACCTTTTCGCGCTCGGTCACTTTCTGCAGGACCTGCCCGTACACCAACTGCGGGACCGGCACGCCAGTATGCTTCACCGACAGCCATACCACAGGTGTCATGTAGGCGATGATCAATATGATGTACTGCGCAACCTGCGTCCACGTCACGGCGCGCATCCCGCCCAGGAACGAACATACCAATATGCCACCGAGACCAACGAACACCCCGATGCCGAACTCGAGACCGGTGAAGCGGCTGGTGATCAGGCCGACGCCATAAATTTGCGCCACCACGTAGGTAAACGAACACAGGATCGCGGCGAAAATGCCGACGGCGCGGACGATATTGCCGCCGTAGCGTTCGCCGAGGAAGTCCGGAATCGTGAACTGGCCGAACTTGCGCAGGTAGGGCGCCAGCAGGAATGCCACCAGGCAATATCCGCCGGTCCATCCCATCACGAACGCCAGGCCGTCGAAGCCGGACAGATAAAGCGTGCCGGCCATGCCGATGAAGGAGGCAGCACTCATCCAGTCGGCGCCTGTTGCCATGCCGTTGAAGAAAGCCGGCACCCGCCGTCCGGCGACGTAATATTCGGCCGCGTCCACGGTCCGGCTCATGATGCCGATGCCTGCGTACAGGCCGATGGTCGCGAACAGGAACCAGTAACCTATCCACTCTCGCGACAGGCCCATTTGCTCGGCAGCGGCAAGCGCGAGCAGGAAAACGATGAAGCCGCCGGTATAGAAGCTGTAGTACTTCTTGAGCTGGGCTTTGAACGCCTTATGGCCCATGGCTGGCTGGCTCATTCGTCTTCTCCTTCTTCCACCTTGTACTCGACGTCAAGCGCGTTCATGTAACGTGCATAGATCCAGATCAGAACGACATAAACGATCAGTGATCCCTGCGCGGACATGTAGAAGCCAAACGGGAAGCCGAGGATGCTGAACGCATTCAACTCGCGTGCATACCAGCCTTCGACGAAGGTCACGACAAACCAGATGGCCAGCAGTATGGCGGTGATCGCCAGATTCCTGTGCCAGTACTCGCGATGCTTTTCCGATAGTTCCATGTTTTTCCCCCCAACGACGCTTATTTGCTGCATTGCGTTTATTTGCGGGCGGTCGCCCCTCCAAGTGCGGACATACGAGTAGCATCCGCTGCGCCGGCTGCGGCCAGAGTATAACGGCGGCAAGTGACTTTGCAAGCCGGCCGGACTCAACGGGAGCGCCAGCCCGCTAATTGGTGCTGAGCGCGCCCTGTGTCAATAAGCGCCCGCGCATCACCGATACCTTGCGACGCCGCCCGCTCGAGCAGTATCAGAAATAGTTGTGCCGTGCTAAACGCGTCGGCAAGCGCGTCGTGGCGTGCATAGTTCTCGATGCCAAAAAAGTCCAGCCATTGATCGAGTCCCCAGGATTCACCGTGCGATTGCGGCACCAGGGCCGCGGCAACATGCGCAGCGTCCACCCACAAGGCCCTGAAGCGCACGCCCAGCCGGTCGCGCAGCGCGCGCGCAAGCAGGGTAGCGTCAAACCGGGCGTGGAATGCCACCAGCGGATGGCGCCGTGCGTAATGCAGAAATGCGGCAAGGGCCAACTCCGGATTCTCGCCCTCCAGCTGCGCCGTGCCGCCGATGCGGTGGACCAGAATGTTATCCGCGGCGCTGGGTTGCTCCTGACGCAGCAGGGCCTCGAATCCGCTGCCGATGTCCACACGTCCGCCAGAAATCGTACAAGCCCCGATGGATAGGAGGCGGTCACGCCTGGCGTCCGGCCCACTGCTCTCAGTGTCGACCACGATCCAGTTAACGTCGCGCAACGGGCGTCGCAATTCGGGCACAGGAAAAGCGCGCCAGGCTTCCAGCACCTTGCTGCTCATCTCGGAAAGCGGCCTGTGTTCTCGAAACCATGGCCAGAGCCTCATAGCTGGTAATCAAGCTTGATGCGGGTCTGCAACCTGCGCGCCTGCTGTAGCGCCTCCCTGAGTATCCGCCGATCCAGGTCATTGAGAGTATTCGGATCGAGGAAGTTGTCGGTCGTCTGATTGCGTTCGATCTGGGCATGATGACGGCGAAGCCGCAGGGCCTGAATGAACAGGTATGCCTCGATCCAGGCTTCGGCTTCCCCGCCCCCGATGCCGAGCGCCCGCGCGGCACCGCGCAGGCGATCTACCGTTCCGGTATGTGTATCCCCTGAGGCAAGACTGAGTATGCGAGCCGCGTCGACGAACGGCATGGCGCCGTTAAGCTTGAGATCAATGCTGGCCGCGACGGAACCATGTGGCGCGACATCGAAGTCGCGCAGTATCCCAAGCGGCGGCGCATTGCCGAGCGCATTTTCCGCCATCTGACGCAGAAAGCGTTGATTACCGCGCGCCGCCGCCATGAGCCACTCGCGCAGACGGTGAACGGGAGTCGCGTCGCCGCACACCGCGCGAAAATCGAAGAAGATCGCCGCATTGAGCAGCGACTGCGGGTCGCCTCGATCGATCCAGGTTGAAAAGATTTCCTTCCACTCGTGCATGCTGAGGCACCAGCGCGGATTGCGCGCCATGATCTCGCCCCTGCATAGCGGGAAACCGCACTCGGCGAGCTGCGCATTGATGCGCGCGGCCAGCGGCAGCAGTCTTTCACGGTTGCGCGCGGGATCGCCCGATTCATCGGCAAACAGGATGCCGTTGTCCTGATCTGTGGCAAGCGTCTGTTCATGGCGCCCCTGGGAACCGAGCGCGATCCAGGCAAAGCTGTCGGAAGGCACGCCGGCCGCGTCGCACTCCAATTCGACGACGCGCGTCGTCAGTTGGTCGTTGAGCGCCGAGATCAAATGCATCATGTGTTCCGCATCCACGCCCTGTGCCAGAAGGCTGTGTGTGAGCGAACGGATGTCCGCCGCGAGTTGCTGCAACCGGGAAATGGTTTCGGCGGACCGAATCCCGGCATGGACTTGCGTCACGCCGACCCTCTGCAGGGCGAACAGGTCGCTCTCGGAAACGACCCCCAGGATTGCGTCGCCGTCCTTAACCACCACGTGATGAAAACCGTAACGAGCCATCGCAAGTGCGGCTTCGAATGCCAGCGCTGACGAGGGCAGGCAAATCGGCCGAGGGCTCATGCACTTTTCCACCGGTAGCTGCGTTTCGATTCCCTCCGCCACGACCCGATCCCGCAGATCACGCAGGGTGAAGATTCCCTCGAGATCGCCAGTCGTAGAGACAATGAGAATCGAGCCTACCCGCGCCGCCCGCATCGTGCGCGCAGCGTCGCGCACCATCGTTGCCCCGGAACAGACGACCGGAGGCCGGCGAATCAGCTCGGCGAGCGGTGAGTCGAGCGGTTGCCGACTTGCACCAAGCAAATATTCGCTCTGCATGCTCTGGCGGGAACGCTCGAGTAATGCCGCCAGCCGGCGCGTGCAGAAATCGTGGAACACCGCACTCGATTGCAGCAGTTGATGGAAGTCCTCTGCCGGAAGCTGGTAACAGAACGTGTCCTCAACCGCGCGGTAGTAGCTGGTAACGTTACGGTCCCCGATCAGCGCACCAAGCGGGAAGCATTCTCCCGCGGCAATCCGCCAATGTGATCCGCCGGTTGCCAGCTCAAAATTGCCGCCGCCGACAACGGCACCTTGTTTGATGATGAAAAGCTGGCGGGGAATGCCGTTCGAAGGATCCAAGATGAGCGACTGTGCCGGGTAATACGCGAGACTCAGCCGACTGGCAAGAAAAACGAGGTGATCATTGTCCATCCGGTCGAACGGCGCGTGTCGGCGCAGATCTCCGGCCGTTGCTCTGACAAGCGATTGTTCTCTTGCGGATGGACGGTCCATTTGATCTACGCTACGGGTTTTGCCGTCGCGCTGCAATGCATCGCGACCAGCAAAAAAAAGCCCCGCTTGCGCGGGGCTTCTTTGATCGGGCCAAGGGCAACAATTACATGTCCATGCCGCCCATGCCACCCATGCCGCCCATGCCGCCACCGCCACCGCCGTGGGAATGTTCTTCCTTCGGCGCCTCGGCAACCATCGCATCGGTGGTCAGGATCAGGCCAGCAACCGACGCCGCATTTTGCAGCGCGCACCGCGCCACCTTGGTCGGATCGACCACGCCCATCTCCATCAGATCGCCGTACTGTGCGGTCTGGGCGTTATAGCCGAAATTACCCTTGCCCTCGACCACTTTGTTAAGCACCACGGACGGCTCATCGCCGGCATTGGCGACGATCCAGCGCAGCGGCTCTTCGAGCGCGCGTAACACAATCTTGATACCGGCTTCTTGATCGTGGTTGTCGCCTTTGAGCTTGCTGAGGCTGGAACGCGCACGAATCAGCGCCACGCCGCCGCCTGCAACAATACCTTCCTCGACTGCGGC
The DNA here is from genome assembly GCA_052387775.1 of Betaproteobacteria bacterium. GTDB lineage: Bacteria > Pseudomonadota > Gammaproteobacteria > Burkholderiales > JACQAP01 > JACQAP01. Next base: position 6,337 of record JBQTIV010000006.1, read on the forward strand.
ACGGGTTGCGTGCAGCGCGTCCTCAACGCGGGCCTTCTTCTCTTTCATCTCGACCTCGGTCGCAGCGCCGACTTTGATCAATGCCACGCCGCCGGCGAGTTTCGCCACCCGCTCCTGCAGCTTTTCCTTGTCGTAATCGCTGGTCGCCTCGTCGATCTGCTTGCGGATGCTTTTGACGCGGCCTTCGATCGTTTTGGCATCGCCATTGCCGTCGATGATGGTGGTTTCTTCCTTGCCGATCTCGATGCGCTTGGCCTGGCCGAGGTCCTTGAGGGTCGCCTTTTCCAGGGTGAGACCGACTTCGTCAGCTATGACGGTACCGCCGGTCAGGATCGCGATATCTTCCAGCATGGCCTTGCGCCGATCGCCGAAGCCCGGCGCTTTCACCGCGCAAGTCTTGAGGATGCCGCGGAGGTTGTTGACCACCAGGGTCGCCAACGCTTCGCCGTCGACGTCTTCGGAGATGATCAGCAGCGGCTTGCCGGCTTTCGCCACCTGCTCGAGCAACGGCAGCAGATCGCGGATGTTCGAGATCTTCTTGTCATGGAGAAGGATACAGGGGTCTTCCAGAACCGAGATCTGCTTCTCCGGATTGTTGATGAAGTACGGCGACAGGAAGCCACGATCAAACTGCATTCCCTCGACCACTTCGAGCTCGCTCTCCAGGCTTTTGCCGTCCTCGACAGTGATCACGCCTTCCTTGCCGACCTTGTCCATGGCGTCGGAGATGATCTTGCCGATGGTCTCGTCCGCGTTGGCCGAAATCGCGCCGACCTGGGCGATTTCCTTGCCAGTCGTGCAGGGTTTGGAGAGCTTCTTCAGCTCGTCGACAACTGCGATCACAGCCTTGTCGATGCCGCGCTTGAGGTCCATCGGGTTCATGCCGGCGGCCACGAACTTCATGCCTTCCTGCACGATCGATTGCGCCAGCACGGTCGCGGTGGTGGTGCCGTCGCCGGCGATGTCGGAAGTCTTGCTTGCGACTTCCTTCAACATTTGCGCGCCCATGTTCTCGAACTTGTCCTTCAGCTCAATTTCCTTCGCGACCGATACGCCATCCTTGGTGATGGTCGGGGCGCCAAAGGAGCGCTCCAGTACCACATTGCGGCCCTTCGGGCCCAAAGTCACCTTGACCGCATCGGCCAGTACGTTGACGCCGGCCACAATGCGTGCGCGGGCCGAGTCATGGAACTTAACGTCTTTTGCTGCCATGAGAATTTGCTCCTAGAAAAAGATTGGGACCTTGGAATTTGTGCGCGGGTTTAGGCGGATTCAACCACGCCCATGATGTCTTCTTCGCGCATCACCAGCAGTTCGTCGCCGTGAACTTTGACGGTCTGCCCCGAGTATTTGCCGAACAGGATCTTGTCGCCTTTCTTCACATCCAGCGGCCGGACCTTGCCGTCTTCCAGAACTTTGCCGTTACCCACTGCGATGATCTCGCCCTGATCGGGCTTTTCGGCAGCGGTGTCGGGGATGACGATGCCGGAAGCCGTCTTGCGCTCCTCTTCTAGGCGCTTGACGATCACTCGGTCGTGCAATGGACGGATTTTCATCTTCACTCTCCTCTTGTGTATGAACGATTTACGAGGCCTATAAACGATTTACGAGGCCTGTCAACGAATAACGAGGCGATGGCCTTGTTAGCACTCAATACTTGCGAGTGCTAATAATAGGGGCACGCTAACAGGAATTCAAGGCCGAGACTGACTTATCGCGACTAGACGCGCCCCGCATGCCGTGAGCAAGTGCTCACAGTCGGCCAGTCTGCCAGTGTGGGCGGGGCCAATCCGGAGTGCGGCGTGGAGCCGCACGCCGAGAGATCAATTCAGGGAGGGGCTTCCGGAGATCCCAAACCGATAAACAGTCCTGCGCGCCCCGATTCCGACGGGAGGAACAGGATCGATCGGGCATGGCGGGGTACGGGTACCGTCCGGACGCAGGGTCGTGTCATCGGCTACTTCGGCCCAGATGCCGCCGTGCACGGGCCGGAACATCCACATCAGATAGCCGCGCCGTGCGGCGAGATTCAGCAGTTCTTCCGCATCCGGTGCGTCGGACGCCACGACCTGTTGCCCGTTGACGCCGTAGGGGGAAGCTCCGAAGGCCTGGAGGCACTCGAGGGCCTCGCTGGATTCTGCGCCGGGGCGAACGCAACCGACGCGCTCGGCGCGCGCCACGTCCCATGCACCCAACTCCCACCCTGCCTCCATCGCCGCACGGTCAAGTGTGGCCAGATTGTCCCAACGATGATTCAACTGCAGCGCCGAACTCGGGATAGCGGTGTAGGACACGGTTACGGCTTCTTCCACGTCAATGATCTTCTCCTCGACGAAGGCGTGCCAATGCAGGGTCAGAATCACCGGGGTGTCGGGACAAGGAACCGCTGCCACCGTGATCGCAAACAAAGGTCGGTTGGCCACGGCCATCCGATCGGAGATGGATTCAAGCAGGTTCATTGATGCCCTCCTTTCGCAGCGCATAGTGCGAAGCATGGTTCCTTTGGTCAAGCATCAAACACGCCAGCATTTCGAGCAGCCACGCGCCAGGAGTGCTAGCCAAGTCCTGTTCAGCATCGTCCTTCCGGGGCCTTGTGCGATAATCCCCTGCGTTTTCCGTGCCACCTGTGAAAAACGTTCCCCTCAACGTCGTGGTCCTTGCTGCCGGCAAGGGCACACGCATGTATTCCCGATTGCCGAAGGTCCTGCACGCGCTCGGCGGCAAGCCATTGCTTGCTCACGTACTGGACCGCGCCCGGGCGCTGCACGCCACGCGCACCATCGTCATCTACGGCCACGGCGGCGATGCCGTGCCTGCCGGCTTTGCCGATCCCGCGCTGAAGTTCGTGCTGCAGGCACCACAACTTGGTACCGGTCATGCGGTACAACAGGCGCTGCCGCATCTGTTGCCGGGCGGAACCACGTTGATTCTTTACGGCGACGTGCCGCTCACGCGACACGAAACACTCGTGCGGCTGGCTTCGAGTCCCGCAGGGCTGCGGCTCCTCACGGCGCTGCTCGAGGATCCGACGGGTTATGGCCGCATCGTGCGCGACAAAAACGGCGCGATTGTGCGCATCGTCGAGGAAAAGGACGCGAGCGTGAGAGACACGAGGATCCGCGAGATCAATACCGGCATGCTGTGTGCGCCGACGGCCAAGCTCAGTGATTGGCTGGCAAGGCTCACCAACCGCAATGCGCAGAAGGAGTACTACCTTACCGACATCGTGTCGCAGGCCATTGCGTCGAAGACCCCGGTATCCGCGGTGCATCCGCAGCAGACCTGGGAAATTCTTGGTGTCAACAGCAAGGAACAGCTCGCCCACCTGGAGCGGGTCTATCAACTTGAACGCGCGCGCGAACTCATGCGCAAGGGGGTCACGCTCGCCGACCCGTGGCGTTTCGACTTGCGCGGCGAGCTGGCGTGCGGCCATGACGTTTCCATCGACGTGAACTGCATTTTCGAGGGCAAAGTGTCCTTGGCCGATGATGCAAAAGTGGGCGCCGGCTGCGTGCTGAAGAACGTCGAGGTCGGTACCGGCACCGTGATCGCCCCGTACTCGCACCTCGACGGCGTTGTGGTCGGCAAGCACTGCAGAATCGGTCCCTATGCCCGGCTGCGCCCAGGCACGCAACTGGCCGACGAGGTTCACATCGGCAATTTCGTCGAGATCAAGGCCACGGAAATTGGCCACAAGTCCAAGGCCAATCACCTCACCTATGTGGGCGATTCCACCATAGGGCGCAATGTCAACATCGGCGCCGGCACCATCACGTGCACCTACGATGGCGCCAACAAGCATCGCACGGTGATCGAGGACGATGTTTTCGTCGGCTCAGACACGCAATTGGTTGCGCCCGTCACCGTCGGCCGCGGCGCCACCATCGGCGCAGGCAGCACCATCATCGAGAACACCCCGCCAGGCGAACTGACGCTGTCCCGCTCGAAGCAGATATCGGTGCCCGGCTGGACGCGGCCGGTCAAGAAACAAGGATAAAGGCGGAAGGATGAAGGCGGAAGTCGGTTCATACCAGTTTTTCTGTCTCCGGCGACGCCGCGATCCGTTTTTCTTCATCGTTCATCCCTCATCCTTCATCCTTGGTTCCAGCAAATGTGTGGAATCGTAGGCGCCGTAGCGCGGCGCAACGTGGTTCCCATCCTGCTCGAAGGCCTGCGCAAGCTCGAGTACCGCGGTTACGATTCAGCGGGTCTTGCAGTGGTCAACGGCGGCATGCACCGCTTGCGCAGCGTTGGCCGGGTGGCAGCGCTCGCCGAAATGGCGGAACAGGCCAAGGTGCAGGGCAGCTTGGGCATCGCCCACACCCGCTGGGCCACCCATGGCGCACCGACCCAACGCAATGCGCATCCTCACGTCAGTGACGACGGACTGGCCGTGGTGCACAACGGCATCATCGAGAACCACGAACAAATCCGCAGCCGGCTCTGCGCGGCAGGCTACAAATTCGTCTCTGACACCGACACCGAAGTCGTGGCGCATCTGATCCACCATAATCTGAGGGACGCAGGCGGCCTGTTCGAAGCCGTGCGCAAGTCGGCCGCCGAACTCGAAGGCGCTTACGCAATCGCGGTGCTGTCCGAGAAGCATCCCGGCGCGCTGGTGGCCGCGCGCAAGGGCGCACCGCTGCTGCTGGGATTGAGCAAGGGCGAGAACTTCGCCGCCTCGGACGCCTCGGCGCTGTTGCAGGTCACCAAGCGTATCGTCTATCTCGAAGAGGGCGACGTGGCGGAGCTCAGCGTCGACGGCTATCGCGTTTGCGACGCGAGTGGCAGCGAAGTCGAGCGCGCCATCCACGAGAGCAAACTGTCCGCCGACGCCGTCGAGCTGGGGCCGTACCGCCACTACATGCAAAAGGAAATCTTCGAGCAGCCCGGCGCGGTGGCCAACACCCTGGAAATGGTGACCGGCGCGCAGTCGATCGCACCGCAGCTGTTCGGGGTGGAAGCCGAAGCCATGATGAAGCGCGTCAACGCAGTCACGGTGCTCGCCTGCGGCACCAGCTACCATGCGGGACTGGTGGCGCGATACTGGATCGAGGCGATCGCGGGCATACCCTGCTCGGTGGAAATCGCCAGCGAATACCGCTATCGCGAAAGCGTGCCCAACTCGGATGCGTTGATCATCACCGTCTCGCAGTCCGGGGAGACGGCCGACACCATAGCCGCGCTGCAGTACGCAAGATCGCTCGGCCAGAACCTGAGCCTGGCGATCTGCAACGTTGCCGAAAGCACACTGATTCGTCTCGGCAGTCTCAAATTTCTCACCCGTGCCGGCCCCGAGATCGGGGTGGCTTCGACCAAGGCATTCACCACCCAGTTGGCGGCACTGTTCCTGTTGACGCTGGTGCTTGCGAAACTGCGTGGGCAGCTGTCAGCGGAGCAGGAAAAACAGCATCTGCATGCGCTGCGCCACCTGCCCTCGGCGTTGCAACAGGTTCTGACGCTCGAGCCGCAAGTCACGACGTGGGCCAAGCGCTTTTCCGGCAAACAGCACGCGCTCTTCGTCGGTCGCGGCATGCACTACCCGATCGCGATGGAAGGTGCGCTCAAACTCAAGGAGATTTCCTACATCCATGCCGAGGCTTATCCGGCCGGAGAACTCAAGCACGGCCCCCTGGCGTTGGTGGACAGGGACATGCCGGTGATTGCCATCGCACCCAATGATGTGCTGCTGGAGAAGCTCAAATCCAACCTGCAGGAGGTGCGCGCCCGGGGTGGAGAGCTGTACGTGTTCGCCGACGCCGACAGCCACATCCAGGCCGGCGACGGCATTCACGTTATCCGTTTGAGCGAGCACGCCGGATATCTGAGCCCGATTCTGCACACCGTGCCGCTGCAGCTGCTTGCTTATCACGCCGCGCTCGCCAAAGGCACCGACGTGGACAAACCGAGGAATCTGGCGAAATCGGTGACCGTGGAGTAGGCGGCCGGAACTGCGAGCCGGGGAACCCGTCAGAGTCCGCGACAGTCCAATGCAAATGCATCCACCGCCTGCCAAACCGGCTGCTGATGCGCTATAAATGAAGCCGTAGGCGGCCGTGTTGCCGGGCCGCAAGGAGGAGACAATGAAGTACCGTCTGAAATCGCTGATCGCTGCACTGCTGGCCGTGCTCCTGGCCGCGTTCATTCCGCTGGCAGCGGGCAATCTGGGCGAGGACGACGCGCCCGCGAGCGACGACCCCAATTTCCAGGAAGGCAAGAAAGCCGTGGAATCGCAGGACTGGAACAAGGCGGTCGACCTGCTCTCGAAAGCCGTTCAATCAGACCCCAAGAATGCGGATGCACACAATTTTCTCGGCTACGCTTATCGCAAGTCCGGCAAATTCGATGCGTCGTTCAACCACTACAACGAAGCCCTCAAGCTCAATCCCAAACACAAGCATGCGCACGAGTACATCGGCGAGGCCTATCTTTTGACCGACAACCTGCCCAAGGCGGAGCAGCATCTCGCCGAATTGCAGAAGCTGTGCTCGCCGATCCCGTGCGAGGAATACAAGGAGCTCAAGCGCGCGGTGGACAACTACAAGAAGACCAAGAAGTAAGGCGCGCATGCCGAACCCGGCGGTGCGTGCCGTGCTCTGGGACTTCGGCGGCGTGATGACCGAAAGTCCTTTTGCCGCCTTCCGTCGTTTTGAGCAGGCGCGTAAGCTGCCAGCTGACTTCCTGCGCGACATCAATTCCCGCAACCCCGACAGCAATGCCTGGGCCCGCTTCGAGCGTTCCGACCTGACACCTGAGCAGTTCGACCAGGCGTTCGCAGACGAGACTCGCGCTGCGGGATACGAAGTTCGCGGACTCGATGTCATTGATCTGCTTTATGGTGAAGTCCGACCGGAAATGGTGCGTGCGCTGCGGGCGTGCAAACAGCATTACACCAACGTCTGCGTCACCAATAACGTCAGCGCCGGGCCGGGCCGAGGTTTCGACCGCGACCCGCAGCGCGGCGCGCAGTGCCGCGCCGTGCTCGACCTGTTCGATGCCGTGATCGAATCCTCGAAAGTCGGCGCACGCAAACCGGAACCGCGTTTTTTCCGGTTGGTGTGCTCGCAACTGCGCATCGCGCCCGAACAAGCCGTTTATCTGGATGACCTGGGTGCCAACCTCAAGCCCGCCAGGGCGATGGGCATGCGCACCATCAAGGTCGAAGATCCGGCAACCGCCCTTGCCGAGCTGGCAACGGCGCTGGAGATCGCGCTCCGCTGAAGCGGCGCCTGCGCAGCGAAAAAAACGCGACCGTGGACTAAGTGGAACTGCGGCGCGGCTTGTAGGGCGAGCGACTGAACAGTGCCTCGTAGAGCGGGCGCGGCAATCGCCGCAGGAACCATCCGACCACCGCCATCGGCCACGGCAGCACGAAGAACCGCTGGCGCCGTGCGATCGCGTCGGCGATTTTCTTTGCCGCCACGTCTGCATCCATCAGGAAGGGCATCCGGTAGGGATTGCCCCGGGTCATTGGCGTGTCGACGTAGCCCGGACAGATGGTGACCACCGAAACGCCGCTTCCCCTTAGCTCGACGCGCAAGCTCTCGAGATAGGAAATCGCCGCGGCTTTCGAGGCCGAGTACGCTGCCGCTCCGGGCAGGCCGCGGAAACCGGCAATACTGGCGATGCCCACCAGTGTGCCGTGATTGCACGCCTTCATCGGTTCGACGAAGGGCTGAAAGGTGAGCATCATTCCCGTGACATTGATTGCCAGGATCTCTTCGAATACCTGGTTGTCTTGCGGATTGCTGGTCAGCGACCCGGCACTTACGCCGGCGTTCCCGATGACCACGTCCGGGCAGCCAACCCGCCCGATGAAGTCCTCCGCCACGGCTGCCAATGCTCGCGCATTGCGAACGTCAGCGGTATACGTGTAGGAGCGTACCGGCAGCGAACCCGCAAGCTCGGTCAGGAGATTCCCCCGGCGCGCGATCAATGCCAGGGTGGCACCGCGTTTGGCGTATTCGCGCGCTAGTGACTTGCCGATTCCGCTCGAAGCGCCGGTGATGATGACTTTGAGCGGCGCGCCGCTCATTTCGCCGCGCGCTCCTCGCGGGCTTTGTCGATCAGGCCGTCCACAACCGGCAACAACGCGTCCAGGCTGCCAAGAATGCCGCCGCTGGTCAGGTACCTGCCGTCCACCACCACGGACGGGGTGGTGCGGATTCCATACGCGACGGTGGCGTCCCGTGCTCTTTGCACGTTCGCGCTCACACTTTCGGATTTCAGGATCTTCTCGAAGCTCGCGCGCTCCAGACCGTTCGTTTCCGCCCACTTGAGCAGTGCGTTCGAGTCGCCGAGGTTGATGCCTCTGTCGTGGATCGCCTTGTAGACTTCACCATGCAGCCGCTCGAGTGCGCCCGCTTCCTCGAGTGCGAAGTGCAGCCGCGTCAGGGGTACCCAATCCATGCGTCGCAACGCCGGCACTCGCCTGAAAGAAACGTCGGCAGGCAACTTCTTGAGCCAGCCCGCAAGCATCGGTTCGAAGCGGCTACAGGAATCGCAATCGTAGTAGAAGAATTCGATGACCTCGAGCCGGCCGCCCGCGGCACCTGGCTGGGGTGGGATCTCGACGTAATCCGCGTCCTCCATCGGCACTGCGGCGATTGACGCGGCACAGGCCAGCGCAGAAATCTGCGCGGCGAAAAAACGCCGAACCAGAATGCCTGCCGCGGACTTACTTGGCGCCGCCTCGCCCCATTTTGACAAGATCGTTGAGCACCTGGAGGAAGCGTCTGGGATCGATGTTGCCATCGGCCCGCAACGTCAGCGAGGGGGCAGTCTGATACCTGCCCGCGACCGCGACATAGGGTGTGGCGGTGATGCGGTAGTCGCGGGTAAGTTTCCCTGCTCGCTGCGCCTTGCTGTCCACGCTGAAGGAGTCGTAGGTGGCCTCGAACTTCTTGGCATCCACGCCCTGCCCGGCAATCCACTGAATCATCACCGCCCGGTCGGCGAGATTGACGCGCTTCTGGTGTATCGCTTCGTAGACGCCGTCGTGGAGTTTTTCGAGCAGGCCCATCTCTTCAAGGGCGTAATAAGTTTTTGCCAGTGGCAGCATGCGTTCATTGAACACTACTGGAACATAGCGAAATTCCACGTCCTTCGGCTGGGTCTTGAGCCAGGACTTAAGCAGCGGCTCGAAGTCGTAACAGTGCGAGCAGGCATAGTTGAAGAACTCGAGCACCTCGACACCCTTGCCAGCCGCCGGCTGCGGGGGATTGATTCGTTTGTACTCGACATCCAGAGTCGGCTCGGCGAATCCGGCCGGAGCGAATGTCAGAGCAAGAAAAGCAGACGCGGCGATCAGCGCAGTGTCGGGACGGATCATTGAAATTCCCGTAGCGGATTGGAGATCACTGAGCAGGTTCGCGAACCTTGATCAGGTTCGCTTCCAGGTTGTTTTCCTTGAGAGCGGCGCGGGACTTGCGCAGTTCATCCTGACTCGAAAACGGGCCCACCCGGACCCGGTGCCACACCCTGGCGTCGGGCAGCGTGGCGGTCTGGATCTGCGCCTCAATGCCGGCGAGCGCGAGCCGCGCTTTGAGATTGTCCGCATCGGCCGGGTTTTGGAATGCCGCCACCTGGAGAAAATAGACCTCCTGGCTCGAGGCCGGCGGCGCGCGCTTGAATTCCTTGTCGGTTACTGCTTCTTCGGTGCCTGGCAGGATTTTGTAAAAATCAAAGCGCGGTTTGACCTCCGCCGTCTTGGGCGGCTTGTCGGTCGAAGGGGGCGTCTGCGACGTTCCGGCGGTCGGCGTTTCCCGTCCAGCAGGCTCGGTCGGTTTGGCTTTCTGGACGAACGGATTGGCGCCCTTGTTGATGTACAGCGCCACGCCAAGCGCAATCGATAGCCCGAGCAACAGCCCGATCAGGATGCCGACCCCCATGGGAGGGCCGCGTCCGTTGGAGGCAGACCCGCTGTTTTTGTAGTCGCGGCTCATGGAAACGAAGTTTACCTCAGAGATTCGAACGCAAGCTCACATCTTCTCGGGAGCGCCGACCCCGAGGATCGCAAGACCGTTGGCTAGTACCTGTCTCACCGCTTCGGCCCGCGCAAGTCGCGCCAGCCGGGTGCTCTCGTAGTCGACCAGGATGCGGGTCGAGTTGTAGTAGCTGTGGAACGAAGCCGCCAGCTCTTTCAGATAGAAGGCCAGCTGGTGCGGCGCAAGGTCCTGCGCCGCACCCTCGATCGTCTCCGGGTAATCCAGCAGTTTCTGCAGGATCTCGAGTTCCTGCTCATCAACGAGCGGCCCCGGATCCGCGTTGACCAAGGTGGACGCCTCACCCCCCCATTGCTCCAGCACCGAGCAGACGCGGGCATGGGCGTACTGGACGTAGTACACCGGATTGTCGTTGCTCTGCGACTTGGCCAAATCGAGGTCGAAATCGAGATGCTGATCGCTCTTGCGCAGCACGTAAAAAAATCGCGCCGCATCATTGCCCACCTCTTTGCGCAGTTCGCGCAAAGTCACGAACTCGCCGGCGCGCGTGGACATGGAGACCTTCTTGCCGTGGCGGTAGAGCACTGCGAACTGCACAAGCGCAATGGTGAGTTGCGCGGGGTCGAATTTCAATGCCTGCAACGCGCCCTTCATCCGGGCAATGTGACCGTGATGGTCGGCGCCCCAGACGTTGACCAGCAGATCGAAGCCGCGCTGAAACTTGTTGAGGTGGTAGGCGATGTCAGACGCAAAGTAGGTGTACTGGCCGTTGTGGCGCTGTACCACGCGGTCCTTATCGTCGCCGAAAGCAGTGGAACGAAACCATTTTGCGCCGTCTTTCCGGTAAATATGCCCGCCCGCCTCGAGCTGCTCGACCGCGCGCGCCACCAGGCCCGAGTCGAACAAAGATTTTTCCGAGAACCAGGAATCGAAGGTCACGCCGAATTCCTGGAGATCATTGCGGCAATCGCCAAGTTGCTCGGTGAGAACGAAATCGTGCACGTATGCGTAATCCGGGCCGAGCGCTTCCTTTGCACCGGCAATCAAGTGATCGAGGTGCGCTTCCGGGTCGCTATCGGCTGGCGGCGGATCGCGCATCAGCGAATCGATGCGGTGGACGTAGCGGTCGCCATGCGCCTCGAAAATCTCCTGCGCCATGGCGAGCACGTAATCGCCCAGATAGCCATTCGCCGGAAAGTCCAACCGCACGCCCGCGATCTCCAGATAGCGCAGCCAGGTAGATAGCGCCAGGATGTCCATCTGCCGGCCGGCATCGTTGACGTAGTACTCCCGCGTGACGGCAAAACCAGCCGCTTCCAGCAGACTGGCGAGGCTCGCACCGCAAGCGGCGCCCCGGCCATGGCCCACGTGCAACGGGCCCGTCGGGTTCGCGGAAACGAATTCCACCTGCACTTTTCTGCCGCCGCCGACGCCGACGCGTCCGTAGGCGTGGCGCTGTTCCAGCACCGCACGCACCGTCTGTTGCTTGGCAGCAGGCTTGAGATAGAGATTTACGAAGCCGGCACCGGCGATTTCCACTTTCTCCAGGTACGGCGATTGCGGCAGCGCTTCCACCAACGCCTGCGCGATCTCGCGCGGGTTGCGTTTCATCTGTCCGGCAATCTGCATCGCCACACTGCAGGCATAGTCGCCGTGCTGCGCGGACTTGGGACGCTCCAGTATCACCGGCAGGTTGGCTGCGTCCGGCGCAATCTTGACGAGGGCGGATCGCAACAGCCCGGTGAAATGGGAGCGCAGATCCGACGCGGGGGCGTTGCTCATTGCGTGGGGCGTCGGGAAAAAGCGCGATTATACCGGCTCGGAACCGCCCGCCTTCTCACAGCTCTAGCGGATCGACGTCCATCGACCAGCGCACCCGGCTCGACTTTTTCTGCGCCAGCGCCACAGACCAGTCCGACAGGAAACGCTTCAACGCCCCGCGCGATGAGGCTTGCACGAGCAGCTGGGCGCGATGGTGCCCAGCAACCCGTGCTATCGCCGCGGGCACCGGGTCATAAAGCGTCACGGCCTTGTCGCGGACCGCGGCACTACGAACCGCCTGAGCCAGAAAATCCATCACCGCTCGCTCGCTGAGCGCCTCGGCGCGCAACAGCGCCTGGTACACAAACGGCGGAAAGCCGCTGCGCTTGCGTTCCGCGAGCAGTTCGTCGGCGAAAGAGCCGTAATCCTGGCGCAACAATGCTTGATACAACGGATGCGCCGGAAACTGCGTTTGCACCAGCGCTTCGCCTGGCAGGTCGGCGCGGCCCGCGCGGCCGGTCACCTGCATCAACTGCTGGAACAGCTTTTCAGTTGCCCGGAAATCGACAGAAAACAAGGCGCTGTCCGGGTTGACGACGGCAACCAGCGTCAGTTTTGGAAAATCGTGTCCCTTGGCCAGCATCTGCGTCCCGACCAGGATATCCACACGCTCGCCGTGAATGTCCTCGCGCATCGCCTGCCAGGACCGCTTGCGGCGGGTGCTGTCGCGGTCGATGCGCAGGATGCGCGCGTCGGGAAAAATGCCGCCTAAGGCCTCTTCGAGACGCTGGGTACCCTGTCCCAAGCCCTTCAAATCCTGGTCGCCGCATTCGGGGCACGCCCGCGGAAGAGATTCCTCGTGCCCGCAGTAGTGACATCGCAATTGTGCCGCGCGCAGATGCCATACCAGCCGTGCCGCGCAACGGCTGCACGGCGCAGTCCAGCCGCAGGCGCCGCACACCAGCACCGGTGCAAAGCCGCGGCGGTTCAGAAATACCAGGCTCTGTTCGCCGCGCGCCAGGCGATCGCGTATTGCCTGCAACAGCGGTTCCGACATGCCGTGGGTCTGGCGCGCCGCCCTGGTTTCGATCAACCGTACTTGCGGCGGGTTCGCGGCGGGACGGATGCTCAGGTGCAGACGACCAAAGCGCCCGCTGCGGGCATTGTGGTAGCTCTCCAACGCAGGCGTGGCGGAGCCGAGCACGATCGGCACTCGACGTTGTCGTGCCATGAAGACGGCGAGATCGCGCGCCGAGTAACGCAGTCCTTCCTGTTGTTTGAAGGACGCGTCGTGCTCCTCGTCCACTATCACCAGCCCCAGGCGCGGCATCGGCGTGAACGCCGACAGCCGCGTCCCGAGCACGACCTGCGCCTCCCCCGCGAACGCCGCCAACCAACGATCACAACGCTCACCGTCCGACAGGCCGCTATGCAGGCTGACCAGCCTGATACCGGGAAATCGCTGGACAAACCGTGCCTCCAGCTGCGGCGTGAGATTGATCTCAGGAACCAACAGTAGCGCTTGCGCAGCGCGCGCAACGGCAGCCTCGACCAGGCGGAAGTACACCTCGGTCTTGCCGCTACCGGTGACGCCGTCAAGCAACCAAGGCGAGAACGATCCGAAGGTCGCGCAAACGCTCTCGACGGCATGGCGCTGCTCGCCGGTCAGATCGGGACCCTGTTCAGACCGGGGCAGCGGCGCTGTAGGCAGCGCAACCGTGGCGGGGCGTTTCTCGACCCATCCCGCTTCCGTCCACTGCTGCAGTAACCCCGGCGCGCGGGGCGAAAGCGCGCGCGCCTGCGCTTGTCCAAGCGCCGCCGACGTCAACAATGCTCGCAGCAGGCGGCGCTTCACCCCTGCGGCGGGCGCAAAATCATCGACACGCAACTCGCGACCGATAGAGGTGAGCGCGTACTCCGATTGGCGTTTTACCCCATCGTAATGGACACGCCTGATGACCGACGGCAAAGCTGAAAGCAAAGCCCGACCGAACGGGTGATGGTAGTAGTCGCTGCAGAACCGGGTCAGTGCCAGCAGCTCCCGCGGAAGCGGATCGAGTGGCAGGAGGCGCTCGATGCGGCGCAGGCGTGCATCGGCAATCTCGGAACGTTCGGCGAGTTCCACGACGACGCCAACGTCTCTGCGCCTGCCGAAGGGTACCACCACCAGTTGACCGGGAACCGGCGCGAGATCACCGGTGCGGTAATCGAATAACGACTCCAGTGGGACGTCGAGAGCAACTCTTGCGATGGCCATTGAGATCCGCGACGCACAGAAACAAGTAGAAGTTTACCGGCGGCCTCTCGCGTACTATCTGCGATTGCGCGCCTAAATCGTTTGCGCGGAAAGGCTTTTTTTCAGGCCCGGGCCGGTTGTGGATAAATCTGTTGATTAAACCGGCAGCACGCCTCGTCTGAAATCCCGCCAAAACCCAGATCAGGCGCGGGATTCACGTTACCACACCATAATTTCAGCTATCTTTCAATAGCTTATGGAACAGACCCGCGGAAAGCCTTACTGCGCCTGAGTCTACGCAGGGGACCCCGCCGAACTGTGCATAAATACTGGGATTCGGCAGGGTACCCCGCGCAAACCTAGTGGAATTGCGGACTTTCGGAGTGCACCGTTTCGACCAGCGCCGCAATGTGCTCTGGGAGCGTGAGCCGGGATACCCCGTGGCCAAGATTGAACACATGGCCGTTGCCATGGCCGTAACCCGCAAGAATCTTCCCCGCTTCGCGACGGATGACCTCCGGCGCAGACAGCAGCACCGCCGGATCCAGATTTCCCTGCAAAGCAACGCGGTCGCCGACCCGGGCCCGGGCCTTGCCGATGTCCGTAGTCCAGTCGACGCCCACCGCATCGGCACCGCAGTGTGCCAGGCTCTCCAACCACTGCCCGCCACCCTTGGTGAAAACAATACGCGGCACCCGCTGGCCGTTTTGCTCGCGACGCAGTTGTGCGAACACATGCTCCATGTAGCGCAGCGAGAAATCGTGGAAGGCCTCTCCGGAAAGGACCCCGCCCCAGGTGTCGAACACCATCACCGCCTGCGCACCCGACTCGATCTGCGCGTTCAGGTATGCCGCGACTGCGCGGGCGTTGACGTCGAGCACGTGATGGAGCAGTTCCGGACGTTGGTAGAGCATGCGTTTGGTTTCATGAAAGTCTGACCCGCCGCGACCATCGATCATGTAGCAGGCCAGCGTGAACGGGCTGCCGGCGAAGCCGATCAGCGGGACTTCACCGGCGAGCGCCCTGCGGACTTGGGAAACGGCGTCCAGCACATAGCGCAAATGCGCATCCGGGTCGGGAACCAGAAGATTGCGGATTTCCCACTCGTCGCGAAGCGGCCGCTCGAAGTACGGCCCTTCGCCTTCGGCAAATGACAGGCCCAGTCCCATGGCGTCGGGAATGGTGAGAATGTCGGAGAACAGGATTGCGGCATCGACGGGGAAGCGCGCCAGCGGTTGCAACGTGACTTCGGTGGCAAGATCCGGGTTCTTGCACAGATCGAGGAAACTGCCTGCACGTGCCCTGGTCTGGTTGTACTCGGGAAGATAACGTCCCGCCTGGCGCATGATCCAGATCGGCGTATACGGCGTGGGCTCGCGCAGCAGCGCACGAATCAACGTATCGTTCTTCAGCATCAGGATCGAGGATTCAGGATTGAGCTATTAGGATTGAGCGGGAAATCGTGCAGCTTACTCGATCCTAGATCCTCAATCCTGCTTTTCAGCGCGGCAGATCCGAAGAACCCATCAGGAATTCATCTACGGCGCGGGCGCACTGGCGCCCTTCGCGTATCGCCCAGACTATGAGCGACTGTCCGCGGCGAACGTCGCCGGCGGCAAACACTTTCGGCACACTGGTCGCGTAACAACCCGCGCCTTCGGTCGTCGCTCTGGCATTGCCGCGCGTATCCTTCGCTGCGCCAAACGCGTCGAGCATCGAGCCATACGGCCCGACGAAACCCATCGCAAGCAACACCAGATCGGCCGGCAATTCGAATTGCGAGCCCGGGACCTCGCTCATTTTGCCGTCCCGCCAATCCAACTGTACGGCTCTGAGCGCTTTGAGCTTGCCGTTTTCTCCCAGAAATTCCTTGGTGGCGACTGCCCAGTCGCGCGCCGCGCCTTCCTCGTGCGACGAGGAGGTGCGGAGCCGCGCCGGCCAATACGGCCATACTAGGTTGCGCTCTGTATCAGGCGGCATTGGCAGCAGCTCGAACTGCGTAACCGATTTCGCGCCGTGGCGGTTGGAGGTGCCAACGCAGTCCGAGCCAGTATCACCGCCGCCAATGATCACCACGTGCTTGCCCGAAGCCCACAGGTCTTGCACACCGGGGTCGCCGGCAACACGGCGATTCTGCAGCGGCAGGAAGTCCATGGCGAAGTTTATGCCCTCGAGCTCGCGGCCAGGAACCGGCAGGTCGCGCGGCCGCTCGGCGCCGCCGGCTACCACCACTGCACCGAACTCCGCGAGCAGCTTGTTCGCATCGACCCCAGTTGCCTGGATGTTGCCGGCACCGACCGGGACATCGCCTACCACGTGGTTCACGCGGAATTCGACGCCCTCGGCAACGAGCTGCTCCAGGCGCCGGTCAATGATCCACTTCTCGAGCTTGAAGTCGGGTATGCCGTAGCGCAGCAACCCGCCAATGCGATCGTTCTTCTCGAATACGACCACATTGTGCCCGGCGCGAGCGAGCTGCTGCGCGCAGGCGAGCCCGGCGGGCCCGGAACCGACCACGGCGACCCTCTTGCCGGTCTTTTGCCTGGGCGGCTGCGCGACCACCCATCCCTGCTCCCAGGCCTTATCGATGATGGCGTGTTCGATCGATTTGATCCCCACCGCATCGTCGTTGATGCGCAGCACGCAGGCTTCCTCGCACGGGGCCGGGCAAACGCGGCCCGTGAATTCGGGGAAGTTGTTGGTCGAATGCAGCGTTTCGATCGCGGCCTTCCAGTCCTGCTGGTAAACGAGGTCGTTGAAATCCGGGATGATGTTGTTGACCGGGCAGCCGCTAACGCAGAACGGGACGCCGCAATCCATACAGCGCGCGCCCTGGACCTTTGCGTCCTGATCGGACAGACGAAGGATGAACTCCCGATAGTGCTGCTTGCGCTGCTGCGGCGGCTCATAAGTCTCGTCTAGCCGCTCGAATTCAAGAAACCCAGTAATCTTTCCCATGTCGATTCAAATGTCCCTGGCGCAGACGCGCTCCCGCGCGGCGGCCCACGGTTCGCCGCGTGCTTTTAATTCGCGGTCAATGTTTATGCGGCAGACTTCCTTGCGGCGGCGGCAATCTCGCCGAGCGCACGCTTGTACTCCTTCGGGAAGATCTTCACGAAACGCGGCCGGTACTCGGCCCAATTGTCGAGGATCTCCCGCGCGCGGCGGCTGCCGGTGGTGCGCGCATGCTTCGCGATCATGCCCTTGACGATCGCCTCGTCCGCAAGGCCGAGGTGCCAGAGGTCGCGCGACTCCTTCGCTTGCTGTTCGGTCTCCGAGCGCAGCGGTTCGAGCTCGACCATCGCGGTGTTCGCGCGCTTGGCAAACTGGCCGTCTACATCGAAAACGTAGGCGATGCCGCCCGACATGCCGGCACCGAAATTGCGCCCGGTCACGCCCAGCACGACCACCGTGCCACCGGTCATGTACTCGCAGCCGTGGTCGCCGACGCCCTCCACCACCGCTGCCGCGCCGGAATTGCGAACCGCGAAGCGCTCCCCGGCGACGCCGCGGAAGTAGGCTTCTCCGGCGATGGCGCCATACAGCACCACGTTGCCGGTGATGATGTTCTCGGTCGGCTCGCCGCGGAACTTGGACGAGGGCTGCACCGAAATGCGACCGCCCGAAAGCCCCTTGCCGCAGTAGTCGTTGGTGTCGCCGATCAGATCCAGGGTAACGCCCTTCGCCAGGAACGCGCCAAAGCTCTGTCCCGCCGAGCCCGCCAAGCGGATGTGTATGGTGTCATCCGGCAAACCGTCATGGCCGTAACGCCTGGCGATTTCGCCGGAGAGCATGGTGCCGGCGGTGCGGTTGATGTTGCGGATCGGCATCTCGATCGTGACCTTCTCGCCGCGTTCCAGTGCCGGCTTTGCCAACTCGATCAAGCGGTGATCCAAGGCCTTGTCCAGCCCGTGATCCTGCTTCTCGCAGTTGTAGCGCGCCACCTCAGCCGGCATCTCCGGCATGCAGAAGATCTTCGAGAAGTCGAGCCCCCTCGCCTTCCAGTGCTCGACGCCTTTCTTGGTGTCCAGCAGATTGGTGCGGCCAATGAGATCGTTGAATTTGCGGATGCCGAGCTTCGCCATCAGCTCGCGTGCTTCCTCGGCGACGAAGAAGAAATAATTGATCACGTGTTCCGGCTTGCCTTCGAACTTCCTGCGCAGCACAGGATCCTGCGTCGCTACCCCCACCGGACAGGTGTTGAGGTGGCACTTGCGCATCATGATGCAGCCCTCTACCACCAGTGGCGCGGTGGCGAAGCCAAATCCGTCCGCGCCAAGGATGGCGCCGATCACCACGTCGCGGCCTGTCTTCAATTGGCCGTCAACTTGAACCTCGATGCGGCCACGCAGGCGATTGAGCACCAACGTCTGCTGGGTCTCGGCGAGTCCGAGCTCCCACGGGGTACCCGCGTGCATGATCGAGGACCAGGGGGAGGCGCCGGTGCCGCCGTCGTGGCCGGCGATCGTGACGTGGTCGGACTTGGCCTTGGAAACGCCCGCCGCAACCGTACCCACGCCGACCTCGGACACGAGTTTCACGCTGATCGCGGCATCGGGGTTGGCGTTTTTCAGATCGTGGATGAGCTGCGCGATGTCTTCGATGGAGTAGATATCGTGATGCGGCGGTGGCGAGATCAGCTCGACTCCCGGAGTCGCGTAGCGCAGTTCGGCAATGTATGCGGAAACTTTGCGGCCAGGTAATTGCCCGCCTTCACCGGGTTTCGCCCCCTGTGCGATCTTGATCTGGAGCATCTCGGCGGACACCAGATACTCAGCGGTAACGCCAAAGCGGCCAGAGGCAACCTGTTTGATTTTCGACTTGAGGGAGTCCCCCGCGACCAACGGTATGTCGACTTCCACGCGCTCGCGGCCAAGCCGCGACATCAGGCTCTCGCCGGCCTTCACCGGCGCATAGCGCCTGCGGTCCTCGCCCCCTTCGCCGGTGTTGGATTTGCCACCGATGCGATTCATGGCAATAGCAAGCGTGGTGTGCGCTTCCGTGGAAATCGAGCCCAGCGACATAGCGCCGGTAGCGAAACGCTTGACGATCTCCGCCGCGGATTCGACCTCCTCGATCGGCACCGGTGCGCACTGGTCGAACTTAAATTCGAACAGCCCGCGGAACGTCATGTGACGCTTCGACTGGTCGTTGATAATCTGCGCGTACTCCTTGTAGGTTGCAAAGTTATTGCTGCGCGTGGACTGCTGCAGTCTTGCGATCGCGTCCGGCGTCCACATGTGCTCTTCGCCGCGCACGCGCCAGGCGTACTCGCCGCCGGCGTCGAGCGCGGATTTGAGCAGCGGGTCGTCATCGTCAAATGCCGCCCTGTGGATGCGGATCGCTTCTTCCGCCACCTCGAATACGCCGATGCCCTCTATCGAGGAGGTGGTGCCGGTGAAATACTTGTCCACCAGAGACCGGGCAAGTCCCAGCGCCTCGAAGATCTGCGCGCCGGTATACGACATGTAGGTCGAGATGCCCATCTTGGACATCACCTTCTTCAGGCCCTTGCCGATCGCTTTGACGAAACTCTTGATCGCCTTCTTGCCATCCACACCCGGTCCGAACTGGCCGCGCCCGGCAAGGTCGAGAAGCGTTTCCAGCGCAAGGTAGGGATGCACCGCTTCGGCGCCGTAGCCGCCGAGCAACGCAAAGTGATGCACTTCCCGCGCCGATCCGGTTTCTACGACGAGGCCGGTGCTGGTGCGCAGGCCCTTGTTGACGAGGTGCTGGTGAATCGCCGAGAGCGCCAGCAGCGCCGGGATCGCCACCCGATCACGGTCGAGCCTGCGGTCGGAGATGATGAGGACGGAATAGCCCGCGCGCACCGCGTCCTCGGCCTGCGCGCAAAGGGATGCCAGGCGCGCTTCGATGGCCTCGTTGCCCCAGGCGAGTGGGTACGTGGTGTCGAGCTCGAATGACTTGAATTTGCCGTCGGTGTAACGGTCGATGTGCCGGATCTTCTCCATCTCGAAGAAGTCGAGCACCGGCTGGCTGATCTCCAGCCGCAGCGGCGGGTTCAGCTCGTCGATTCCGAGCAGGTTGGGCTTCGGTCCGATGAAGGAGACGAGCGAAGTCACGAGCTCCTCCCGGATCGGGTCGATCGGCGGGTTGGTGACCTGGGCGAACAACTGTTTGAAATAGTGGTAGAGCGTCTTGTTCTTGTCCGACAGCACCGCGAGCGGCAAGTCATTGCCCATGGAGCCGACCGGTTCCTCGCCGTTCACCGCCATCGGCGTCAGGAGGAGCTTGATGTCTTCCTGCGTATAGGCGAACGCCTGCTGGCGGTTGAGCAGCGACACGGCCGAGCGCTCCGGTTGCTGCTTGTCGCTTTCCACCTCGTCGAGCTTCACGCGGATGCGCTCGATCCACTCGGCGTAGGGCTTGGCGGCGGCAAGCACATCCTTGAGCTCCTTGTCGTCGATGATGCGGCCCTTTTCCAGGTCCACCAGGAACATCTTGCCGGGTTGCAGTCGCCATTTTTTGATGATTTTCTCTTCTGGCACCGGCAGGCAGCCGCATTCCGAGCCCATGATGACCAGGTCATCCGAGGTGACGATGTAACGCGACGGCCTCAGGCCGTTGCGGTC
Source organism: Betaproteobacteria bacterium (assembly GCA_052387775.1). Lineage (GTDB taxonomy): Bacteria > Pseudomonadota > Gammaproteobacteria > Burkholderiales > JACQAP01 > JACQAP01. The sequence goes on from JBQTIV010000006.1 coordinate 26,871, forward strand.
GAGCGTCGCGCCAATCTGGCGGCCGTCGGTGAAGGCGATCGATGCGGGCCCGTCCCACGGCTCCATCATCGCCGCGTGATATTCGTAGAAGGCGCGCCGACTCAGATCCATCGACGCATGGTTTTCCCACGCCTCGGGAATCATCATCATCATGGCATGAGCGACGGAGTAGCCTCCCATCACCAGCAGTTCGAGCGCATTGTCGAACGAAGCGGAGTCCGATTGGCCCTCGTAAATCAGTGGCCACACCTTGTCGAGATCGCGGCCCAGGATTGGACTTGAAATCGCGCCCTGACGCGCACGAATCCAGTTGATATTACCGCGCAGCGTGTTGATCTCGCCGTTGTGGCAGACCATGCGAAACGGATGCGCGAGATCCCAGCTCGGGAATGTATTGGTGGAGAAACGCTGGTGCACCAGCGCAAGCGCGGACTCGACGCGCGAGTCCTTCAGATCGAGGTAATACTCTCCAACCTGATAGGCGAGCAACATGCCCTTGTAGCACACGGTGCGCGCGGACATGGAAGGCACGTAGAACTGTTTCCCGTGCTCGAGCTTGAGCGCCTGGATGGCATGCCCAGACGCCTTGCGGATGAGGTAGAGCTTCCTTTCTAGCGCGTCGGTAACAGTGATGCCCTTGCCGCGGCCGATGAACACCTGCCGGATCACCGGCTCGACGCGTTTCGCCGACCCGGCGAGGTCGGTGTTATCCACCGGCACGTCGCGCCAGCCGAGCAGCGCCTGCCCTTCATCCTTGATCGCGCGCTCGATTTCGTACTCGCAAGCGAAGCGCGAGGCGGGATCTCGCGGCAGGAACACCATACCTACACCATACTGGCCCACCGGTGGCAACATCACGCCGCGCCTGGCCATCTCCTCGCGGAAGAACTTGTCGGGAATCTGGATCAGGCAGCCCGCGCCGTCGGAAAGCTTCGGTTCCCAGCCGACCGCGCCACGGTGGGTCAGATTCTTGAGGATCTGCAGGCCCTGCTCGATGATCGCGTGGCTTTTCGCACCTTTGATGTGCGCAATGAACCCCACCCCGCAGGCGTCGTGTTCGTTGGCGGGGTCGTAAAGTCCAATTTGCGCAGGCAAAGCCGTGTTAGCCATGTCGTATCTCCGTACTACTGCTGTTAAAGCACGCCGCCCCGGGCCAGGCCGGCAATCTGGGCGACCAAGGCCGAAACCACAAGAATTCGGGCGAGCCGCAAATGTTACCGCGATTGCTGCCGAACCATCAATAAACGCGGTGAATTGCCCACCCTCACGCCCGCAGGCGTGCTGTTCAGGACTCCTCGACGGCGAACAGGCGCCGGTGCTCCCGGATCGCGTAGCGGTCGGTCATGCCGGCAATGTAATCGGCGATCGCCCTGGGCAGATCTGCCTCGGCCCGGTACTGGAACTCGGGGGACAGAAGGCGCGAGTCGGCCATGAAGGCCTGGAACAGATCGCGGACGATGCGCTTGGCCTTGTTGCTCATCCGCGCAACCCGGTAATGCTGATACAGATGTTTCCTGAGAAAGACCTTGAGCTCGTGCTGTTCTTCGCGGATCGCCGAACTGAACGCGATCAGCGGCGGCGCGAGCCGCACATCGTCAATGCTGTCCGGACGATGCTCGGCGATCAAGGACCGGCTTCGCCCAGTCAGATCCGAGACCAGCGTATTGATCATGCGGCGAACCGTCTCGTGGATAAGTCGCCGGTCCGCCAACTGTGGATACTCCCCGCGCACGGCCTCGAGGTGACGGGCGAAGATACGCACCGAAGACAGTTGTTCGACCGAGATCAGCGCGGAGCGCAGGCCGTCGTCGACATCGTGATTGTTGTAGGCAATCTCGTCGGCCAAGTTGGCAAGCTGGGCCTCCATCGACGGCCGCTGGTTCTTGAGAAATCGCTCGCCAACCTCGCCCAGCTTCTCTGCATTCTTGACAGAGCAGTGCTTGAGGATGCCTTCACGGGTCTCGAAACAGAGATTCAGTCCGTCGAACGCACCGTAGCGCTGTTCCAGTTGGTCGACGACGCGCAGCGACTGCAGGTTATGCTCGAAGCCGCCGTGGTCCTTCATGCATTCGTTGAGGGCGTCCTGGCCGGCGTGTCCGAACGGCGTGTGGCCGAGATCGTGCGCCAGCGAAATCGCCTCGACCATGTCCTCGTTCAATCCGAGATTGCGGGCCACCGAGCGGCCAATCTGTGCCACTTCGATGCTGTGGGTCAGCCGCGTGCGAAACAGGTCGCCTTCATGGTTGACGAATACCTGGGTCTTGTACTCGAGTCGGCGGAAGGCGGCGGAATGAATGATGCGATCGCGGTCGCGCTGAAATTCCGTTCGCCCGGTCGGAGCGGGCTCGGCAATGCGACGGCCGCGTGAGGTTGCGGGGTCGGCAGCGTAGGCTGCCAACTCACGCATGCGCGGCGGCGCCTGCAAGAACCAGGCGCAGGTCCGCAGGGCGGAAATCCGATGTAACGAATGCCTTCCCGGGAGACTTGAGCAGCACCAGGCGCAACTTGCCGTTCTCCACTTTTTTGTCGTGACCCATCAACTCAAGGTAACGGGCCTCGCCCAGGTCGGGCGCCTCGGTCGGAAGCCCGGCACGGCGCATGAGTTGGGCAACACGCTCGACATCCGCGGCTTCCAGCAGGCCCATACGCTCGGACAGCCGGGCGGCAAGGATGGTGCCGGCTGCGACCGCCTCGCCGTGCAGCCAAGTGCCGAAGCCCAGGCCGGTTTCGATGGCGTGGCCGAAGGTATGCCCGAGGTTGAGCAGCACACGCTCACCGGCCTCGCGTTCGTCCGCCGCAACCACCAGAGCCTTGTTCTCGCAGGAGCGGGCGATCGCATAAGCCAGGGCGTCGGCATCGCGTGCGCGCAGCTTCTCCATGTTGACCTCGAGCCACGCGAGGACGGGCGCATCCATGATCAAACCGTACTTGATCACTTCGGCAAGGCCTGCCGAGAACTCGCGTTGAGGCAACGTATCGAGAGTCGCGGTATCGGCGATAACCAGGCACGGCTGGTGAAACGCACCAATCATGTTTTTGCCACGGGGGTGGTTGATCGCGGTCTTGCCCCCCACAGAGGAATCCACCTGCGCGAGCAAAGTCGTGGGCATCTGGATGTATGGCACACCGCGCTGGTACGTTGCGGCGGCAAACCCGGCGAGATCGCCGACCACGCCGCCCCCCAGCGCGATGATGGTAGTCTTGCGTTCGCAGCGGTGCGTGAGCAGCAAATCGAAAATAGAATTGAGCGTCTGCCAGTTCTTGTGATCTTCGCCGTCATCAACGATGATCGGCACGACCTCGACCGCGGCGCTGCGCAGGACCGAGGCCAGCCGCTCCAGGTAAAGCGGAGCGATCGTCGAATTGGTAACGATCGCGACTTTGCGCTGCATCAGGGCCGCTAGCAGAAGCTCAGTGCGCGCGAGCAAGCCCCTGTCGATATGAATCGGGTAGGAGCGTTCACCCAGTCCCACAGTAACGGTTCGCATGCCTGCTAGGCCTGCGGTGCCTGAGTTCGCTGCCCGGAATGCGTTTCGAGCAGAAGCTGACACAGCCGGTTAACCAGCGAGGTAAGGCTCTGGCTTCCGGTGTCAACGGTGAGATGCGCGACCTCGCGATATAGCGGATCGCGCTTCTCGTAGAGTTCGGTGAGCCGCGCGCGGGGCTCCGCGGCTTGCAGCAGCGGGCGGTTCTTGTCGTGGCGGGTGCGGTTGAGCAGGTCTCTCACTGAGGCGCGCAGATAAACCACCATGCCCCTGGTCCTGAGTCTGTCGCGGTTTTTCTCGCTCAATACGGCGCCGCCGCCGGTCGCGAGCACAATGTCACGCAGCGCCGTGAGTTCGTCCACCACCGCGCATTCGCGGACGCGAAAACCGGCCTCGCCTTCGATCTCGAAAATCACCGGTATCTTCACACCGGTGCGATCCTCGATGACGTGATCCGAGTCGTAGAACGTTTTGCGCAGGCGTTTCGCCAGGACCCGGCCGACCGAGGTCTTGCCCGCACCCATCATTCCCACCAGGAAGATGTTGCCTGGCACGTCGACCCGTGCTTGCGTTTGGCTCTCCAAGGTTGCCTCGTGCATACGGCCATTCTAGCGAAACCGGTCGTGCACGGTCAGGTCGGGGAGAAAACAAAAACGGCCGCAATCGATGCGGCCGTCCCGGCACAGCGCTGTATTCCGCTGAATTCAGCGGACAGTAAGCGTGTCTTTGACCACCCTCGGCGTCACAAAGATCAGCAACTCGCGTTTGTCGTTGCGCCGCAGATCCTGGCGGAACAGGATACCGATGACCGGTATGTCGCCCAGCATCGGCACCTTGGTTCTGGTGCTGGACTCTTCCTGTTCGAATATTCCGCCGATACCGACTGTGCCGCCGCTTTCCACCAGCACTTCGGTAGAAACCTGCTTGGTGTCGATTGACGGACCGGCGCTGGTGTTGGCGCCGACGCTATCCTTGTTGACATTCAGCTTCATGATGATGCTGTCGTTGGGCGTGATCTGCGGCTTTACCTTCAGGCTCAGGGTGGCCTTGCGGAACGACACGCTGGTAGCGCCGCTGCTGGTCGCCTGCTGGTACGGGATCTCGGTGCCCTGCTCGATGACTGCCTCCACGTTGTCCGCCGTAATGACCCGCGGACTGGAAATGATCTTGCCCTTGCCGTCTGCCTGCAGCGCGGTGATTTCGAGGTTGAGGAATTTCGACATTGCGTCATTCATCAGAATCAGCGAGAACTGCCCCGGCGACACCCCGCCGAGTCCCGGCGCCGGCAGGTTGGCGGAAAGCGCATCGGTGAAGAAATCTGGTGTGTCGGCAATCTGACCGGTCAAAAAGCCGGTGCTCGCCAAACCTCCGCCTGCGGTGATCCGGTGGGTGCCGCCGGGTATTTGCGTGCCGCGGCCTGTCCCATCGACAAATCCAAGTCTGGCGCCCAGGTTGCGGCTGAAGGTGTCGGCGGCCTCGACGATGCGCGCCTCGATCAGGACCTGGCGCACGGCGACGTCGATCTGCTTGAGCAGCCGGCGCACGTCATCAAGCTTGTCCACGATGTCCTGCACGAAAATCGTGTTGGTCCGCGGATCCACCACCGCGCTGCCGCGCTTGGACAGGATCTTCTGGTCCGACGATGTGATGATCTTCTGGATGTCCTCGGCACGCTGGTAGTTGAGCTGGAAGCTTTCGGTGCGCAGCGGCTCGAGATCGGCAATCTGCTGTTTCGCTTCCAGGGCAAGCTTCTCCTTCGTTGCAAGCTCGTCACGCGGGGCAATCCAGACAACGTTATTGGTCTTGCGCATGTCCAGGCCTTTGGCCTGGAGGATGATGTCCAGCGCCTGGTCCCACGGCACATCCTTCAAGCGCAACGTCAGGTTCCCGGTTACCGAATCGCTCGTAATGATGTTGAGGCTGGTGAAATCCGCAATCACCTGGAGCACCGCACGAACTTCAATGTTCTGAAAATTCAGCGAAAGTTTCTCGCCGGTATAGCCTGCGCCTTCCTTTGGCCGGCCCACTTCCTGGACCACCGGCTTGATTTCAATGATGAAGCGCTTGTCGGTCTGGTACGCCGACTGCTCCCAGCGCCCCTTCGGCGTGACGGTGATGCGGGTATTGTTGCCCTGCCGGGTAACCTCGAAGAAATCGACCTGGGTGCCGAAGTCGGTGACGTCAAAGCGCCGCTCCAGCGCCGGCGGCAGCATGGTCTGTAGAAAGTCCACCAGAACGGTGCGGCCATGCTGGCGCAGATCGATACCGGTGGCCGTATCGGAGAGGTCGACGATGATCTGTGCCTCGCCGTTCTTGCCGCGGCGGAAATCGACGTCTTGAACGCTGTGCATATCGCCGCTGGGTTTGGGCTCGGCGAATTGCGTGGTCGTCGCGGCGGCGGTTTCGCCGGCGCTGTGCAGCGTCACCACGACCATATTGCCATCGACCCTGGTGTCGTAGTTGAGCATCTTGGCGAGGTTGAACACCACCCGCGTTCGCCCGCCCGACTGACCGAATCGAATTGTGCGCAGGTCGCCTTGGTTGACGTCCTGCGTGCTCTTGCCGAGGCCATTTGCCGTATTGGGGAAATCCAGCGCCACCCGGGGCGGATTATTCACAGTGAAGGCGGCGGGAGGATTCGGCAAGGCCTCCTTCAGGCCGAGCGTGACGGTCACTGTCCCGGCCTGTGTGGAAACGTCGATCGACTGTATGACGTTGCCGGTACCGCCGTTAGCCGTCTTGGAGTCCTGGCCGTGCGCGGTGAAACTCAACACCAGCAGCAGCCCGACGGGTGCGGCGACCATTTTGATCAATCGACCGAAGCGTTTCATATTCGCGTGCTCCTTGTTTATTGCTCGAGCAGCTGTAAACTGCTGGTGCGCTCTGTCCAGGAGCCCGACGAGGAATCCTGGATGACCTCCTTGAGGGTCACAGCGGAATCGCTGATGGCGGAAATGACGCCGAAATTCTGCCCGACGTAGTTGCCGACTTTAACGCGATAGAGATTCTTGTCCGGCGTCTTGATCAACGCATAGTTGACGCGCTTCTGCTCAAGCGTTCCTACCATCTGCAGGCTCTCGAGCGGGAATGCCTCCAGCGCTTCCTTGCGACGATTGAGGTCTGGCTGCGGTCCGCCGCCGGGGGTGCGGCCTTCGGCAATCAATGTGCGCGGCTTGAACGGGTCGGGCAGATCGAAGGCGTTGTACGCAAAGGGCTCGAATTGCTTTACTTCGGGAATCGGCTCAACCCGGCCGCGCAGTCCTTCGCCGGACTCCTTGACGAACTGTCTGAGGTCGGAGAACTCATCGCCGCCGCAGCCCGCAAGCAACAGCCCGACAACCGCCATGGCAATCAGTGCACGCATTACTTCCTGCCGCCCTTCTTCGCGGCTGCAGCGTCACGGGCGGCCTTGCGCTGTGCGGCAATTTCAACCTCATCCAGGTAGCGAAAGGTCTTGGCCACGGCATCCAGGACCACATCGCCCTCTCTGTTGGGAGCCAGTGCGATATCGTTCAGGGTCACGATGCGGGACAATTGCGAAACATCGCTCGCGAACGCGCCGATGTCATGGTACTTGCCGGTAAGCTTGATAGTGATCGGCAGCTCCGCGTAGAACTCAGAGGTGTTTTCCTTCTGCGCCGGACGGAACAGCTCGAACTGCAGACCGCGACCCAGCCCCGCCTGATTGATGTCGGTGAGCAGCGCTTCCATCTCCGACTTGTTCGGCAGTTGCTTGAGCATTTCTCCGAAGGATTCCTCGATTTCCGCAAGTTGTTTGCGATAAGCCTCGAGATTCACTGCCTGTTTCTGCTTGTCGAGAAAGGCGGTACGCAGTTCCTGTTCCTTGTTGCGCGCCTGCGCCAGCTCCTCCAGCCGGACCTTCCAGTCGAACCAGTAACCGGCAAACAGGATGAGCAGAAGCAGAATTGCCAACGCTCCCAACTTGGGAACCACCGGCCAGCTGCCGATATCCCTCGGGTCCAGTCGTCTGATGTCGTCGAGCGTCATGTTCGTCAGGTCTTCGGCACCGCCGCCGCGGGCGGGGTGGCGGGGGCGGCCGGTTTGGCTCCCGCCGCCTCTTCCTTGGGCCGCGAGATACTCGCGTTGAGAATGAACTCGTTGAGGATGATGTTCTCTTTGCCCAGCTTGGTGGCCTTCACCTCAATCAGAGTCGGGGCTTCCAGCCAGGGCGACGACTCGAGATTGCGCATCAGCGTTGATACCCTCGCATTGGACGTCGCATAGCCAACGACGTTGACCTTCTGCCCAGTTTGCTTTATCGCCTTAAGATGTACCCCGTCCGGCAGTTGCCGCACCATCTGGTCGAGCAGGCGCACGGTTTCAGTGCGGTTGGTCTGCAGGGTTTCCACCACGCGTTTGCGTGCCAGCAGCGCCTGTGTCTGCTCCTTGAGCTTCTTGATCTCGTCGATCTGTTTGTCGAGCGCTGCGATCTCGGTCTGCAGATACTTGTTCCGATCCAGCTGGTTCTCGATGCGGGTCGCGAACAGACCGTGCACCGTGACTACGATCGCGGCGCCGAGACCAACAGTCATTCCGACCAGGACGAAAAACTGACGCTGCTGCGCCTTGCGTCGCTGCGCGCGGTGCGGCAGTAGGTTGATTGGGATCATTCGTCGAATTTCCTCAGCGCGAGTCCGCAGGCAACCAGCAGCGCGGGCGAATCCACCGCAAGCTGGGCCTGACGAACTTTGGAGGAAACCTCCATTCCAACGAACGGATTGGCGACCAGGGTATTGACCTGGGTGCGCTCCGCCACCACTTCCGGCAGTCCGGGAATGGTCGCCGACCCACCGGAGATGAAGATGTGGTGAACCTGGTTGTACTGGGTGGAGGTAAAGAAAAACTGCAGCGCCCTGGCAATTTCGAGCGCCAAGGTGTCCATGAACGGGGCCAGGACTTCGGAGTCATAGGTCTCCGGCAGCCCGCCGTTGCGCTTGGCGGCCTCGGCTTCCTCGGGCGAGAGATTGTAGTGGCGCATGATCTCCTGGGTGAGCTGATTGCCGCCGAAAGGCTGCTCACGCATGTACACCGACTGATTGTTGCGCAACATATTGATGTTCATCATCGAGGCCCCGACATCCACCAGGGCGATGGTCCGATCGTGGCCGCCCTCGGGTAGCTGGCCCTGCATCAGTTCAAATGCGTTCTGGGCGGCAAAGGAATCGATATCCATCACCACGGCCTTCAGACCGACCGACTCGGCCACGGCCACTCGGTCATCGACTTTTTCCTTGCGCGAGGCGGCGATCAGGACTTCCACGTCCTCGGTGCTGTTGGGCGCCGAGCCGAGAATCTGGAAATCGAGGTTGACTTCTTCGAGGGCAAACGGGATGTACTGATTGGCTTCCGTTTCGACTTGGGCTTCGAGCTGGTCGTCGGTCTGGCCTGCGGGAACGATGATCTTCTTGGTGATGACCGCGGCGGAGGGCAGCGCCAGGGCCAGATTCTTGACCCTGGTACCCATACGCTTCCAGCCGCGCCGGAGGGCGTCGCCCACCTCTTCGAGGTTCATGATGTTGCCATCCACCACCGCGTCCTTCGGCAACGGCTCGATGGAATAGCGCTCCAAGCGATAGCGGCCCTTGCCGGATCCAGTCAGTTCCACCATTTTCACGGACGACGAACTGATGTCGACGCCAACAAGAGGCGGCGACTTGGCTTTCAGCAGACCGCTGAGAAAGTCCGCATTGAACTCGAATTTTCCTTTGAGCATTGGCCGGTTAGGCGCGATACGTATAATCTACATTAAATGCTAGCAACAACTATTTTGCAAGTAAAGCGATTTAATACCCCCCTTCTGTGGGGACTTGGCAACACCTATATAATCCCCGCCGTTCCCCCTGCCGGAACCCCCCTTTAAGCCATCCCATGTCTTCCCGCTGGTGGTTTTATGGCCTATCCGGGCTTGCCGCGATCGCGGCCTCGATCGTTCTGGTCGTCGGATACGCCATGGTGGTGGCCTACCCGAACCTGCCTTCACTCGAGGCACTGACCTCATACCAGCCCAAGATCCCGCTGCAGATCTTCAGCATCGAAGGCGACCTGATCGGCGAGTTCGGCGAAGAAAAGCGGGCCTTCGTAAAGATCGAGCAGACCCCCGACATACTGCGCAGGGCGATCATCGCAGCCGAGGACGAGCGCTTCTATGAACACGGCGGCGTGGATTACATCGGCGTGGTGCGCGCCGCACTGTCCAATTTCGCCGCAGTCAGTGCCCGCCAGGGTGCCAGCACCATCACCATGCAGGTGGCACGCAACTTCTTTCTTTCGACCGAGAAGACATTCAGCCGCAAGTTCAATGAAGCGCTGCTGGCATTCAAGATCGAGCACAGCCTGACCAAAGATGAAATTCTGCAGCTTTACATCAACCAAATTTACCTCGGCCAGCGCGCCTATGGCTTCGGCGCCGCCGCGCAGGGATACTTCGGAAAACCACTCGACCAGCTGAGCCTTGGCGAGATCGCCATGCTCGCCGGATTACCCAAGGCGCCGTCGCGTTACAACCCGGTTATCAACATGAACCGCGCCAAGCAGCGCCAGCGCTACGTACTCCGCCGCATGCTCGAACTCAATCATATCGACGCAGAGCAGTTTAAGCAGGCGGAGGCCCAGCCGATCATCGTCACCCGCCAGGTGCAGGAGTTCGCGACGCGGGCTGACCACTTTGCCGAGATGGTACGTCAAGCGATCTATGACGCCTATAAGGACGAAGCCTATACCCGCGGCTTCCGGGTTTACACGACACTGTCAAAGGTGCATCAGGACGCGGCTTATCGGGCGCTGCGCCAAGGGGCGCTGGAATATGACGAGCGGCAGAATTATCTCGGCGCTGAAGGCTACTTCGATCTTCCCAAGGAAGAAGTCGGGGAAGAGGCGCTTGAGGATGCGCTACAGGACGAACTGGAAAGCGACGATATTTACCCGGCAATCGCACTGGAGGTCGATGCGAGGGCGGTGAAGGTCTACCGCAAGGGTGGCGAATTCGTCACCATCACTGGTGAGGGCTTGAAATTTGCCAGCCGCATGATCGGCAACCGCGCCCCCGCCAAAGTAAGGCTGCGCCGCGGCGCGCTGATCCGGGTGCAACCAGATGGCAAAGGCGGCTGGAAAATCGTCCAATTGCCGCAAGTTGAGGCGGCGCTGGTATCCGTGAACACCAATGACGGCGCCATCCGGGCCATGGTCGGTGGATTTGACTTCTACCGCAACAAGTACAACCACGTCACCCAGGCGCGCCGGCAGCCCGGTTCGAGCTTCAAGCCGTTCATTTATTCGGCGGCACTGGAAAAGGGGTTCACGCCGGCCACGATCATCAACGACGCGCCGCTGACCATCGATGCCAGCGAAACTGGGTCGGTAAACTGGGAGCCGAGAAACTTCGACGGTACCTTCGATGGCCCGATCCGCATGCGCACGGCGCTAACCCGATCGAAGAACCTGGTGTCCATACGGATTCTGCAGGCGATCACTCCGCAGTACGCACAGGACTATATCTCCCGCTTCGGATTTGATCCCAAACAACATCCGCCCTATCTGACCATGGCCTTGGGCGCCGGATCGACCACCCCGCTGGAGATGGTGATGGCGTACTCAGTGTTCGCTAACGGCGGTTTCCGTGTGGCGCCTTATTTCATCGAGCGCATCGAGGACGCGCAGGGCGAAGTCCTTGGCAAGGCCAATCCAATCCAGGTCGGCAAGGGCGCGGAACGGGTGGTCGACTCCCGCAACGCGTTCATCATGGCAAACATGATGCAGGACGTGATCCGCGGCGGTACCGGAGCGCGCGCCATGGCACTCGGCCGCGTGGATCTCGCTGGCAAGACTGGCACGACCAACGAGCAGATGGACGCGTGGTTTGCCGGATTTCAGCGCAATCTGGCTACGGTGGTGTGGATGGGCTACGACATCCCGCGCACGCTTGGCGATCACGAAACCGGCGCAGTGGCCGCACTGCCGATCTGGATGTCATACATGGGAACGGTCCTGAAAGGCCAGACCGAAGAACTCTGGGTCGCGCCCCAAGGCGTGGTCGCCGTCGCGATCAATCCGCAAACAGGGCTTCGCGACCGGCATGCAGCCACCCCAATGATTGAGTACTTTTACCATGAGAATGTGCCGCCGGAGCAGGAGAGCAGCGCGGAAGACGAACTTGGCAGCTCCGCCAAGCCGCCGGAGGAAGTCAGGGATCAGTTATACTGAATGCCGATGTCGAGGGACAACGGCAACAACCGACAGATGCGCAGCCGCATCGCCCAGCTGGCGGCGCGCTTAATGGCCGTGGACGGGATCGATGACTTTGCGCTCGCCAAGCGCAAGGCAGCACGTCAGGCCCGGGCGCCCGACACCCGCCACCTGCCCAACAATGAAGAAGTCGAGCAGGCCTTGCGCGCCTACCAGCAGCTCTACCAGGCCGACGAGCAGCAGGTGCGTCTGCGCCACTTGCGGCAAAACGCCCGCGAGATGATGCAGCTGCTCGTGCAATTCGATCCCCATTTATCCGGTTCGGTGCTGTCCGGAAGCGCGGGCAAGTATTCCGACATCAACATCCACCTTTTCACCGACAGTGTGAAGGACGTGGAAATGTTCCTGCTCAACCGCCAGATTCCCTACCGCAGCCGTGAACGGCGCGTATACATCGGCGCGGACCCGCGCAGCGTGCCAAATTTCAGCATCCGCACCGACGACGCCGATTTCGAGATCACCGTGTTCGCGCCGCACAATCTGCGCCATCAGCTTCGTACCACCGCCGAGGGCAGACCCTTCGACCGTGCCCGCATCGACTGGCTGAACTCGGTGCTCGATGGCAGCGACGCTGCGGGCGCCGCGGCTACCCCTCTTTGAGCCAGGCGGCCGCTTCCAGGGCGAAGTAAGTCAGGATGCCGTCGGCGCCGGCGCGCTTGAAGGCCAGCAACGACTCCAGAATGCACTTGCGACGGTCGATCCAGCCATTCATCCCCGCGGCCTGAAGCATCGCGTACTCGCCGCTGACCTGATACACGAAGGTCGGCGCGCCAAACTCGTCCTTCACTCTGCGCACGATATCGAGGTAGGGCATCCCGGGCTTGACCATCACCATGTCCGCGCCCTCTTCCAGGTCCAATCCCACTTCCCAAAGCGCCTCGTTGCTGTTCGCCGGATCGATCTGATAAGTGTACTTGTCGCCCTTGCCAAGGTTTGCCGCCGAACCGACCGCGTCGCGAAACGGGCCATAGAAACTCGACGCGTACTTTGCCGCGTACGCCAGGATGCGCGTGTAGATGTGCCCGTTCTCATCCAGTGCCCGACGCAGCGCCCCAATGCGCCCGTCCATCATGTCGGAAGGCGCGACGATGTCCACCCCGGCTTCGGCATGCGACAGCGCCTGTTTGATTAGCGCCTCGATGGTCTGGTCATTAAGTACGTAACCGCTGTCGTCGATCAGACCATCCTGGCCGTGGCTGGTGTAGGGATCGAGGGCGATATCGGTGATGACGCCCAATTGCGGAAAGCGGGCTTTGAGCACCCGAATGGTTCGGGGAGCGAGCCCGTCGCGATTGAATGCTTCGCTGGCATTGGCGGTCCTGAGCTTGTTGTCCACCACCGGAAATAACGCAATAGCCGGAACCCCCAGCTCGACGCAGCGCTCGGCCTGCCTGAGGACGGCATCCACGGTCAGTCGCTCCACTCCGGGCATCGACGGAACCGCCTCGCTGCGGTTGCCTCCGTCGATGACGAAGACCGGGTAGATCAAGTCGTCCGCACACAGCCTATGCTCGCGCACCATGCGCCGTGAAAATTCATCACGGCGCAGCCTGCGCATCCTGCGGACTGGAAACTTTCCGAGTACATGCATGATCGGTCCTCCGTGCCCAGTTCCCCCGCTATCCGGTCGCCAGGCGAGAGACTATGTCGTTGAATTGAATGATAAAGCCTCGGTTGTGCAAAGCGGAACTTTTTTGCGTTTCCGCCACTCATAATGATCGGACAGTGATGTCTCCCGCTTCTCCTCCCTGAGCGGGCGCCTTAATCCAAATTAAGGCATTGTTTGGCCCCCGGTTTTAGTCCCCTTTAACCGGGGGTTTTTTATTCTATCCGGCCACGCCGATGCTGCCCGGTGTCGAACCATTTGGCCAGGAGCTCTCCGGCTTCGTCGACGCCCTGTTTGGTCATCGCGGAGAAGAGCTGAACGCTGCTACGTTGGTACTCGGCGGCGAGCCGTTCGCGCACGCTGCGCAATTGTCCGGCCGCTTCCTGCTTCGACAACTTGTCTGCCTTGGTAAGCAGCACGTGCACTGGCCGGCCGGTTGGGGCGAACCAGTCCAGCAGCTGCCGGTCCAGCCGCGTCAACGGATGACGGGCATCCATTACCACCACTAGGCCGCGCAGCTGGCCGCGCGACTGCAAATAGCCGGACAGCAGTTCCTGCCAGTTTCGTTTCATTGCTGCCGGCACTTGGGCGTACCCGTACCCGGGCAAGTCGACCAGGAAGCGCCCGGCCCCCAAGGTAAAGAAATTGATTTGCTGCGTTCGGCCTGGGGTCTTGCTGGCGAACGCCAGCCGGTAACGCCGGGCAAGGGCGTTGAGTGCACTCGACTTGCCCGCGTTCGAACGTCCGGCAAACGCCACTTCGACTCGGGACGACGTCGGCAGGTCGCGCTCATGCGCGACGGTCGTAAAGAAGGCGATGTCGCTGAACAATCGGGTGCGGCTCATCACTTACGCTAAAATGACGCCTCTCGCGGGGACCGGCGCAGGCCGGGGACTCGGCACGAAACCGAAGGAGTGTTCATGAACCGTTTCGTCGCGGCAACCTTGGCTGCGCTCGTTTCCGTCACGCCGGCGGTTGCGGCCGATTTCGGCGATCCCGCCAAGGCGCAGCCCCTTGCCAACCAAGTCTGCGCCGCCTGCCATGGGGCCGATGGCAACAGCGCGCTGCCGATGAATCCGAGCCTCGCCGGCCAGCACCCGGAGTATCTGTTCAAGCAGCTGAACGAATTCAAATCGGGCAACCGAAACAACGCGGTAATGATGGGCATGGCAGGCGGCCTGGCCACCGAGGACATGCGCAATCTTGCCGCTTACTACGCCGCGCAGAGGCCGACGGAGACCGCAGCAAAGGACATGGAACTGGTAGCGCAGGGGCGCATGCTGTATCGCGGCGGCAACGTCGCCACCGGCGTGGCGGCCTGTGCCGGCTGCCACTCGCCGAACGGCGCCGGTATTCCGTCCCAGTATCCGCGCCTTGCCGGTCAACATCCCGAGTACCTCGTTGCGCAATTGAAGGCATTCCGTGCCGGCGAGCGCGTCAACGATTCCAGCAACATGATGCGCGCGGTCGCGGCCCGGCTCACCGACAAAGAAATTGCCGCCGTTGCCGAGTACCTCTCGGGTTTGCGTTGACCGCGCAATAATTCATGCGGCCGCGACTTTCGCGAACGCCGCCGATGCCGCCTCGATGGTGGCGCTGATTTCCGCTTCGCCGTGAGCGGCGGAGACAAACCCCGCCTCGAATGCCGATGGCGCCAGGTACACCCCTTGGGCCAGCATGGCATGGAAAAAACGATTGAAGGCATTCTTGTCGCTTTCCATGACTTGGGCGTAACTTTCCGGCGACGCCGCGCGAAAGTAAACGCCGAACATCCCGCCGACCGATTGTGCCGAGAACGCCATCCCCGCATCCCTGCCGGCCTTCTGCAGACCGCGCACGAGCCGCGCAGCCGCATTGTCAAGCCGGTCGAAAAAACCGGGCGCCTGAACCAGCTTGAGCGTGGCTAACCCGGCGGCGACCGACAGCGGATTCCCGGACAACGTTCCGGCCTGATACACCGGCCCCAGCGGCGCGACACACTGCATGATGTCGCGCCGCCCGCCGAACGCGCCCACCGGCATGCCGCCGCCGATAACCTTGCCCAGCGTGGTCAGGTCGGGCGTGATGCGATACAACCCTTGCGCTCCCTGTAGCCCGACCCGGAAACCGCTCATCACTTCGTCGAAAATCAACACCGCGCCATGCTTCGTGCAAAGGTCGCGAAGCGTGCGCAGGAATTCCGGCCTGGGCTTGACCAGGTTCATGTTGCCGGCCACCGGCTCGACGATCACCGCGGCAATTTCATCGCCTCGCGCGTCGAACGCGCGCTCCAGCATGCCGGCGTCGTTGTAATCGAGAACCAAGGTGTGCGCCGTGATTTCCGCCGGCACGCCGGCGGAACTGGGCTGACCGAAAGTGAGCGCACCGGAACCGGCCTTTACCAGCAGTGAATCGGCGTGGCCGTGGTAACAACCCTCGAACTTGATGATCTTCGCGCGCCCAGTAAAGCCGCGCGCCAACCGGATTGCGCTCATGGTCGCCTCGGTGCCGGAACTCACCAAGCGCACTTGCTGCATCGACGGCAACAGCCGGGTGATGAGTTCCGCCATTTCCAATTCGGCTTCCGTCGGGGCACCAAAGCTCAAACCACGGGAGGCGGCCTCGCGCACCGCTTCCACCACTTGCGGATGCGCGTGGCCAAGCACCAGCGGCCCCCAGGAACCGACGTAGTCGAGATAACGCCTGCCATCCGCGTCCCACACGCAGGCGCCCTCCCCGCGGCTGACGAACAACGGCGTGCCGCCCACTGCGCGGAAGGCGCGCACCGGCGAGTTCACACCGCCGGGAATCACCGCCTGCGATTTCTCGAAAAGAATCTGGTTTCTTGTTCTCATGTTTGTGATCTCAGGACTTACTGTGATGCGCGAACAGCCCGGCAATGCGGCGTGCCGCGCATTCAACGTCAGGCGCATCAAACACGGCGCTGAGCACCGCCACCGCATCGGCGCCGGCCTCGATCAGTTCTGCGGCGTTGTCCGGCGTGATGCCGCCGATCGCGACAATCGGACGCGAGAATTCCTTTGCCGCGCGCAGCAAATCGCGGCTCGCGTTTTCCGCGTTGGGCTTGGTCGGCGACGGAAAGAAACTGCCGAACGCGATGTAGTCCGCTCCCTGCGCAACAGCGTCGCGCGCACGCCACAACTGGTTGTAGCACGACACGCCGATCAGCTTGCCGGGACCGAGCAGCGCACGAGCCGCACCGATTCCGCCATCGTCCTTGCCCAAGTGCACTCCGTCCGCAGCCACTGCACTCGCCAGTTCGATACTGTCATTGACGATGAAGCAGGCCCCAGCGCCGCGGCACAACCGCGCAACCTGAAGGGCCTGTTCATGCCGCAACCCTTTGTCGGCAGCCTTGTTGCGGTACTGCACCACGCGTGCGCCGCCGCGCAGCGCGGCCCTCACCTTGCCCGTCAGCAGTGCGGAGTCGGCAAGCCCGGGCGTGATCGCGTACAGCCCGCTAAACGTCTTCCCCATCCTCCAAGTCTTCCTCGCGCGCCCAGAACAGCCGGTCCGGGATCAACTGCCCCATTCCGGTCCGATACGCGGACTTGAGCGTCTGCCACGTGTATTCCTGTGCATCGCGTACCGCTTCAGGTACGCCGAGTCCGTTGGCGATCGTTGCTGCAACCGCCGAGGCGAGCGTGCAACCCGAGCCATGAAAGATGCCGGGCAGCCGTTGCCAGGAGTCGGTTCGCACCACACCCTGCTGGTCATGGAGGGTATTGACCACCTGCACCGTGTTCTCGTGGGTCCCGGTCACCAAGACATATTCGCAGCCAAGATTGAGCAGACGCCGAGCGCACTCGTTCAGGTCAGGGTCGTCATTCTCGTTGCTGTCGTCCTGCGCGAGGCGCCGGGCTTCGAGGCTATTGGGCGTGATCAACGTGGTCTGCGGGATCAGCAGTTCCCGCATCGCCGCGATCATGTCCTCGGAAGCCAGTTCGTCACCGCGGCCCGAAGCGAGCACCGGATCGAGCACCAGCGGGATATCGGGATAATCCGAAACAACTTCAGCGATGGCCGCAATTGACTCGACGCTTCCGAGCAGACCGACCTTGAACACCGTGACCGGCATGTCCTCCAGCACGCAGCGCGCTTGGTCGGCAACCCACTCGGCATCGATTGGAAGCACGTCTTCCACACCCATCGTGTCCTGGATGGTCACCGCGGTGATCACCGACAGCGGATGGCAACCCATGCTCGACAGGGTGAGGATGTCCGCCTGAATCCCCGCACCACCGCTGGGATCAGTCGCCGCGAATACGAGCACGATCGGAAGGGAGTCTGGCACAGCGATGTTTCGCGGCAGCGTTTCGACTTAAAATGGAATTTTAACTGAAAAATTCCGCGATTCCCCAAAACCAACGATGGCTGCAATGGAAAAAAAAGAATACAAGACCTACATGTGCCTGATCTGCGGATTCATCTATGACGAAGCGGCCGGACTGCCCGAAGAGGGCCTTCCTGCCGGCACGCGCTGGGAGGATGTGCCGCTGAACTGGGTTTGCCCGGAATGCGGAGCGCGCAAGGAAGATTTCGAGCTGGTGGAAATATGAGAGTGTTGAGTGTTAAATGCTTGGTATTGACTTTTCCAGAATGCTCCGGTGATTGACCGGAAACTCGAAATTCAAGGCTCAACACTTAAACATTGCGCGTATGCGTATTCTGCACACCATGATCCGCGTGGGCGACCTGAATCGCTCGATCGATTTCTACACCAAGGTGCTCGGCATGACGGTGCTGCGGCAGAAGGACTATCCGGACGGCCGTTTCACGCTGGCTTTCGTCGGCTACGGCAACGAAGATCGGGAAGCGGTGCTCGAACTTACTCACAACTGGGACACTGCGAAATACGATCTGGGCAACGGCTACGGCCATATCGCGCTCGAGGTTGACGATGCCTACAAAGCCTGCGAGGAAGTGAACAAACGCGGCGGCAAAGTCACACGCGAGGCCGGCCCGATGAAGCATGGCAGCACCGTGATCGCCTTCGTAGAAGATCCGGACGGCTACAAAATCGAATTTATCCAGCGCAAACACTAGCGCCGCCGTTCTTCCAGGTAGTTCGCGATGCGCACGAATTGCGGGACGCCGAGAGTCTCGCCCCTGGCACCCGCCTCGATTCCCAACTGTTCCAGTTCCCTGGCCTCGAGCAATTCCCTCAGGGCGTTGCGCAGCGTCTTGCGGCGCTGACCGAACGCGCGCGTCACCACATCAGCGAACAGGGACTCATCGCTGGCGCGGTGGGGCAGGATCGCGTGTGGTGTCATGCGCACGACCGAGGACCAGACTTCGGGTTGGGGATGAAATGCCGTCGGCGGCACGTCGAACAGCGACTCGATGCCCCACCGGTACTGCAACATCACCGACAGGCGGCCATACTCGGGAGAACCGGGATCCGCAGCCATCCGCTCGACGACCTCGCGCTGAAGCATGAAATGACAGTCGCGCAGCAACGCCGCCTGCGCAGTCAGGTGAAACAGCAACGGCGTCGAAATGCTGTAGGGGAGATTGCCGACGACGCGGATGTCCGCGCCGAACACTGAAAAATCGAAGTCCAGCGCATCGCCCTGATGGACATGCAGGTTCTTCGGCGGAAAACGCGCACGCAGGTCACGGACGATATCACGGTCGATTTCGATCACGTCGAGACGGGCGAGGCGGTCAAGCAGCGGCGCCGTGAGTGCGCCAGGACCGGGGCCGATCTCGACGATGCGCTCGTCGCGCTGGGGACCTATGGCGGCGATGATCCGCTGCACGATGCCGCGATCCTGCAGAAAGTTCTGGCTGAACCGCTTTCTGGGGGTATGGGTTGCCGGCAAGGAGTTCAGCCCGGACCTAGTGTCCTGTTCCGCTAATTCGCGGCTGAAAACCCGACGAGAATCGGCGCCATGCTGTGTTACGAGTCCTCGCCGTGCGTGTCGGAGCGCGGAAGAGGGGCCCCTCTGGGGATCTGACCGCGGAGACACGCGTAAGGCCGGTGGTCGACACGCCATTGGCCGCTTGCACAGTCACATCCCCGCAAGCGGGGCGGCTGTCGAGGCGGAGCAGGGGCCCCAACTTTACTTGGGGATGCGACCTGAGAGCAGACGCACAAGGGATTGCCCGCCGCCCTCGATCGCCTCCGAGGTCAGATCCCCG
>JBQTIV010000007.1:0-34738 GCA_052387775.1 Betaproteobacteria bacterium
GCGCCTACGCGTCGTTCGGCAGCGAGTTCGATACCGCCGCTTTCTGCTTCGCCGTTGTTGCCGCCGGCAAGCGACTGCTGCTGCCACGGGTCAACCGCGCCGCACACCTGATCGAGTTGCGCGAAGTCAAGAATCTGGGCGCTGACCTTGTCGCCGGTGCCTGGGGAATCCGCGAGCCGGTGCAACGCTGTCCCATCGTGCCGGCGTCATCAGTCGAGTTCCTGCTGGTGCCCGGGGTGGCATTTACCGCGGCCGGCAAGCGCCTGGGGTATGGCGGTGGATTCTACGATCGGCTCCTTGAGGAACTGAAGCCGGGCGTTACGCGGGTCGTGGCTGCATTTTCGCTGCAGGTGGTTGAGGATCTTCCGGCCGGCCCGCGCGATCAGCGTGTGTATCGAATCGTCACTGAATTGAGTGATTGAACGATTGGATGATTGAGTGATTGGGTTACTTAATCGCTAAATCACTCAATCACCGAATCACTGAATCGTTGAATCACTGAATTACCACTTCAAAATTGCCATCGTCCGTTCCGTTGCGCCGCGATGTAATTGAGTGAAGCGCCTGCCCGCCTCTGCCATCGCTTCGCGGCGTCGGGGGTCGCGAAAAAGTGAAGCGACCGCCTCTGCCAATGCCGGCGCGTCGGCGACCCGCAACGCCGCGCCGGCCTCGATTGCGCCTTCGGTGGCTTCCTCGAAGTTGAACGTGTGCGGTCCGACGATGACGGGGCGGCCGACCGCGCAGGCCTCCAGCAGGTTCTGGCCGCCGAGCGGCAGGAGGCTGCCGCCAACGAAAGCCACGTCGGTCGCGGAGTAATAAGCAAACATTTCCCCCATCGAATCGCCAAGCACGACACCAATATCGTCCCCGACCGCCCGGCCTTCGCTGCGTCGGACGAAGGTCTGGCCGCGCTGCCTGAGCAGGGAGCCGACTTCGTCGAAACGCTGCGGATGCCGTGGCACGATGACGATGAGCAATCCGGCCACGTCCAGGCCGGCGAGCGCCTCGAGGATCAATGCTTCTTCGCCTTCGCGGGTGCTGGCTGCGAGGAAAACCTTGCGGCTGCCGAACTGTCCGCGAAGCCGCGTCCCCAGCGCCAGCATTTCCGCCGGCGCGGCGCGATCGAACTTGATGTTGCCGGTGACCTCGACCGCTCCGGCGCCTAGTTCCGCGAGCCGCGCGGCATCGCGTTCCGTCTGCGCCCCGATCGCGGCGAGCTTGCGCAGTGCGGCTGCCGCCAGGCTGCGAAAACGCGCATAGCGGCGCGCGGATTTCTCCGACATCCTCGCGTTGACCAGATAGCAGGGAATACCCGAGTGCCGGCAGGCGTCGATAAAATTGGGCCAGATCTCGGTTTCCATCACGATCCCGGCCCGCGGGCGAAAGTGGTGCAGGAAGCGGCGCGCGGCCCAGGGGAAATCGTAAGGCAGGTAGCAGCGGCTGACGCGGTCGCCGAAAACATCTTCGCCGGTATCGCGCCCGGTCGGGGTAGCATGGGTCAGCAGGATCCGGTGCCCGGGATGGCGCTGCCGCAGGGCGGCAACCAGCGGCTCCGCGGCACGCGTCTCCCCGACGGAGACCGCATGCAGCCAGATCACCGGCTGGTCGATTTTTTCTGCGAAGAAACCGAAACGCTCACCGACATGCCGCAAATACCCGGGTTGCCTGCGCGCGCGCCAGAGCAGATGAAACAGGGCCCAGGGCAGCAGCAGATAGAGCGTCAGCGTGTAGAGCAGCCGGTTCAAGCAACACTCCGCAGGCGTTGCACTTCGGCGACTACTTCCTCCACGGAAGGTGCATAGCCGGTGCGGCCAAGGGCGACGGCGACCGGCGAACCGTAAAGGCCGGTTGCTGCCGGATCGGTGGCGCAGTAAAGGCCGATCGACGGCCTGCCGAGCGCCACGGCGAGATGTGTGAGTCCGGTGTCGACACCGACCGCAACTTGCGCGTGCGACAGCAGGGCGGCCAGTGGGCCCAGGTCCAGCCTGGGCGGAACCACTGCGCCGCGGATAAGCGCCGCGAGCCGGTTGCTGCGCAGGCGCTCGGTGTCGCTGCCAAACGGCAATATCGACCTGATTCCCCGGTCCGCAAGCTGCGCGCCGAGCTGTGTCCAGCGCTGTTCCGGCCACTCTTTGGCTGCGTCGCTGGTGACGTGCAGCAGCATCGCGAACGGCTGATCCAGGAACCCGCCTGGGAGCTGCGTTGCCAGCCTTGCGACGTCCTCGGTCCGTGGGGAAATTCCGTAATCCAATTTATTGGCAAGCGGGTAGTTCAGCGCCTGCGCGGCGAGCAGCCGGTTACGCTCAACCGCGTGCAGGGACCAGGGAATCGAATACGTGCGCTCGTAGAACAACCGCAATGGCTCGCGCGAACTCTTCCAGTCGAGTCCGTGACGGCGGCCATGGGCGATGCGGCCCAGGATCGCACTCTTGAGCAGGCCCTGGCTGTCGATGATGGCGTCGTAGCGCTCCCGGCGCAGCGCTTGGAGGAAATCGCCGAACGCGCTACGGGTGTCCTTGGCGAAAAGGCGCTTGCGCCAGCGGCGAATCGCCACTGGAATGACCTGCCTCACCCGGTGATGCAGGCGCGGAATCGCGGCGAACGCCTCTTCGACCAGCCAGTCGATCCGCGCATCGGGCCGGGCGGCGAGGATGTCTTCGACGACGGGCAGGTTGTGGACGACATCGCCCATCGAGGAAGTCTTGACGAGAAGAATCGCGGGCACTGGGAAACGGGTGGTCGCGCCTTAGTTGCGCTTGAAGTCGTCCTCGAAGCGCACGATATCGTCTTCCCCAAGGTAGCTTCCGGACTGCACCTCGATAATATGCAACGGCACTTCGCCTGCGTTCTCCAGACGATGCCTGGTGCCGAGCGGGATGTAAGTCGATTCGTTCTCGGACAGCAGCAGCGTTTTATCGCCGCGTATCACTTTCGCGGTCCCCGACACCACCACCCAGTGCTCGGCGCGATGATGGTGCATCTGCAGCGACAATTTCGATCCGGGCTTGACCATGATGCGCTTGACCTGGAAGCGCTCGCCGTCATCCAGGCTTTCGTAGTAGCCCCACGGCCGGTAAACGCGCTTGTGCACCAGGTATTCATCGCGCTGCCTGGATTTCAGCGATTCGACGACTTTCTTTACCTCCTCTGAGCAGTCCTTGTGGGTGACCAGCACCGCGTCGGCGGTCTCGACGATAATCAGGTCTTCCACGCCTACAGCCGCAACCAGACGGTCCTCCGCGCGCACGTAACAGTTGCGCACGTTGTCCGTGTGGACATCGCCGAGCGTGACATTGCCAGCCGGGTCGGCCGGTCCGGCCTGCCACAGTGCGGTCCACGAGCCGATGTCGCTCCAGCCGATGTCGGCCTCTACCACTGCGGCGTCCTTGGTGTTCTCCATTACCGCGTAATCGATCGATTCCGCAGGCGAAGCGAGGAACGAAGATTCGTCCAGGCGGATGAAGTCGAGATCGCGCGTGCTCTTGCTCCACGCCCGCGTCGCGGCGGAGAGGATATCCGGGCGGTACTTTCCGAGCTCCTCGAGGTAACGCGACGCCTTGAACACGAACATGCCGCTGTTCCAGTAGAAGCGGCCCGTGGCGATGAATTCCCGCGCATGCGTTTCATCCGGTTTTTCCACGAACCGCGCAACCCGGTAGGCGTTTTTTTGGCCGGGAATGACTTCGCCGCGCTCGATGTAGCCAAAACCGGTTTCTGCCTCGCGGCCAACAATGCCGAAGGTGACCAGGCGGCCCGCGGCTGCGAGCGCCGTCGCCTTGTCGATGGCTTCGTGGAACCTGGCCACATCGCGAATCATGTGGTCGGCCGGAAGAGCCAACATGACCCCGGCGGGATCGCTTTCGGCTACGCACAGCGCGGCAACGGCTACTGCCGGCGCGGTGTTGCGGCCCGCCGGCTCGAGTATCTGCGCCAATGATGTCGCGCCGATTTCCCGCAATTGCTCCGCGACCAGGAAGCGGTGGTCGTTACTGCACACCACCAGTGGCCGCTGCTGTTGCGCCAGCCCGCTAAGTCGCAGCAGCGTCTCCTGCAGCATCGTCTTGGGCGTGACCAGGGGCAGGAACTGCTTGGGAAATAGCGTCCGCGAAAGCGGCCAGAGACGTGTACCGGAACCGCCTGAGAGAACGACCGGGAAGATCATCTGGTTTACGCTAATCGAAAGGTTGGTTGCATCGGGGTTTTCTTTCCGGGGAGGGGCAAATCGCTTAGAATCGCAGACGTGATCGGGACCATTTCCGCTTCAATCTCTCGCTGTGCGTCGATTGGATCCTGGTCGTCGCCGAGAACCGGTTGCATTGGCTCACATGAGTATACAGATGTGCCCGTCACCACAGAATGAGTAGAGTCGCGCTCGTCACCGGCATTACCGGCCAGGATGGCGCATACCTTGCCGAGTTCCTGCTAGCAAAGGGTTACACGGTGCACGGCATCAAGCGCCGCACCTCCCTGTTCAACACCGATCGCATCGATCATCTTTACCAGGACCCGCACGTAAGCAATCGAAATTTCATTCTCCACTACGGAGACATGACCGATTCCAGCAGCCTGGTGAGAATCGTCCAGCAGGTTCAGCCGGACGAAATATACAACCTGGCGGCGCAAAGCCATGTGGCCGTGTCCTTCGAAGAACCCGAGTACACCGCGAATTCGGACGCGCTGGGCGCCCTGCGCATGCTGGAAGCGATCCGCATACTGCGATTGGAAAAGAAGAGCCGCTTCTACCAGGCTTCGACATCGGAGATGTTTGGCATGGTGCGCGAAGTGCCGCAGAAGGAAACCACGCCGTTCTATCCCCGCTCGCCTTATGGCGTCGCCAAGCTCTACGCCCATTGGATCACGGTGAATTACCGCGAAGCCTATGGGATGTTCGCCTGCAACGGCATACTTTTCAATCATGAAAGCCCGGTCCGTGGGGAGACCTTCGTCACCCGCAAGATCACACGCGCCCTGGCCCGCATCAAGCTCGGGCTGCAGGACTGCCTTTTTCTCGGCAATCTCGATGCCAGGCGCGACTGGGGGCACGCCAGGGATTTCGTCGAGGCCCAGTGGCTGATGCTTCAGCAGCCTGATCCGGAGGACTTCGTGATTGCCACCGGCATCCAGCATAGCGTGCGCGATTTCGTCGATCTTGCTGCGCGGAAACTTGACATGCGCCTGAAGTGGTCTGGCAAGGGCCCCGCTGAAAAAGCTGTGGACGACGCGGGCCGCGTCCGCGTGTCGATTGATCCGCGCTACTTCCGTCCGGCCGAAGTCGACACGCTTCAGGGCGATCCGTCGAAAGCGAAACGCAAACTCGGCTGGTCCGCCAGGGTCAGTTTCGAACAATTGGTGGAGGAAATGGCGGGCGAAGACTTGAAGGCAGCGGAACGCGACGAGCTGGTCAAGCGCCACGGCCACAAGCCGTACGATTATCACGAGTGAGGCAGCGAGTGAGTGATTCAGTGGTTGGGTGATTCAGTGATTGGGTGATTGAATGAACCCGCGACTCGGTGACGCAGCAGTATGGTCAGGCCACATTACGACTTGCAGGCGTGGAAATCGGCGATGGCCTTGGTAAAGGATGTCTATACGCTGACTCGCGCGTTTCCGAAAGAAGAGGTCTATGGGCTCGTGAGCCAGATGCGCAGGGCCGCCGTTTCCATACCCAGCAATCTTGCAGAAGGCGCCGCGAGGAATGGGCCGAAGGAATTCGTCCAGTTTCTCGGTGTGGCCAAGGGCTCTCTGAGCGAGTTGGAGACCCAGTTATTGATCTCTGCGGAACTTGGATACATATCGTGTGACCGCGGCGTATTCGAGGCAGTCGAAGAGGTCTCTCGCTTGATTGCGGGCCTACAGAAAAGCGTTCAGTCTGCCGACTGATGTTGCTGAATCACTCAATCACCCAATAACTTAATCATCCAATCACCCAATCACCAAGTTGCAAAGTGAAACTGGACTCAAAGATCTACGTCGCCGGCCACCGGGGCCTGGTGGGCTCGGCGATCATGCGGCGGTTGCAGGCCGCAGGATTCCGCAATCTCCTTGCCCGCAGCCATGCGGAACTCGAGCTCACCGACCGCGCGGCGGTGCGCGAGTTTTTCGAGCGCGAGCGCCCCGAATACGTCTTTCTGGCGGCGGCCCGGGTCGGCGGCATTGTCGCCAACGACACCTATCCGGCGGAATTCCTCCGCGAAAATTTCGAGATCCAGGACAACGTCATCCACGAATCCTGGCGCAACCGGGTCAAACGCCTGCTGTTCCTGGGTTCGTCCTGCATCTACCCGCGCGATTGTCCGCAACCGATCAAGGAGGAGTATCTGCTCACCGGGCCGCTCGAGGCGACCAATCGCGCCTACGCGATTGCCAAGATCGCCGGCGTGGAAATGTGCTGGAGCTACAACCGCGAGTACGGTTGCCGTTTCCTCGCCGCCATGCCGACCAACCTGTACGGCCTGGGGGACAACTATGACCTGGAGAAATCACACGTCATTCCTGCGCTGATTCGCAAGATGCACGAAGCCAGAAGCAGGGGCGCGACGGAGGTGGTCGTATGGGGCACGGGTTCGCCGATGCGCGAGTTCCTCTTTTCGGAGGACGCGGCAGATTCCTGCCTCTATCTCCTCGGCATGCCTGAGGAAAGCTACCGGAGGCTGTGCGAAAGCCAGTCCCGTCCGCCGCTCGTCAACATCGGCTCCGGCGAGGAATTCAGCATCCGTGAACTCGCACAGATCATCGCCAGGATTGTCGGTTTCGACGGCAGACTCGTGTTCGACACATCCAAACCCGACGGTACGCCGCGCAAGCTGCTGGATTCTTCGCTGCTGGCAGGCCTGGGTTGGAGATTCAAGACACGCATCGAGGATGGCCTGAAACTCGCCTACGCCGACTTTCTCAAGAGCCGGTATGTCGTGGCCACCGCGTGAGCATGGCTGAGACGGTGCTGGTAACCGGCGGTGCCGGCTACATCGGCTCGCACACCGTCCGGCGGCTGATTGCCGAGGGCCACAGGGTCGTAGTGCTGGATGATTTTTCCACCGGGCAGCGTTGGGCCGTGGCGCCGGAAGCGGTTACGGTAGCCGGTGACGCCGGCGACCAGGCACTGGTCGGCGTGCTGATCGAGCAGCACGCGGTTGGCTCTGTGATTCATTTCGCCGGCAGCGTCGTCGTTCCCGAGTCGGTGCGCGATCCTCTCAAGTACTACCGGAACAATGCCGGAGTTTCCCGCAACCTGATCGAGGTTTGCGTCCGCAAAAGGATACGGAAATTCGTCTTTTCCTCGTCGGCTGCGGTATACGGCATTCCCGACCGGCAGCCGGTTCCCGAGTCGGCGCCGCTGCGGCCGATCAATCCCTACGGCACCAGCAAGCTTATTACCGAATGGATGCTCCGGGACGTGGTTGCCGGCCTCGAACATCCGGGCACATTGAAGGACGCGAATTTTCGCTACGTGGCTCTGCGCTACTTCAATGTGGCGGGCGCCAGCCTCGACGCTGCCCTCGGACAGGCCACTCCCGCCGCGACACACCTGATCAAAGTGGCCTGCGAAGCGGCGTGCGGGCTGCGCGACAAGCTTACCGTTTTCGGCACCGACTATCCGACACCGGATGGCACCTGCATACGCGACTACATCCATGTTGAAGATCTGGCGCGAGCGCATCTCGACGCGCTTGCGTACCTGAACGGGAGCGGGGCGTCGGACACGTTTAACTGCGGCTACGGTCGCGGCTTCAGCGTGCGCCAGGTGTTGCATGCGGTGCAGAAGGCCGCCGGGGTCAAGCTTCCGATTGAGGACGGACCACGCCGTCCCGGGGACCCGCCGGAACTGGTCGCCGAATCAACGAGAATCAGGAGCGTGCTGGGCTGGAAGCCGAAACATGACGACCTGGAAGTGATTTGCTCCACCGCTTACCAGTGGGAAAAGCGCTTACGCAATCGGCCGCAACAGCCCGGACGCTAAGCATGATGAGGAGTTACCGTTACGCCTGACGCCGGTTTTCTGTCGCCTCTCTGGAAGGGGCTAGCGATTGGAGAGTAACCGCCTGGCGATCCTGTCTGCGCGAATCGGCGACGCGCTGCGCCGGCGGCCGGGCTTGCGCCGGATTCTTTCAAATACCGCGTGGATGTACGCCGACCGAATCCTGCGGATGACGGTCGGGCTCCTTGTCGGAGTATGGCTCGCGCGCTACCTCGGACCGCATGTGTTCGGACAGTTCAGTTATGCCCTTGCATTGGTCGCTTTATTCGGTGCATTGTCGTCGCTGGGCCTGGATCGTGTCCTGGTGCGGGATCTTGTCGGTGTATCTGCGGCGCGGCACGAATTGCTGGGTTCGGCACTGGTTCTCAGGCTTCTTGGCAGTGCAGTAGCCATCAGTGCCGCCGTGTTGTGCGTGCGAATTTTCCGTCCCGATGATGCCACGATCCAACAGCTTGTCGTGGTGGTGGCGGCGGGGATGTTCGTCCAGGCGCTGGACGTTGTGGAATTATGGTTCCAGTCTCGTCTCGAAAGCCGTTATACCGTCGCGGCAAAGGGCGCCGCCTTCCTGGCGGCGACCGCGGCAAAGATCGTGCTCATCCTGATTGGCGCACCGGTCATCGCATTCGCCTGGGCGAGTTTGCTCGAAGTCCTCCTGGCGGCAGCCGGATTGGTTGTCGCGTACCGCGTTTCCGGGGAGAGTTTCGCCAAGTGGCGCGCATCGGTCTCCGGCGCATGGGCGTTGCTCAAGCCCGCCCTGCCGCTCGTATTCTCCGGCATTGCAGTTTCGATCTACATGAAAATCGATCAGGTCATGCTGGGCGAAATGCTCGGCGACGAGGCCGTTGGTTCTTACTCCGCAGCTGTCCATCTTTGCGAAGCGACGTACTTTGTCCCGGGCGTCATGGTCGCGTCGCTTTTGCCCGTGATCGTCTCCAGCCGGGCATCCAATAAGCACTTGTTTCTGGCGCGAATGCAGCGGCTGTTCGATTTGATGGTCCTCGTTGGAATCGGCTTGGCGCTGCCGCTCGGCCTGTTCGCCCCTTACATCATCCAGATGCTGTATGGAGACGCATATTCCGCCGCTTCCGGCGTGCTGGCGATCTACGCTTGGGCGTCCATATTCGTGTTTCTCGGTGTCGCGAGCAGCAGTTATCTGCTGGCCGAGAATCTGACCATTGTTTCCCTGTATCGCACGACGCTTGGCGCGGTGACGAATGTTGTATTGAACCTGCTGCTGATTCCCCGGTTCGGAATAACGGGCGCCGCGTACGCGACGCTGATATCGTATGGCGTAGCCGCCTATGGAGTGTTTCTCGACCGTCGTGCTCGAGTCGCGGGTGTGATGATGCTGCGGGCGCTCCTGCCTCTCAGGGTATTGCGGCCCGGCGCGAAGGCATGAGCCTGTTATTGCGTATTGTCAACGCAGTCAGTCCCGCTTTTTACCGGCTGGGACAGAATGTCCATGCGCTCGCCAGCAAGCAGGGCCAGCTGCGCAGTATCCGCGAGCGGCGGCCGGTGCGCAGCGACGGATCAGTCATTCCCTGGTACACCTATCCGGCGATCGAGTACCTCTCCCAGTTCGACTTCTCGAATGCGAGCGTCTTCGAGTTTGGCGCCGGCTATTCCTCGCTTTTCTGGGCACAGCGCGCCCGTGCTGTCATATCCGTCGAGAGCGACCCAGCCTGGCTCGAGCACCTGAAGGAAGGTGTGCGGCCGAATCAGCAAGTGTTGCTCCGCCAGCGGCGCGATGACTACGTGAACGCCATACGCGAACAGCCGGAGCTTTTCGACGTGGTGATCGTAGACGGCCGCTGGCGCCATGCTTGCGTAGACGCGGCCATGGATAAGGTCCGCGATGACGGATTGATCGTGCTCGACAACAGCGACCGCTATCCTGCAGCGACGCGACGTCTGCGCCAAAGTGATCGCTTCCAGGTGGACTTCAGCGGTTTCGGACCGGTGAACAATTATGCGTGGACCACGTCGTTTTTCCTGCGGGCGGGCTGTCGTCTTCAGAAGGGCTTTGCGCCGCCCTTGCCGATTGCCGGGCTTGGGCAGTCCATAGGACCGCAGGATGAGAGCTGAGAAAGTGCTGCGGAATTTGAAAAGAATGCTGGTCGACTATCAGGCGATTTTGCGCGGCAGGTTTGCGCACAAGTCCTATTCGCAGGATGGGGAAGACATGATCCTGCGCCGGCTGTTCGCCACCCACGACACTGGTTTTTATGTTGACGTTGGCGCCCATCACCCGATGCGTTTCTCCAATACGCACCTCTTCTACAGGCAGGGGTGGCGTGGGATAAACATTGAACCGAATCCCGAAGCCATCGGGGCGTTTCGCCTATTTCGCCCCAGGGATATCAATCTTCAAATGGGTGTCGACGAATCTGCGGGGGCTTTGACTTACTTTTACTTCGACGATCCGGCGCTCAATACTTTCGACGCGCAGTTGGCAAATACCCGTCAAGCGACGTCCCGCTACCGGGTGGAGAAGACAGCGGTCATTGCCGTCGAGCGGCTGGACGCAATTCTGTCGCGGCATCTGCCGGCCGGCACGCGTATTGACTTCATGTCGATCGACGTCGAGGGATTTGATCTGCCCGTATTGAGATCCAACGATTGGAACCGCTTTCGGCCGCAGTGCGTGCTGGCCGAAGTGCTCGGATTGTCTCTGGACGAAGCGATGGAATGCGAGGTGGCTCGTTTCATGCGAAAACAGAACTTCGAGTTGTTTGCGAAGTCCTTCAACACGCTTATTTTTCGGGATCGGGATTGGCACCCTCGCATTCCCGAGCAACGCCCTGCCCAAGGCGCAGCATCCTGAAATGCAATCGACTCGAATGGCACTTGTCCCGATCGTTTTGTTTGCCGGCCTGGCCGATAGAGTGATCTATTGGCTGTGGCAGTCGAGCCGCGACGGTCTCGGATCGTGGCTCGCCATCATCCCGAGTCCCTCATGAATCGGCCGGGCTAGTGGAGAAAGTTTTCGTACTGCTGCCAGTCCACAACCGGCGCCAGATCACCGAGAAGTTCGTCGAGTGCCTGCAGCGCCAGACGCACCGGCACTGGCATCTCATCCTGGTCGATGACGGCTCGACCGACGGCACGGCCGAAGCGGTCAGATCCAGGATCGATGCGGTATCGGTGATTCGCGGAAGCGGAAACTGGTGGTGGGCCGGCAGCCTTCAACAGGGATTGAACGCGGTCAGGGCAATTCATCCGGATCGCGGCGACATACTGCTCATCACCAACGACGATATTCAGTTCGAGGATGACTTTCTGCAAACGGCGGCAGCCATTCTGCGCGCCCGCCCGCGCTGTTTGCTACTCGCTCGCGCCAAGAACCCGCTCACGGGGGAGATCGCCGAAACCGGCATCGAGGCGGATTTCAGGGCGCTGACTTTCGAGGTGGCCGCGGAACCGGAACGCATAAACTGTCTTTCCACGCGCGGACTGTTTCTGCGCTGGGCCGACGCACAAGTCATCGGCGGCTTTTACCCCAGACTGTTGCCCCACTACTTATCCGACTACGAATGGACCATCCGCGCGACCCGGCGCGGCTTCAAGTGCATTACGGTGCCGGAACTGTATGTCGTCAATCAACAGACTGGCATTTCCGGAGCGGTCGATTTTGCTGCCGCCTCGGGTCCCCTCGATATCCTGCGACTCGGCCTTTCAAAAAAATCGAGGGTCAATCCGTTCAACTGGTTCATTTTCATTCTGTTGGCCGCCGATATGCGAGCTCTGCCGGGCAGCCTGACGCGCCTGTTCCAGCGCATCGGCCGTGAAGTCATGGAACAGTCTGGCCATCGCAGGCGCCCGGACTGAAGATGAGCGCGCACGACGACAGGATTGGCGAAGGGTCCGCCTGCCCGCCGGTGCTGGTGTTGGCATTCAATCGGCCGGAAACCACAGCTCAGGTTATTGCTTCTCTTCGCGAGGTCGCGCCCGGACAGGTCTTCCTGGCGGTAGACGGACCGAGGCCAGAGCGGAAGGACGAAAAGGCAAGTGTTCAGGCCGTTCGCGAACTCGTCGGTCTCATTGACTGGAAATGCCAGGTTCACACTCTGTTCCGGGATCAGAATCTCGGCTGCAAGACAGCAGTCAGCGAAGCGATCACCTGGTTCTTCGACAATGTCGAAGCCGGAATCATTCTCGAAGACGACTGTGTTGCGCATCGGTCGTTCTTCCCCTTTGCGGCCGAACTGCTCGAACGCTACCAGTATGACGAACGTGTCCTGATGATTTCGGGCGACAATTTTCTGTTCGGGCGCCACGGGACCGGGCACAGCTACTACTTTTCCAGGTACACCCATATCTGGGGATGGGCCACCTGGCGCAGAGCCTGGCGTCTCTACGATCACAAGATGTCGCGTTGGCCGCAATTGCGTGACCAGGGCTGGCTCGTGGACTTGCTCAAGGACCGGGTGGCTGCGGAATACTGGACGCGGATTTTCGACGATACTTTTGCCGGGCGGAATTCGTCCTGGGCCTACCGATGGACATTTGCTGCCTGGGTCAACAACGGGCTGACGGTATTACCGTGCGTCAATCTGGTCTCGAACATTGGCTTTGGCGATATCGCGACCCACACGCGCAATCGACAAAACAAGCTGGCCGCACTTCCGGTGGAGGAAATGCGTCTGCCGCTTCGTCATCCCGCCCATGCGGTCCGGGAAGCGCGCGCGGACAATTTTATCCAGCGGACCGTTTTCGCAGCGCCGCCCTGGTGGAAGCGCATCGCAAAAAAGATCCTGCGCACGCTGAGCCCGTAGGTAGAATCCTGTCGCTATCTGTTCCGTGATCAAAGATCGTCGCAGAAAGGGCCTTCGCGGTGCGCTCTAACGCTGATCCTCCCCGTACCGGCAACAGGCTTCTGAACGTCGGGTGTGGTATGCATTTTCATCCGGATTGGGTGAATGTCGACGTGGTTCCGGCGTCAAGGGAGGTGATCGCAGCTGACGTGCGCAAGGGGCTGCCTTTTGCCGATCAAATCTTCGACGCGGCGTACTGCTCGCATGTCCTGGAGCACTTGCCGCGGCGGGAGGCCTGCAACCTCTTGCAGCAAATGCACAGGGTATTGCGTCCAGGCGGCGTGATCCGGATCGTGGTACCGGACCTGGAGACGCTGGCACGGGAGTATCTGCGGCTGCTGGACGAACTCAATACAGGATCGAAAATGAGTACGGCCGACTATGACTGGATCCTGCTGGAGATGTACGACCAGGCGGTTCGCGATCGCAGCGGCGGGGAAACGGCCAGCTTTCTGGCCGCCCCGGATTTGCCGAACCGGGAATTTGTACTGTCCCGCATCGGAGCGGAAGCGGAACGCGCCTGGCGGGCCTCGCGCACACCGGTTACGGCGCGCTTGCTGGATCGAATTCGCACGCGAGGGCTGCGTTGGCTGGTCGAAGCCGTGCGCGTGCGCATCGCCGGTTTATTGATCGGCCTTGCGGGGGGACAAACCGCGCGATCGGCATACCTTGAGGGAGTTTTCCGCCGATCCGGCGAGGTACATCGATGGATGTACGATTCGTTCTCGCTCGGCCGCGCCTTGAAGGATGCCGGCTTCGTGAACGTCCGTCGCATTACCGCTTTCGATAGCGCCGTTCCTGGATTCTCGTCTTACTGGCTGGATGTGGATGAAAGAATGCGAGTTCGCAAGCCTGATTCCCTGTTCATGGAGGCCGAGCGCCCCCGCGCCTGATCGTGCGACGACTGCCGATGCCCGGACTTCCCGCCCTGCTGCGACCGTTGAAAGATCTTGCGCGCCGTTTCGGTGTCGATATCGTTCCCTATCCGCGCGTGCTCGAAGGGGTGGATGAAATGACTGCGCAGACCATCGACGCGGTGCGCCCGTACACGATGACCTCGGACCAGCGCGTGGCAGCGCTTTGTGATGCCGTTCGCTATGTAGTCAGCAATCGGGTTCCCGGAGACATCGTCGAGTGCGGCGTCTGGAAGGGCGGAAGCATGATGGCGGTGGCGCGGACGCTGCTCGAGCTGGGCGAACGCACGCGTGACCTGCGCCTGTTCGATACATTCGAGGGCATGACCGCGCCGACCGGGCAGGACGTGGCGTTGACCGGCGAGTCTGCAGCCGACTTGATGGCGGCAAGCACTGACCGCGAGGACGCC
Source organism: Betaproteobacteria bacterium (assembly GCA_052387775.1). GTDB lineage: Bacteria > Pseudomonadota > Gammaproteobacteria > Burkholderiales > JACQAP01 > JACQAP01. The sequence goes on from JBQTIV010000007.1 coordinate 14,114, forward strand.
GACTCGGTCTGGTGCCGCGCGCCATTGGATGTGGTCAGGCAGGCGATGGCCAGCGTCGGCTACGACGGGTCGAAGATCCATTACATCAAAGGCCGCGTGGAAGACACTATTCCGGATTCCGCCCCGGGGCGCATCGCTCTGCTGCGCCTGGACACCGACTGGTACGAATCCACGCGCCACGAGATGATCCATCTTTTCCCGCGGCTATCCGTCGGCGGAGTGCTGATACTTGACGACTACGGGCATTGGCTGGGCGCCCGACGGGCGGTGGACGAATACCTCCAGGAGCACAACGTCCCGTTGTTCCTGCAGAAGATCGATTACACCGGGCGCTATGCCGTCAAGTGGCGATAAGTCCGCAGGACCGTGTCGCACTTTGCTGCCACGAAAGCCACGATGAAACCGTTGCTGGTTAACAGCGAGGATTCCCGGGGGGGCGCAGCAAGGGCGGCTTACCGGCTGCATTGCAGCCTCAGATCGATCGGGATCGATTCATCGATGCTGGTGCAGGTCAAGCATGGAGACGATCCCGCCGTCGTCGGGCCCGGCACCAATTTCGGCAGATGGGTGAATCCGTTGCGCCCAGTGCTTGACTTGCTGCCGATCCTGGCCTACCCGAAGCGGACGAAGAGCACTTTCTATCCCGGATGGTTGCCGGACCGCTCCCGGAGACGGGTAAAGAATATCGCGCCGGATCTGGTTCATCTTCACTGGATCACCGGCGGGTTCGTGAACGTGGGGGTGCTGAGGAAGTACCGTCTGCCGCTGGTTTGGACCTTGCACGACATGTGGGCCTTCACCGGCGGCTGTCATTACGATGACGGTTGCGGTCGGTTTGTGTCTGGATGCGGATCCTGCCCGGTTCTCGGCTCGCGATCGCGTTACGATCTTTCATCGCTTGGTTTCCGCCGCAAGGCACGCGCCTACCGCGATTTGCCGTTGACGATCGTCACGCCGAGCCGGTGGCTCGGAGAGCGCGCCCGAAACAGCCGGCTTCTCGCCGGATTCCCCGTCTCGGTCATACCGAATGCCATCGACACGGATTGCTTTCGCCCGCTGCCGAAGGACGCGGCACGGGATTTACTCGGACTTCCAGGAGGAAAGCGGCTGATCCTATTCGGTGCAGCGCATGGCGCCGACGAGCCGAGAAAGGGTTTCAGCCATTTGCAATCGGCGCTGCGAGCGCTGGCGGATGACGGCGGTGCAATGCAGTTCGTGGCGGTGATTTTCGGGGCATCCAGATCCAGGGAACCGCCGATTCGCGGGGTCGAGTGCATTTTTGTCGGGAATCTGAAGGACGACGTAAGTCTGGCTGCGCTCTATGCCGCAGCTGACCTATTCGTGGCACCGTCCATCCAGGAGAACCTTTCGAACACCGTGATGGAGGCGCTGGCCTGCGGCACGCCTTGCGTGGCGTTCGACATCGGCGGGATGCCGGACATGATCGAACATCGTCGCAACGGCTATCTCGCCCGTCCGTTCGAGCCCGCGGACCTGGCAGAGGGCATGCGCTGGATACTCGATATCGATCAGCGCCGCCAGGAGCTTTCCTTGCGGGCGCGGCAGAAAGTCCTCGAGGAATTCGCCATGCCGGTGGTGGCGCGCCAGCACGTGGAACTGTATCGGCGGGTTCTGCAACCCGTTCAGCATCAAGCCCGCCCACAGTCGGCGGGAACCCGTCGATGAGCGGTATTCCGACGTTCAGCGTCATCACTGTTTCCTTCAATTCCCGGGAAACCATAGCGGACACCATCGAATCGGTGGCGGCACAAACGCATCCGCGCATCGAGCACATTGTGGTGGACGGCGGCTCGACCGACGGCACCCTGGAGGTGCTGCAGCGCTTTCGCGGCACGCTTTCGAAGATCGTCTCCGAGCCCGACGAAGGCATCTACGCCGCCATGAACAAGGGCCTGGCGATGGCCACCGGCGACATTGTCGGGACGCTCAACAGCGACGATGTCTACGTTGACGAAAACGTCCTGCGCATGGTCGCGGAAGTCTTTCAGGAAGACACGGTGGACATCTGCTACGGCGACATCTTCTACGTGGAAAAGGGCGACCTGAACAGGATTGTCCGTCACTGGAAGTCGGAACCGTTCAGGCCGGGCCTGTTCGAGCATGGTTGGATGCCGCCGCATCCGGCGTTCTTCATCCGCCGCCATGTGCTTGGGCGTGTCGGGCCATTCGAAGCAGGCTACCGGTTTGCCGCCGATTTCGATTTCATGCTGCGGGCGCTGCATGTCCAGCAACTGCGTTCGACCTATCTGCCGCGCGAACTGGTCAAGATGCGGACGGGCGGGGAGACCAACAGCAGCGTGCTCAATGTGCTGAAGGGAAACATCGAGGCCTACAGGTCTTGCAGGAAATACGGGCTGCGCGTCAGCCCGCTTTTTATCGTAAGAAAAATTCTGCGCAAGCTGCCTCAGTATCGCTAACCTATGGTCCATTCTTAGTGGGAACCCAAATTGACGGGTCAACGTAACTGAATGGCTGGCAACCCCGCTCCTGACAATCGAGAGCCGGCGATGGCGGACATCCATCTGCTACCGAGGCGCATCGCGCTTTCGCTTCTGCTGACGGACCTCATGGGGCTGATCCTTGCCTTCAACCTGGCGAACTGGCTGCGCCTGGGCGCCTTCCTCGGGCTGCCGTTAGACATGCTGCTGCCGATCGCGGTGTTGGTGCTCGCGCTGTATGTCCTCGATTGCTATTCGGTGGAAATCCAGGTGGCCGGAATGCGCGCCGCCCCGCGCACGCTGGTGGCCGTTCTGCTCGGCGCCATCGTAACCGCCGCCGCCGTCTACGCGTCGGGGCTTTGGGGGAGTGGAAATTCGACGGTGGGCCGCGGCGTGATGGCGGTTGCGCTTCTCATCTTCGCGGCCTGGGCGCCTGTCTGGCGTCACTACGCGTCGCGCTATCAGCGTCAACAGACCGGCAAGGCCAGATGGTTGGTCGCCGGCACAAGCGAAAAGGCATTGCGACTGTATCGGGATTTCCAGAAAGCAAATGCCGAAGCCGAACTTTCCTTTCTTGCCGATTCCTCTGCGAACCATGACAACACTCTTCCACGGGTGGTCGGCACTCTGGAGGACCTCGAAACGGTACTGGAGCAGGATTGGTCCGGGGTGATCGTGGCGCCCCTATCGCCACTATCCGAAGGGCTCATCCAGAAGCTGATGAAAGCGCGGTTCTCCGGCCTGCGGGTATACGACCTCGCCGACTTCTACGAACAGCGCTGGTTCAAGGTGCCGGTGATGCACACGCAGCGAGGGTGGCTGCTGTTCGCGCACGGCTTCGATCTGTTGCATAACGCACTGGCGCTGCGGCTCAAGCGGCTGCTGGACATCGTGGTTTCCGTCATTCTGCTGATTGTCTGCATTCCAGTCATGCTGATCGTCGCGATTGCCGTGCGGCTGGAAAGCCACGGTCCGGCGTGGTTCCGGCAGACGCGGACCGGGTTGAACGGAAAGGAATTCGAGATCATGAAGTTTCGTTCCATGTACGTGAATGCCGAAAACGACGGGCCGAAATGGGCCTCTGCCCGCGACCCGCGCGTCACGAAGGTCGGACGATTGCTGCGAATTCTGCGTCTGGACGAACTGCCACAGCTTTTAAACGTCATCAAGGGGGAAATGAGTTTCATCGGCCCCCGCCCGGAGCGCCCGGTCTTCATCCGCGAGCTCGAAAAGCAAATTCCTTTTTACGACCTGCGCCAACTGGTCCGGCCCGGCATCACCGGCTGGGCCCAGGTCATGTACAGCTACGGCGCGACGATGGACGACGCCCTTGAGAAACTCCAGTACGATCTTTACTACATCAAGAACTATTCGCTGCTGCTGGATTTTGCGATCCTCTTGAAGACTCTTGGTGTAGTGATGCTCGGGCGAGGGCGATGAAAGCTGAAAAGTGCATTCTCGTCACTGGCGGCGCCGGTTTCATAGGCGCAAATTTTGTCCTCGACTGGCTGGCGCGCGAATCCAGCGCGATCGTCAACCTGGACAAGCTCACCTACGCCGGCAATCTCGGTAATCTGCAATCGGTCCGAACTGACCCGCGACACGTTTTCGTGCACGGTGATATCGGCGATCCCGGTCTTGTGACCGGCCTGCTCGAAAAGCATCGGCCCTCAGCGATCGTCCACTTTGCGGCGGAAACCCACGTCGACCGTTCGATTAACGACCCGGAGGATTTCGTACAGACCAATATCGTGGGCACTTTCCGCCTGCTCGAAGCGTCGAAGGCGTACTTCTCGAAATTGCCAGCCAGCGAGCAGGACGCTTTTCGTTTTCTTCACGTCTCGACCGACGAGGTGTACGGCAGCCTCGGACCAGGCGATCCGGCATTTTCGGAATCCAGCCCGTACGCGCCCAACAGCCCATACTCGGCATCCAAGGCCGCCTCAGATCACCTGGCGCGGGCCTATTTCCATACCTATGGACTTCCGGTCGTCACCACGAATTGCTCAAACAACTACGGGCCCTACCAGTTTCCGGAGAAGCTCATCCCGGTGGTGATTTTGAACGCGCTGGCCGGCAAGCGCCTGCCGGTCTATGGCGATGGCATGCAGGTACGTGACTGGTTGTATGTCAAAGACCATTGCAGCGCGGTGCGGCTGGCACTTGCAAAGGGAATGCCGGGCGAAGTGTATAACGTCGGCGGAACGAGCAAGCACTCCAACATCATGGTGGTGGAACAGGTGTGCGCAATTCTCGACGAGTTGCGGCCGCGGCGTTCCGGGAAACACGAGTCCCTGATCGAATTCGTCAAGGACCGGCCCGGCCATGACCGGCGTTACGCGATCGACGCCTCGAAAATCAGCCGCGAGCTCGGCTGGAAGCGGACCGAGAGCTTCGATTCCGGGCTGCGCAAGACTGTGGCCTGGTACCTTGACAATCCGGACTGGGTGGCCGCGGTGACCAGTGGCGAGTATCGGAACTGGATTGAGAAGAACTATGTGAACCGGTGATGGGCAAAGAGTGATGAGTGATGAGTGATGAGACGATAACCATGACCGAAGATATTAGACCGCATTACCGACTGGAGGCATGGAAGGAAGCCATGGCGTTGGTTAGATCGGTATACGAAATGTCTCGGCATTTTCCCGCGGAGGAGCGCTTCGGTATATCAGCGCGGATTCAGCGCTCTGCCGTATCCGTGCCCAGCAACATTGCCGAGGGTGCAGCGAGAAGCGGGGACAGAGAGTTTGCTCAGTACCTGAACATCGCGAGAGGTTCCTTAAGCGAACTGGAGACCCGGTTACTCATTGCGATGGAGATCGGTTACGTCGACAGGAATCATGTCGTATTTTCATCCGTCGATCGTGTCTCGCGTCTCCTCACCGGGCTTCACAAGAGCGTCAAGGAATAAGATGACGCACTTTGCTCTCCACCCATTGCTCATCACTCATCACTCATCTCTCACCGCCGCATGCGGCGATTGACGAACCAAAGCCACTTAGCTAGACTTAGCTAAGTCCCTAGGAGATCCAATGGAAACCATCAACATTCATCGGGCCAAGACGCAACTTTCCCGTTTGATCGAGCGTGTCAACGCTGGCGAGGAAATCGTTATCGCCAAGGCCGGTCGCCCGGTCGCGCGGCTCGTGCCGGCGGGTGTGGCTGCGGCTCCCCGCACGCCCGGTCTCATGAAAGGCCGCATCCGCGTGGGCAAGGACTTCGACACGCCACTTCCCCGCGATCTGCTCGACGCCTTTGAAGGCAAGGCCGGTTCCCGGTGAGGTTGCTGGTCGACACGCACTTGCTGATCTGGTGGCTCGCCGGGAAAAGTCTTCCTGCGCGCGCGACGGAGCTCATCCGCGACCCCGCCAACCAGATTTATGCGAGCGCAGCGAGCGTATGGGAAGTCGCGATCAAAGTGTCCCTTGGCAAGATCCGCATCAACCCGGACGAGTTCGTCGCCGCGTTACGCGACGGCGGCTTTCAGGAATTGTCGGTGACGGCCCGTCACGCCTCACGCGTTGCCGAACTTCCGAAGCACCATCGCGATCCGTTTGATCGCCTTCTGGTTGCGCAGAGCCTCGTGGAGGCGATGCTCCTGCTCACTCTGGATCAGCCGCTCGCCGCGTACGGGCCTTCGATACTCGTCGCGTCGTAGATGTACCTCGCCTCCCACCCATTGCTCATCACTCAATCGCACAATCGCTCAATCACTTAATCACTCTAATGAAGGGCATCATTCTCGCCGGCGGTTCGGGCACCCGGCTTTACCCGGTCACGCAGGTTGTCTCCAAGCAACTGCTGCCGGTCTACGACAAGCCGATGGTGTACTACCCGCTGTCGACGCTGATGTTGGCGGGAATCCGCGACATCCTGGTAATTTCCACGTCGCAGGACCTTCCACGTTTCGAGCAACTGCTCGGCGATGGCGCGCGCTGGGGAATACGCCTGTCCTACGGGGTTCAAGCCGCACCCGAGGGTCTGCCGCAGGCGTTCGTGATCGGCCGCGATTTCGTCGGCACGGATTGCTGCTGCCTGATTTTGGGCGACAACATCTTCTACGGCCATGACCTGCAGTCCGATCTCCGGCGCGCCGCGGGTAAATCATCGGGCGCGACGGTTTTCGTCTATCCAGTCAAGGATCCGGAGCGCTACGGCGTCGTCGAATTCGACCCTCAGGGCCGCGTGACCGGAATCGAGGAAAAGCCCCGCCGGCCAAAGTCGCGGTTTGCGATCACCGGCGTGTATTTCTTCGATGCCCGAGTGCTCGAAATCGCCGCATCGCTCAAGCCGTCAGCGCGCGGCGAAACCGAGATCACCGATGTCATACGCAATTATTTGTCGCGGGGCGAACTCGAGGTCATGCCGCTCGGTCGTGGCCATGCATGGTTGGACACGGGCACTCACGAATCGCTGCTGGAGGCGAGCCACTTCATCGAGACGCTGGAGCGCCGTCAGGGGCTGAAGATCTGCTGTCCCGAGGAGATCGCCTGGCGCTTGGGCTACATCGACGCCAGACAGTTGCAGGCGCTCGCGGACTTGATCGGCAACAGCTCGTACGGGACTTACCTCAAGTCCATCCTCGAAGAGCGGTGATTGAGTGATTGGGTGATCAAGTGATTGAGTGATTGGGTGATTGGGTGATTGAGTGATTGGGTTACTGAATCCCTGAATCACTTAATCACTTAATCACTTAATCACTGAATCACCCATTTCCCATTCGCTATTCCCGATTCCCGATTTACGAACACCAGTGAAGATCGTCAAGGCGGACATTCCCGATGTGTTAATCCTTGAGCCGAAGGTGTTCGACGACGCGCGCGGATTCTTCTTCGAAAGCTGGAACGAGCGCGCCTTCGAAGCTGCCGGCATTCCTGCGCGCTTCGTGCAGGACAATCACTCCCGCTCAGCCAGAAACGTATTGCGCGGCCTGCACTACCAGATCGGCCAGCCGCAGGGAAAACTCATGCGGGTGGTCCAGGGCGCCGTTTTCGATGTCGCGGTGGATATGCGTAGGCATTCCGCGACATTCGGCAAGTGGGTCGGTTTCGAGTTGTCCGCGGAGAACAAGCGCGTGGCCTGGGTACCCGAGGGATTTGCGCATGGCTTCCTGGTTCTATCCGAGTCGGCAGACTTCCTTTACAAGGCTACGGCTTACTTCGCACTGGAGTCCGAGCGGACCATCGCCTGGAATGATCCCGGCCTCGGCATCGCCTGGCCGCTGCAAGGCACGCCTATACTCTCCGACAAGGATCGACGGGGCGGGGCGTTTGCAAACGCGGAAACGTATGGGTGAAAATGCAGCGATTGAGTGATTGGGTGATTGGGTGATTGAGTGATTGGGTTACTGAATCCCTGAATCACTTAATCACTTAATCACTGAATCACGCATCACCCATTCCCATTTCCCAATGTTGAGAATTCTTCTGATCGGAGGCGAGGGCCAGGTCGGCTGGGAATTGAGGCGGACGCTGGCGCCGCTGGGCACGGTCCATGCGCCGCTGCGTTCCGATCTGGATCTCGAATCAGCCGACTCGATCATCCGTGTCGTCCGTGCGACCGGCGCCCAATTGATCGTCAATGCCGCGGCCTATACCGCGGTGGACAGGGCCGAGACCGACGTTGACACGGCAACCAGGGTGAACGGTGACGCGGTCGGCATCCTCGCGGAAGAAGCGAAGCGCGGCGGCGCGGCGCTCATCCATTACTCCACCGATTACGTCTTTGGCGGCAACAAGGCCGGTCCCTACACCGAAACGGACGAGCCGGACCCCATCAATGTCTACGGCCGCACCAAGCTGCTTGGAGAAAAGCGAATCCGGGATGTGAACCCCCCGCACCTGATCTTCCGAGCAAGTTGGGTGTATGGCGCACGCGGACGGAATTTCCTCCTGACCATCCAGAAGCTCGCCAGGGAGCGGCCGGTGCTGAAAGTGGTCGACGATCAGACCGGATGCCCCACGTGGTGCCGGCTGATTGCCGAGGCGACCGCGCAAGTGCTCACCAAGTCCGCCACGGCGCAGGGACTGGACCCGGCCTGGTTTCAGGAGAACGGCGGGCTTTATCACCTTGCAGCACAGGGCAGTGCCACTTGGTACGAGTTTGCCAGAGCGATTCTGGAAAATCAGGAGAAGCAGGCCCGCGTCACAGCCATTTCATCGGCACAGTACCCCACCCCCGCGCGCCGTCCCCGCAACTCGGCGCTGGACAGCTCGAAAATCCAGCGCCAGCTCGGCATCGAACTACCCGGCTGGCGCGTTGGTTTGGCGCTCTGCACGGAAGCCAGCGATGTCAAAGCGGGTCCTGATAAATGAATAATTGAGTGATCCGGTAAGACCTGCGGGATTGATACCATATGTAGTATACTTCTCTCAATGACGAGGCGTGAAAAGCTCCTGGCCGCGATACGCAACAATCCCAGGGGCGTTCGTTTCGCAGACGCCTGCAGGGCGGCCGAAGCGATCGGCTTTATCAGGGCGGGTGGGAAAGGCTCCCACGTCGTATACGCGAGAGCGGGAGAGCCAACTATCCTGAACTTTCAGGATCGAAACGGCAATATTCCTCCCTATCAGGCCCGCCAGTTGATCGAGCTTTTGGACAAATATGAGGGTTGACATCATGCGCTATCCGATCGAGGTTTTCTGGAGCGAGGAAGACGAGGGCTATATCGCCATCGCCCCCGATCTTCCTGGCGCTTCGGCCTGGGGCAAGACCGAGGCCGCAGCGATCAAGGAACTGCATCTTGGGATCGATCTCTGGATCAAAGCGGCCAAGAAAGTGGGAAACTCCATTCCCAGGCCCAGCGACCGCGCGGACGTCAATTACAGTGGCAAGTTCCTGATGCGTGTCCCGAAGCGACTGCATTCGGAACTTGCGCACGCGGCCAAGTCGCAAGGCGTCAGCCTCAACCAGTACGTCCTCTATCTCCTGACAAAAGGCCACGGCGGGCATGGCAAGCGGGCAGCCTGAACTTCCGTGAGTGATTGAGTGATTGAGTGATTGAGTGATTGGGTTACTGAATCCCTGAATCCCTGAATTTCCTATTCCCCATTCCCTATTCCCCATTACCCATTTCCGATTCCCCTATCCCCAATCCTCAATCCCCGTTCCCGATTCCCCATTACCCCGCCTTTTCCCATTCACCATTCACTTAATCACCCAATCACTTAAAATGCACTAGAACCGCGGCCTTTAATCAGGCAATACCGGCGCGGATGGGATTACCCCGGGAGATCTCCCTGTTTTCGATTTTTTCTGACAGTTGCCAATGCACGCCAAACAATTTTTCAACGAAGTCTCAAAGGTTGCCCAGAGCATAGACCTCAAGGCAATTGAGGCGCTCGCTAATGAACTTGTCGCTCTCCGCGAGCGCGGAGGGCGATTGTTTCTTCTCGGCGTAGGTGGAAGTGCCGCAAATTGCAGTCACGCCGTGAATGATTTCCGCAAACTTTGCGGAATCGAGGCTTACACGCCGGTGGATAATGTTTCGGAGCTCACTGCGCGAACGAACGATGAAGGCTGGGACACCGTATTTTCCTCGTGGCTCAGGACCAGCAAGGCCGGGTCGAATGATGCAATTCTCGTGTTCTCGGTGGGTGGCGGAAATGCGGAGAAGAACGTCAGTGCCAACATCGTTGCAGGGCTCAAGGAGGCAAAGCAACGCGGCCTGAAGGTTTTCGGCGTGGTGGGCCGTGACGGGGGTTATACCAAGCAGGTTGGAGATTGCGTTGTCGTCGTGCCCACGGTTGAACCTTCCCGAGTGACGCCGCACACCGAAGCCTTCCAGGCGGTCGTCTGGCATTGTCTGGTTTCCCATCCGGACCTTCAGCGGATACCTACCAAGTGGTGACGTTTCGGCGCCGTGCGTAGAGCCGTTTTCCTGGATCGTGACGGCGTGCTCAATGCTTCGGTGATCAGGGAGGGGAAGCCATACCCGCCGGACTCGCTTGCCGATCTGGAAATTCTGCCGGGGGTGGGTGAGACGCTCTCGAATTTGCGCGCGGCCGGATATCTGAACATCGTGATTACCAACCAACCGGACGTTGCCACGGGCAAACAGCGCATCGAAGTCGTCGAAGCCATGCACGATCGGCTGCTCAGGGAATTGCCGCTCGACGGCGTGAAGGTCTGCTACCACACCGATGAGCAAAGGTGTGACTGCCGCAAGCCGAAGGCGGGAATGCTGCTGCAGGCGGCGAAGGATCACGACATCGATCTCGCCCAGAGCTTCCTTGTCGGTGATCGTTGGCGTGACATAGCGGCCGGGCAGGCCGTGGGTTGCAGCTGTTTTTTCGTGGACTATGGGTACGACGAGAAGCGGCCAGAAAAGCCCTATGTTCCGGTAAAATCGCTCTCCGAGGCCGCTGCTCTTATTCTTTCTTATAGTTCATCGAGGTAACGACAAATGCCAAACCTCAAGACCCTGAAAGTCAAGTTGTTCGCGGACGGTGCCGACCTTGCAGGAATCCAGGAAATGGCGGCCAACCCGATGATTACGGGATTCACGACCAATCCGACCTTGATGCGAAAAGCGGGTATTGCGGACTACAAATCTTTTGCCTTGCAGGTACTGGGGGTCATCAGGGACCGTCCCATATCCTTCGAGGTTTTCGACGACGATTTCGCGGAGATGGAAAAGCAGGCGCTGGAGATCGCCTCCTGGGGGAAGAACGTCAACGTGAAGATTCCGGTTACCAACACCAAGGGCGAGTTTTGCGGCCCCTTGGTGGAGCGTCTGTCGAGGGGCGGCGTTCGATTGAACGTAACCGCGGTAATGACGGCAGAGCAGGTCAAGCGCATCGCCGATCGACTTGCGGCCGATACGCCGGCAATTGTCTCGGTTTTCGCCGGGCGCATCGCCGATACCGGCCGGGATCCCGTGCCGATCATGGCCGAGTCCGTGAAGGTGCTGAAATCCAAGCCGAAGGCGGAGTTGATCTGGGCGAGCCCTCGCGAGCTGCTCAATATTTTCCAGGCCGACGCGATCGGTTGCCACATCATCACTGCCACCAACGATATCCTCAAGAAACTGTCATTGGTAGGCAAAGACCTCGACCGTTACTCGCTGGAGACCGTCGAGATGTTCTACAAGGACGCGAAGGCGGCAGGCTATCGAATCGCGACGCGGGCCGTTGCCTAAAGCAGGACCACTTTTCGATCCAAAACGACAAACTTACGGCGAAATGATGAAGTTCAAGAACGTTCTCGTTACCGGTGGCGCAGGCTATGTTGGCAGCCTTCTCACGCCACAGTTGCTCCGACTCGGCTACAAGGTCACCGTCTACGACATCATGTACTTCGGCGACCATTTCCTGCCGAAGGACAATCCCAACCTCAAGGTCGTCAGCGGTGACATCCGCGACACCGCCAGGCTCGCGGACGCATTCAAGGGTATCGATGCCGTCATCTCGCTTGCGTGCATCTCGAATGACGCCAGCTTCGAGCTCGACGAAAAGCTTTCCACTTCGATCAACCTGGATGCCTTCGAGCCGATGGTTGTGGCCGCGAAAAAAGCGGGCGTCAAGCGATTCATCTACGCGTCGTCCAGTTCCGTGTACGGTGTTTCGGAGTCGCCGGACGTCACGGAGGATCATCCCCTCGTGCCCCTGACCCATTACAACAAGTACAAGGGCATGTGCGAGCCACTTCTGTTCAAACACCAGTCTGCGGATTTCGTTTGCGTCACGATCCGGCCTGCCACTTTGTGCGGTTACGCGCCGCGGCAGCGCCTGGACCTTTCGGTGAACATTCTGACCAACCACGCGATCAACAACAGGAAAATCACCGTGTTCGGCGGCTCCCAGAAGCGCCCGAACCTGCATATGCAGGACATGGTGGACTTGTACGAACTGCTGCTGACTGTGCCGGACGACAAGATCGCGGGAGAGATCTTCAATGCCGGTTTTCAGAACATGTCAATCATGGACATCGCGCAGGTGGTCAAGCGCGTAGTGCAAGAACAGTTTCCGGAGAAGGGGGAAATCCCCATTGTCACGACACCCACGGACGACATCCGCTCCTATCACGTGAATTCAGACAAAATCCAACGAGTTCTCGGATTCCGGCCGAAGCGCACCGTGGAGGATGCTGTTCGGGATCTGTGCGTCGCCTTCAAGTCCGGCAAGATCCCCAACAGCCTGGACGACACCTTCTATTTCAATGTCCGGCGCCTGAAACAACTAAAGGCCGCATGAGCTCGCGGCCGGTCGCCGTGGTTACGGGTGGCGCCGGCTTCATCGGCAGCCATATGTTGGACGTTCTGGTGGAGCGTGGCTTTTCCGTGCGCGCGATCGACAACCTGGTCGGCGGGCGTGAGGAGAATCTTGCGCACCTTCAGGGCAACCCCGAGGTCAAGCTTGAGAAACGGGATATTCGCAGTTTTGCGCCGCGTGATGCGCTGTTCCGCGGTGCCCGGTACGTATTTCACTTTGCCGGCATCGGCGATATCGTGCCTTCGATCGAGCAGCCGCTGGAATACATGTCGGCGAATGTACTGGGTACCGCTCACATGCTGGAGTGCGCCCGCCACGCCGGCGTTGAGAAATTCGTTTATGCAGCTTCGTCTTCGTGCTACGGCCTGGCGCAAGTCCCCACCGGCGAGGATCATCCGATTGACCCGCGCTACCCATATGCTTTGTCCAAGTACCAGGGCGAGCAGGCCGCATTTCACTGGCACCACGTCTACAAGCTGCCCGTCAATTCAATCCGCATCTTCAACGCCTACGGCACGCGCTCGCGGACTTCGGGCGCTTACGGCGCGGTGTTCGGCGTGTTCTTGCGGCAGAAGCTCGCAGGCAAGCCGTTTACCGTGGTGGGGGACGGCACGCAGCGCCGGGATTTTCTGTACGCCACCGATGTGGCGAGGGCCTTCCTTGCCGCTGCCGAGACCCGGCGCGTGGGTCGAGTCTATAACCTGGGCGCCGGCGACCCGCAGTCGGTAAACCGGTTGGTGGAACTGCTCGGGGGCGGGGTAATCCATGTTCCCAAGCGCCCCGGTGAGCCGGACTGCACGTGGGCGGACATCACCCGCATCACCGCAGAACTGGAGTGGAAGCCGCAGGTAAGCTTCGAGGAAGGGGTGGCCAGGATCGTGGAAAATATTGATTACTGGCGCAATGCCCCTCTGTGGGAGCCGGAGTCGATCGCCAAGGCGACCAAGACGTGGTTTGAATATCTGGGCAGGGAGTGAGAGAAATGCTGTCTTCATTGACCGAAAAATTCAGCCACAAAATAAAGACGGTCGAGGAAATCGTTTCTGCAGTCGGGCGATTCCCGCGCGCCAGGAAGGTCATCATGTGCCATGGCGTCTTCGACGTCGTCCATCCCGGGCACCTCCGCCACCTTCTCTATGCCAAGAGCAAGGCCGACATCCTGGTCGCCAGCATCACCGCGGATGCTCACATCAGCAAGGGCCACAATCGGCCCCACGTTCCGCAGGAACTGCGTGCGCTGAACCTCGCGGCCTTCGAGTTTGTGGACTACGTCCTGATCGACCGCAACGCCACACCCGTCGAGAACATTCGCCAGATCCAACCCGATTTTTTTGCCAAGGGCTATGAATACACCGCCGGCGGACTGCCGCCGAAGACTCAGGAGGAAGTCGATACGCTTCGATTCTACGGCGGGGAAGTGATTTTCACCCCGGGGGATATCGTCTATTCATCCAGCAGGCTGATCGATCTCGCGCCGCCGGCGATTAAGCTGGAGAAGCTGCTGACTTTTATGGACGCCGGCGGGGTTTCGTTCGACTCTCTGAGAGAATCGCTGGGAAAGCTCGAGAGCTTTAGCGTACACGTGGTCGGCGATACCATCGTTGACAGTTACACCCATGCCGCGATGATTGGCGGACAGACGAAGACACCTACCATGAGCGTGCTCTACGAGCGGCGCGACGATTATATTGGGGGAGCCGCCGTCGTAGCGGAGCATTTGCGTGCCGCCGGGGCGAACGTACGATTCTCCACTGTGCTCGGCAATGACGGATTCAGCGACTTTGTTCTGGAGGGGTTGGCGCGCAGGGGGATTGAATGCAACGCGATCATCGACCCCACGCGACCGACGACCAACAAGAATGCGATCGTGACGGGTGGTTACCGGCTGTTGAAGATTGACACGCTGGATAACCGTTCGATTTCTGACGAAATCGTACAGAAGCTCGTCGCGTCGATTTCCACGGGGCGGCACGACGCCGTCGTGTTCAGCGACTTCCGGCACGGAATTTTCAACCGGCGGACCATCCCGCAGCTCAATTCTGCAATTCCGCAGGGCATGTTCAAGGTTGCGGACAGCCAGGTCGCAAGCCGCTGGGGAAACATCACCGACTTCAAGGATTTCGACCTCATCACCCCTAACGAGCGTGAAGCGCGCTTCGCGCTCGGCGATCAGGACTCCGGAATTCGTCCGCTTGCCTCCGCGTTATACGATACGGCCCGTTGCAAGACGCTGATCCTGAAGCTGGGCGAACGCGGCGTGCTGACGTGCAGCAGTGCGGATCACGAATCGCTCGATTCGTTCGTCGTCGTCGATTCTTTCGTCAATCACGTGGTTGATGCAGTGGGCGCGGGCGATGCGTTGCTGGCCTACGCCACTCTGGCAAAGCTGGCGACCCGGTCCGACGCAGTGGCGACCATCCTCGGCTCGATTGCCGCAGCCTGCGAGTGCGAGGTCGATGGCAACGTTCCGGTCACGCCCGAGAACGTCCTGAAGAAAATCGACGCGATCGAACGCGACGCCAATTACAACGACAAGCCCATACGTTGAAAGTCGTCGTCATCGGTTTGGGGGTGCAGGGGAACAAACGCCGGGCCGTCGCGGGCGGCGATTTCGTAGCGGCCATCGATCCAGTCAATCCGGATGCCAGGTATCTACATACGGAGGACATGCCTCTCGGGGATTACGATGCCGCGATCGTCTGCACGCCGGACGAACCGAAAGTCGCGTTGCTGGAATACCTGCTCTCCAAGGGGAAGCACGTCCTGGTCGAGAAGCCGCTATGGGCCGCCCGTGACGAAGACATCGAACGTCTCGAGCGCATTGCGACGGACAAAGGCGTCGTTTGCCTCACGGCCTACAACCACCGATTCGAACCGCACTACATGAGAATGCGGGAGACGTTGCAATCCGGCGTGCTTGGCGAGGCGTATCACTGCCGGATGTTTTACGGCAACGGAACGGCGCGCCTGGTCCGTGACTCGGTGTGGCGCGACAGCGGTGCAGGTGTGCTGCCGGATCTGGGCTCGCATCTGCTCGATACGGCGCGTTGCTGGTTCGGTCCGCTCGCAGACGATTTCATCGTGCATTCGTCCAGATGTTTCGAGAATCGCGCACCCGACCACGTCATAATCGGCTCGCGAGGTTCGCATCCGCAGTTGGAACTGGAAATGACGCTGCTCTCCTGGCGGAACCATTTCACTTGCGACATTTTCGCGGAACGCGGCTCGGTGCATATCCGCTCTCTGTGCAAGTGGGGCCCGTCGACCTTCACGTTGCGTAAACGCGTGCTGCCCTCGGGGCGCCCCGTGGAGGAACCGGTAACGCTGGTCCAGCCCGACCCGACCTGGGCGCTCGAGTACGCGCATTTCAAGGCGCTTTGTGCCGGCGGAACGAAGACCGACCTTTCCGGCGATCTCTGGATACAACGTACCTTGCGCAGACTTGGTGCGCAGGCAATCCAACAGGCGGGCGCATGAGCAATCCCGTGCTGGGTTTCGCCGGCATGACACATCTCGGCCTGGTATCCGGGGTATGCGCCGCCGAAAAGGGATTCCGAGCCGTGTGCTTCGATCCGGAGGGCGGCCGCATTGCCGCACTTGCGAGGCGTGAGCTGGGGGTTTCCGAGCCGCAGTTGGATGATCTGGTATTGAAGAACGCGTCGCGACTCTCGTTTACTTCGAAGCCGGCCGATCTCGCCGCCTGCGATGTGATCTACGTTGCGCCGGACGTGCCGACCGACGACCGCGGCGGAAGCGACCTCGGCCCGATCAACACGCTCCTCGATATCGTAGTCGGATCGGCGCGCGCCGATACAGCGATTGTCGTGCTGTCCCAGGTCCCGCCGGGATTTACCCGTGGCCGGCAGCGCCCCGGCCGTACCCTGATCTATCAGGTGGAGACCCTGATCTTCGGACGCGCCGTGGAAAGAGCCCTGCGTCCGGAGCGCTACATCGTCGGCTGCGCCAATCCGGCGCAGCCATTGCCTGCGAACTACGCGGCATTCCTTGCCGCGCACGGCTGTCCCGTGCTGCCGATGCGTTACGAGAGCGCTGAACTGGCCAAAATTTCCATCAACATGTGCCTGGTTGCCTCGGTCAGCACGGCCAATACGCTCGCCGAGTTGTGCGAGAAAATCGGCGCCGACTGGTCGGAAATCGTGCCGGCGCTCAAGCTCGACAAGCGCATCGGGCAGCATGCCTACCTTGCCCCGGGGCTCGGTATTGCTGGCGGTAACCTCGAGCGCGACCTGGCCACGGTGTGCAGTTTTGCCGACCGCTACGGCACCGACGCCAACGTGGTGCGCGCCTGGATTGCCAACAGCCGCCACTGCCGTGACTGGGCCGTGCGCACCATCCGCTCCGTGCTTCTCGATTCCGAACCCGGGGCCACCGTCGCTGTGTGGGGTCTCGCTTACAAGGAGAATACCCATTCGGTGAAGAATTCACCTTCTCTCGCGACGATCGCCCAGCTTCCGGGCACTCGTCTGCGCCTTCACGATCCGCTGGTGCCGTCCTCCGTCGCCGCATACCCGAATGTGGAGGGCGCACCCGATGCGCTCGCCGCGGTCTCTGGCGCAGACGCGCTGATGATTCTTACGCCCTGGCCGGAGTACCGTAGCATCCCGCCATCGAAGATCGCAAAGGCGTTGCGCGGGCGCGTCGTGCTCGATCCGTACGCGGTGCTCGATCACAAGGCCGCTGTTGAAGCAGGACTGCACATATTCACGCTCGGCAAACCACCGCTGCGCGCGGAGCGTCGGTAGCCGCTAACTATGCTCGAACACCTGAACACGTCGAAACGAACCCCTGCCCGCGTCGTCGTAATGGGGGCCGGAGGCTTTGTAGGCGGTGCACTGGCCGCGCGCCTCACGCGCGATGGCGTAGCCGTCCTTGCGCTCGGCCGCCGCGAGATCGACCTTTTGGCCGAAGAGGCGCCGGAGCGCCTCGCCGCAATGCTCCGCCCCGACGACGCCTTCGTCGCCGTGTCGGCGTTGGCGCCGTGCAGGAATTCTGAGATGCTGGTGAAGAATATAGTCATGGCGCGCGCGATGGTGCGGGCGCTGGTGGCATCGCCGGTGGCTCACGTCGTCAATATAAGCTCCGACGCAGTTTATGCCGACAGTCCCGAGCCGCTTACCGAATCGTCCTGCACCGCGCCTGGCACGCTGCATGGAGCCATGCACCTCGCCCGCGAAGTCATGTTCCGCGTCGAGTTGCCTGCCCCGCTCGCGATCCTGCGGCCGAGCCTCCTTTACGGCGCCGCGGATCCGCACAACGGTTACGGCCCGAACCGCTTCCGCCGGCAGGCGCAGCGTGGCGAGGACATTCTGCTGTTCGGTGAAGGCGAGGAACGTCGTGACCATGTGTTCATTGAGGACGTGGCGGACATCGCCGCTCAAGTGCTTTTGCGCAGGAGCAAGGGAGAGATCAACGTTGCCAGCGGCGAAGTGCATTCGTTTCGTGAGATCGCCGAGAAAGTGGTCCGGCTTTCGGGAAAGACGGTTGCCATCAAGGGCAGTCCGCGCAATGGGCCGATGCCGCACAACGGCTACCGGCCATTCGACATCGCGGAATGCCGCAAGGCTTTTCCCGACTTCCGCTACACCTCTCTCGAAGAGGGCCTCGCGCGTGCCCGGAACGAATCCAGGGAGCCGGCCTGAGATGGTGGAAATAGACCTGCTGCGTTCGCTCCCGAAGACCCAGCGCAATGTGCAGAAACGCGCCGAGGGCAAGGACGAAACGGTCGTCGCCGTCGCCAAGCAGTTCGGCGAGATGTACTGGGACGGCCCGCGCCAATACGGATACGGCGGTTACCGCTACGACGGGCGCTGGCGGGCCGTATCGCGGGACATCATCGCCCACTTCGGCCTCGAACCGGGCATGCGAGTGCTCGATGTCGGCTGTGGCAAGGGATTTCTCGTCAAGGACCTGATGCTCGAATGCCCGGGCCTGGAAGCATTCGGCCTGGATATCTCGCTCTATGCGCTCATGCATTGCGAGAAGGAGGTCGTCGGGCGACTTCACCTCGGGTCCGCAGAGAGGCTGCCGTTCCCGGACGGCTCGTTCGACTGCGTGCTTTCCATCAACACCATCCACAACTTCCCCCGGCCCCGCGCGATTCTGGCCATGCGGGAGATCCAGCGGCTGAGCGGCGGCCGCGCCTTCGTGCAAGTGGACAGCTACCGCACCCCGGAGCAGAAGGAGATCTTCGAGAGCTGGGTCCTGACGGCCGAGTTCCACGACTACCCCGACGGCTGGCTGGCGCTGTTCCGCGATGCCGGGTACACCGGCGATTATTACTGGACTATCATTGACTGAGACAAAAATGAAAACGTACGTGATCCTCGGCGGCGGCGGCTCATTCGGCATCCATACCGCTTTTTATTTGCTGCGCAAGGCCAATCCGAAGCGCGTCGTAAGCGTCGGCCGGAATCCATTGCGCCCGGAGCCTTTTTCTCTCGGAATCGAACGGGAAAAGAACTTCGAATATCACGCCTACCATCTCACTTACGAGCTCGACCTGCTGCTGGAGTTGCTGGACCGGGTCAAGCCGGAAGTTATAGTCAACTACGCGGCACAAGGTGAAGGCGCCGTGTCCTGGAAGCACTCCTGGCGTTTCTTCGAGACCAATTCAATGGCACTGGCGCGCCTGTGCGAAGAGCTCATGAAACGGGACTGGCTGGAGCGTTTCATCCAGATCGGCACCTCGGAAATGTACGGCTCCGTGTCGCACGCTTCGAAAGAGGACGAGCCGATCAAGCCGACCAGTCCCTATGCCGCCTCGAAGGTCGCGTTCGACATGTATCTGGAATCTGTACACAAATTCCTGAAATTTCCGATGAACATCATCCGGCCGTCCAACGCCTATTGCCCCGGGCAACTGCTGCACCGCGTGATTCCGAAGGCGATCCTGTGCGGATTGAGCGGCGCCAAGCTGCCATTGCAGGGCGGCGGCAGGGCGGAGAAGTCGTATGTGCACGCGCGCGATCTCGCGCGCGCAATCCATCTGGTTGCGGAGAAGGCCCCGTTGGGCAAGATCTACAATGCCGGACCCGCCGAACCCACGAGCATCCGGCGGGTGGTCGAGCTGTGCGCCGAGGCACTGGGAATGCCCTTCGAACAGTTGTGCGAGATGGCGCCCGACCGGCTCGGGCAGGATTCACGTTACTGGCTCGACTCCGGCGCGATCAAGCGCGACCTCGGCTGGGAGCCGGAGGTCGGCTGGAAGGAAGGGCTGGGGGAAATGGTGCAGTGGGGCAGGAAGTACCTCGACCAGCTTCGCAACTGGCCCACCACCTACACGATGCGCGGCTGATCGTCCGATGCCCGTCGCCGCCGGCGCTGCCTCAAGGGCCGAGGAGTGCTTTGTCGGGACCAGGGAGCCGCTGCGCGCGGCCGACGCGGTCGCGGCGCTGCTCATCCTCGACGACGGGCGCTACGTCATGCAACTGCGCGATACGCTGCCGACCATCTTCTACCCTGACCACTGGGGATGCTTTGGCGGGGCGGTTGGCGACGGGGAAGCGCCGCTCGCGGCGCTGAAACGTGAGCTGCAGGAGGAGCTGGAGTACACTCCCGGCGCTGCGACGGAGTTCGCGCGGTTCGACTTCGATTTCTCATCGGTCGGGCAGCCGAAGGTGTACCGGATTTATTATGAGATCCATGTTCCCGCCACTGCGTTTCGGCGGTTCGTGCTACATGAGGGTGCGGCATTCGAGGCGATCGGCGGGCGCGATCTCCTGACACAACGCAAGGTAACCCCCTACGACGCCTACGCGGTATGGATGCACCTGAGCAAGCAGCGCTTCAACCAGGCTTGAAGGAACAAACGACATGAACGCGCTTACACACGCCGCGATCCTCAAGACGGGACGCTACCAAGAGGTTCGGATCGACGCTGGCGAGGCCGAAACCGCCCGGTCTCTGCACCGTTTCATGCTGCGCCTGCGCATTTG
>JBQTIV010000008.1:0-6367 GCA_052387775.1 Betaproteobacteria bacterium
TCCACGGAACAGGTTAAAGCGTACGCGTTGTACTATAAACTGCCAGGTCGCCACCTCCAACACAGATCGGACCATTGAGCCGAAGTGCTGCCGGGGGAGCATGCCCGGGAATGCCGCAACAGCGCAATCGTGTATCTTTTTCGCCAGATGCGCCGCTACTGGGTCGAAAAGGTCTTGTCGGCGCGCGATCGCAGCCTTAAAGTCATTATCGTACAGATTGTTAAGCTGTGGAAACGAGGGATGCCTGACGCGGTCCGATTCTGCCTGCAAAAAAACGGGAGGAAAGCATGGAAGCCCTGAAAATCAGCAGTGACGCGCTGTTCATTCTGCTTGGCGCGGTGATGGTGCTGGCGATGCACGCCGGGTTCGCGTTTCTGGAACTTGGCACCGTGCGCAAGAAAAACCAGGTGAACGCGCTGGTGAAGATCCTGGCGGATTTCTCCGTATCCACGGTGGCGTATTTTTTCATCGGCTATACGCTCGCCTACGGCGTGAACTTCTTCGCGGCGGCGGACAAGCTCGCGGCCGACAGCGGCTATCAACTGGTCAAGTTCTTTTTCCTGCTGACCTTTGCGGCCGCCATCCCGGCAATTGTCTCCGGGGGCATCGCCGAACGCGCCAAGTTCAACGCTCAACTGGCGGCGACCTTCCTGCTGGTCGGATTCATTTATCCTTTCTTCGAAGGCATCTCCTGGAACGGCAACTACGGCGTGCAGGCCTGGTTGGAGGCGACCTTCGGCGCGCCGTTTCATGACTTTGCCGGTTCGATCGTGGTACATGCGGTGGGCGGTTGGGTCGGGCTCATCGCGGTCGTTCTCCTTGGCGCCCGCCGCGGCCGCTACAACCGCGAAGGGGGCGTCGCCGCGCATCCCCCATCGAGCATTCCCTTTCTCGCGCTCGGCGCCTGGGTGCTCACCGTGGGCTGGTTCGGTTTCAACGTCATGTCCGCACAGACCATCGACAAGATCAGCGGCCTGGTTGCGGTGAATTCGCTGATGGCGATGGCCGGCGGTACCATTGGCGCGCTGTTCGCCGGACGCAACGACCCGGGATTCGTTCACAACGGCCCGCTTGCCGGACTGGTGGCGATTTGCGCCGGCTCGGATCTGATGCATCCGATCGGCGCGCTGGCAACCGGCACGGTGGCTGGGGTGCTGTTCGTGATCATGTTCACCGTGACGCAAAACCGTTGGAAGATCGACGATGTGCTGGGCGTCTGGCCGCTGCACGGCCTGTGCGGTGCCTGGGGCGGTATCGCGGCCGGCATCTTCGGGCTGCACGCATTCGGCGGGCTGGGTACGGTGAGCTTCATGTCGCAGTTAATCGGCACCCTGCTTGGAATCGGCGTGGCGGTGGCCGGGGCGATAATCGTCTATGGCGGCCTCAAGGCCGCAATGGGAATCCGTCTCGACGCCGAGGAAGAGTTCATCGGAGCCGACTTGAGCATCCACAAGATCTCCTCGACGCCGGACCGCGAAGTGAGTTGGTAAGCGGGAGCGTTGGCCGGCGGTTGCCGGAAAAAGGGCAGCGCGGATGCGCCGCCCTTTTTTTGTCCCGGGATCGTGCGCAGCGACAAAAGGCCGGTCGAATAGCGGGCGTTTCCGTCATAATGACGCCACGTTTTCCAATTGGTTGATACGCTTGAGCGGTCCGGATATTTCCAGGTTGAAAATCGATCGCGGCGGAACGGGGTCCGTCGCGTTGCGCCCGCGCGGCCGGCTGCGGCGGCTGATGGTCCCGGCACTGGTCGCGATCGCAGCTGCGGTTGTGTCGCTGTTCGCGTACAACCGGCTGTTGCGCGCCCCGGTGGCGGTCGAAACGGCGTCGGTCACGATGGCATATCCAGCGCAGGCGTACACCGAGCTGAATGCGACAGGCTACGTGGTCGCGCAGCGCAAGGCCGCGGTGGCATCGAAAGCGACCGGCCGTCTGGTGTGGCTGGGCGTGGAAGAAGGCAGCCGCGTCAAGGAAGGCGAAATCATCGCCCGGTTGGAAGATCTTGACGTCAAGGCTACGCGCGAACAAGCGGCGGCGAACCTCCAGCTTGCCAAAGCCAATCTCGAGCAAGGCCTTGCCGAGCTCAGAGATGCGCAAACCGCGCTGAACCGCTCGGCGGACCTGCTTGCGCAAGGCTTCGTTTCGCGGGCTTCGCATGACATCGCGCTGGCGCGCCTCGACAAGGCCAAGGCCAACATCGCCAGCCTGCAGGCGGGGATCGCCGCCGCACAGGCGAACCTGCGCGGTACCGATGTTGCGGTGGAACAGACCCTGATACGCGCGCCGTTCGACGGTGTGGTGCTCACCAAGGCCGCCAACGTTGGCGACGTGGTCACTCCTTTCTCCTCGGCTCTGGACGCGAAAGGAGCGGTGGTGACGATGGCTGACATGAGCACGCTTGAAGTCGAAGCCGATGTGTCGGAGTCGAACCTGTCCCGGGTGCGAATCGGCCAGCCGGTCGAAATTCGCCTCGACGCGCTTTCCGACGTTCGCTTTCGCGGCGTGGTCGCCCGCACGGTGCCGACGGTGGACCGCTCCAAGGCCACGGTCATGACCAAAATCCGCTTCATCGAAGCGGATGCGCGCATCCTTCCGGAGATGAGCGCCAAGGTTGCATTCCTGTCTCAGGAAATAAGCGATGCCGAGCGCGCGCCGCGGGCGGCGCTGAATTCGGCTGCGTTGACGACGCGTGCGGGCCGTGACGTGGTCTTCGTGGTAAAGGGCGACAGGGTTGCCGAAGTGCCAGTCGAGACCGGTACGAAGATGGGGGAGTTGGTCGAAATCAGGAGCGGACCGCAAGCTGGGGAAAAGGTGGTGTTGCACCCGAGCGCGAAATTGCAGGACGGCGCGGCGGTGAAGCCGGCCAGCAAGTGAATGACGGCGACGATCGTCGAGATCCGCCATCTCGCCAAATCCTACCGCCGCGGCGGCCAGCTCGTAGAGGTGCTCAACGACCTCAATTTTGATATCGCCGAAGGCGAGTTCGTGGCGCTGATGGGCCCGTCCGGTTCGGGCAAGAGCACGTTATTGAATCTGATTGCGGGGATCGACAAACCCGACCGCGGCGAACTGCGGGTCGCCGGCCTCGACATCTCCAAGCTTGCCGAAGCCGATCTGGCGGATTGGCGCGCCGCCCACATCGGTTTCGTCTTCCAGTTCTACAACCTGATGCCGGTGCTCACCGCGTTTGAGAATATCGAGTTGCCGTTGCTGCTAACCCACCTGTCGCGCCGCCTGAGGCGGGAGCGCGTCGAACTCGCCCTCGATCTGGTCGGGCTCACCGACCGGATGGACCACTATCCGTCCGAGCTCTCCGGCGGCCAGCAGCAACGCGTCGCCATCGCGCGCGCGATCATCAGCGACCCGTTGCTGATCGTTGCCGACGAACCGACCGGGGACCTGGATCGCGTCTCGGCTGCCGATATCCTCGACCTGCTCGAGCGCCTGAACCGCGAGCTGGGCAAGACCATCGTCATGGTCACGCACGATCAACGCGCCGCGGAACGCGCTCGCGTGGTGCGCCATCTCGACAAGGGCGAACTTACCAACGGCGACTCCGCTCTGAAAACCTTGTAACCGCAAAGACGCAAAGGAGCGCAAAGAAGAACATGAATTGGGTAACGAACATAAGGTCTGGACTTTTCGTTGATGAATGGTTCGTACACTTCAACGTCACTTTCTGCGCCGATCAGTTTTTTGCCCAGTCAAATCCTCCTTTGCGTTCCTTTGCGACTTTGCGGTGAAAATCTAGATACATGTACTTCGCGAAGCTGGTACTGAGAAACGCACTGAGGCACAAGCTGCGCACCGGGCTGACAGTGCTGGGCATTTTCGTCGCCGTTGTGGCGTTCGGGTTGCTGCGCACGGTGGTGGAGGCCTGGTTCGCCGGGGCCGAGGGCGCATCGAACACACGGCTCATCACCCGCAACTCGATTTCGCTGGTATTTTCACTGCCGATCGCCTACGAGGACAGAATCCGCCAGATCGGCGGCGTGGTCCGCGTTAGCCGCGCCAACTGGTTCGGCGGCATCTACGTTTCTGAGAAAAACTTCTTTCCGCAGTTCGCGGTGGATGCGAAGTCGTATTTCGAACTCTATCCGGAGTATCTGGTGCCGCCGGAGCAAATGAAGGCGTTCCAGCTCGACCGCAAGGGGTGCATGGTAGGGCGGAAGCTGGCGGACATACACGGTTTCAAGGTCGGCGACGTCGTGCAGTTGCGCGGAACGATTTTTCCCGGCACCTGGGAGTACGTGGTGAGGGCGATCTACGACGGCGCGGAAGCGGCGACCGACACCTCGCAATTGTTCTTCCACTGGGACTATCTCAACGAGACCCTGAAGCAGACCGTGCCGCGCCGCGCCAACTCGGTCGGCGTCTTCGTCGTGGGCATCGATCAGTCAGATCGGGCTGCCGAGATCGCCGGGGAGATCGACCGCACCTTCACGAATTCGCTTGCCGAAACGCTGACCGAGACCGAGAAGGCCTTCCAGCTCGGGTTCGTAGCCATGACCGAGGCAATCGTGATCGCCATAGAGATCGTGTCGATCCTGGTGATCTTCATCATCATGGCCGTCATGGCGAATACCATGGCCATGACGGCACGCGAACGCATGGCGGAGTACGCCACCATGAAGGCGCTCGGCTTTGGTCCGGCACGGGTGGTGAGCCTGATTTTCGGCGAGTCACTCGCCATCGCGCTTGCAGGCATGGCGGCTGGCGTCTTTGCCACCTTCCCCGTAGCAGAGTGGTTTGCCGGGAGGATGGGTACGCTGTTCCCGGTGTTCAATGTTTCGCAGCAAACCGTAGCGATGCAGGTGGCAGCCGCGGTGACGGTCGGTGCGGTTGCGGCGCTGCTGCCGAGCTACCGCGCCGCGACCGTGCGCATTGTCGATGGCCTTCGCAACATCGGGTAGTTCCACCACAGAGACACCGAGGCACGGAGAACTGCAACTCCAGAAGCGTACGAAATGACCGACAAGGAATAAGCGGAATCGTGCTCGCACTTCATGCGCCGTATCCAGATTTTCTTGCGACTTTGAACTTCGTTTCCATCCGGTTTTCTCTGTGCCTCTGTGTCTCTGTGGTAAGAACGAAATAATGGCGATACCGCTTTCGTACACGGTAAAAAACCTGATGGCGCGCAAGCTGACCACCGCGCTGACTGCCGGGGGCATGGCGCTGGTGGTGTTCGTATTCGCCACCGTGTTGATGCTTCAGGAAGGACTGAGGAAGACCTTGGTCCAGACCGGCTCGTGGGACAACGTGGTGGTGACCCGGCGTTCCGCAGGCACCGAGGTGCAGAGCGGCGTGGATCGCGTGCAGGCGGGGGTGGTGGAAAGCCAGCCGGAAGTGGCGTACGGCGCGGACGGCTTGCCGCTGGTGTCGAAGGAAACCGTGGTACTCGTTACGCTCCCAAAGCGCGAATCCGACAAACCGTCCAACGTCATTATTCGCGGAGTCGGACCGAACGGCAACGCTTTGCGGCCGCAGGTGCGAATCATCGAGGGCAGAATGTTCCGGCCCGGATCGTCCGAGATCGTGTCCGGGCGAAGCATTGCGGAGCGCTTTCAGGGGGCGGGCGCTGGCGAACAGTTGCGCTTTGCGATGCGTGACTGGAGGGTGGTGGGCGTGTTCGATTCCGGCAGGAGCGGTTTCGATTCGGAGATTTGGGGCGACGCCGACCAACTGATGCAGGCGTTTCGCCGGCCCGTGTTCTCTTCGGTGATCTTGCGTCTCGAGGATGCGGGACGCTTCGAAGCGCTGAAAGTGCGGCTCGAATCGGAACCGCGGCTCACGGTCGAGGCCAAGCGGGAGACGGTGTTCTACGCCGAGCAGTCGCAGATGCTCGCCAATTTCATCGGCTATCTCGGGCTCACCCTGTCGGTGATCTTCTCGATCGGCGCGACCATCGGTGCCATGATCACGATGTACGCGTCGGTGGCGAATCGCACGGCGGAGATCGGCACGTTACGGGCGCTGGGTTTCCGCAGGCGAAGCGTTCTTGCGGTGTTTCTGGTGGAAGCTTTGCTTCTCGGCCTGGTCGGCGGCGTTGTGGGGTTGATGCTTGCATCGTTCATGCAATTCCTCACCATTTCGACGATGAACTGGCAGTCCTTTGCCGAACTCGCGTTTTCCTTCACGCTCAATGCTGCGATCGTCGCAAAGTCCCTGGCATTCGCGCTGGTGATGGGACTGCTTGGCGGTTTCCTGCCTTCCGTGCGGGCGGCACGGCTGAACATCATCGACGCGCTGCGCGCGGCGTGAGGCCGAGGAACCGCGATTAGGTGATTCAGCAATTAGGTGATTGAAACCAGTCACTCAATCGCTTAATCGCTTAATTACCCATCTCTCATCACCCTTCACCCTTCAC
>JBQTIV010000009.1:0-22402 GCA_052387775.1 Betaproteobacteria bacterium
CAGCAGCAGGATGAATTCGTCGCCGCCGAAGCGCGCCATGATATCCGACCCGCGCAACTGTTCGCGAACGCAGCGCACCAAGTGCTGCAGCAGGCGGTTGCCGGCTTCGTGGCCATGCGCGTCGTTGACCGCCTTGAGATTGTCCGAGTCGATCATCACCACCGAAAGCGCGTGCCCATAGCGCACCGCCTGCTTGAAGGATCGCCGCAGCATCGCCGAGAAGGCGCGCATGTTGTAGAGGCCGGTAAGTTCGTCGGTGTCCGTCACCTGCTTGATCTTGTCCACCGCGTAACGGATGTCCGCGGCAAGCATGGTGGTGATGTATGCCACCAGAATCACCGGAGTGGACATCGCCAGGATTTCTCCCCAGTACGGCGACGAAAGCAGCGTCTTGGCCCCGGGGCTGTAGGCGAAGTACATGAAGCAACCGATGATCGCACCGACCTCTATGGCGGTCACCAGCTTGCCGAAGATCAGCGCGCTGGCGATGATCGGCAGCAGGTAGAGATTGAGCAGCGGGCTCTGGATGTTGCCGGTGTTCATGACCACCCAGGTGATGAACACGACCATCACCCAGGTCTCGAACAGCAGCTTGGGCCGGGTCTCTTCTTTATAGAAATGGACGTAATGCAGGCCGAGGATGAACGCGGCAAAGAAAAACAGCGCCATGTTCAGCGCAACGCCGCCTTCTTCCGGAAGGGCGCCGGCAAGCAGGTACACCAGAACCAGCGCGAGCAGCAGCCATTCGATCTCGGCTATCGTCCGCGAAAAGCCTTTGAGCTCGTCCTGTTCGATCGTGAGACCGATGTTTGTTCTTGTCAGCATGAGGCCGGGTCGAGGTCCATGGACGCCCACTGGGGCCGGAAAAATGCAATAAGACTAAACGGTTTCGGCGGCGACTTCCATAGTTGCTGGGCGCCTTGTGTCCGGTCGTCTGCGCAGATCATCCAAGAAGAAGCCGTGAGAGTTGCTGCGATGCGTTGCCGGGACGGCTGTCGGGAACGCGTTTCCGCGGGTTGAGGACCAACTACTTTTCACTGCGACGGCATTACGTCCCGGATACCAGTGGCCGCGACCATACCCGCTTCAGTTACCTCTGGTGGTTATCGCGGTACCGCAACCGAAATTTTCCCGGACCGCCCGGGTCGGGCTTGTTGCCCTGGGCCCCGCTGACAGCATGATTTGGATTGGGGCGTGGTACGGTCTGGCGGCGGTTTTACACGGTGGCTGGAAATCTCGACGCTGAACAGACTCATCGTCGAGGGAGCGCGGCACCGTGGGTCGAATCAGAAAATATTTATTTTACAATTGGTTAGCTGAGTGCCTCGGGGTGACGAATCGGCCCGGGTTGACTTGTGGAGGTTCAGTATCTACACTTGGTTTATGACTTAGAGTTAGTCTAATTTCCATGCCGGAGCCGGGATTCTTTGGCGCCGGTTCTTCAAACGCAATCGATTCGAATCACTGTATGGAGGGCAACATGAAAGCACTGAAAGGTTCCAAGACCGAGAAGAATTTGAAAGACGCATTTGCCGGCGAATCTCAGGCAAACCGCCGTTACCTGTACTTCGCAGCGAAAGCCGACGTGGAAGGCCAGAACGATGTCGCAGCGGTTTTCCGTTCGACCGCCGAGGGTGAAACGGGACACGCGCACGGACATCTCGAGTACCTCGAAGCCGTAGGCGACCCGGCGACCGGGCTGCCGTTTGGCAGGTCGCGCCAAAACCTGAAAGCCGCAATTGCCGGCGAGACCCACGAATACACCGATATGTACCCGGGCATGGCCAAGGGTGCCCGCGACGAAGGTTTCGACGAAATCGCCGACTGGTTCGAAACCCTCGCCAAGGCGGAGCGCTCGCATGCCAACCGCTTCCAGAAGGCCTTGGACACTCTGGCCGACTGAAGAAGCAAGGCGGAAGGATGAAGGCGGAAGGCGGAAGGTAAGCCTTCGCCTTCTTCCTCGTTGCAATCTTCATCCTTCATCCTTCATCCTTCATCCTTGCAGCTATGACCATTCGCGAAGGCAGCCTCGAGGCGCCAACCAGACATCCGATCAACTGGAAGTCGCCGGATTTCTACGACGAAGGCAAGGTCTCCGAGGAAATGCACCGCGTCTTCGATATCTGTCACGGTTGCCGGCGTTGCGTGAACTTGTGCACTACCTTTCCGACCCTGTTCGACTTTATCGACGAGGGCAAGACCGGCGAGCTTGACGGGGTGGCGAAAGCGGATCTCTTGAGGGTCGTGGACAAGTGCTACCTCTGCGACATGTGCTACATGACCAAGTGTCCGTACGTGCCGCCGCACCCCTGGAACCTGGATTTCCCGCACTTGATGCTGCGCGCCAAGGCCGTGAAGTTCAAAAAGGGCGAAGCCCGGATTCGCGACAAACTGCTCACGAGCACCGACGCCGTTGGCAGGCTCGCCTCCATCCCGGTGGTAGTACAGGTCGTCAATGCGGCAAACAAGTCCAAGGCCGCGCGTACGATTATCGAGTCGGTGCTGGGAGTACACAAGGACAGGGTGCTGCCCGAGTACAGCAGCGCACGTTTCCGCAGCCATGCGAAACCGGATTCCTCGTTCCCGGTCAGGGACGGCAGGAATACTCCCGGAAAAGTGGCGATTTTCTCGACCTGTTACGTGAACTACATCGAGCCCGGCATCGGCCACGATCTGCTCAGGATCCTCGCGCACAACGAAGTGCCGGCGATCGTCGTGGAGAAGGAAGCCTGTTGCGGCATGCCCAAGCTCGAGCTGGGTGATCTCGACACGGTGGAGAAGCTGAAGGAGAGGAACATTCCGGTACTCGCCAAGCTTGCCAAGGAAGGTTACGCGATCCTCACCGCCGTACCGTCGTGCACCCTGATGTTCAAGCAGGAACTGCCGCTCATGTTTCCTGGCGATGCCGATGTGAAGGCGGTGCAGGAGGCAATGTTCGATCCCTTCGAGTACCTGGTTCTGCGACACAAGGATGGCCTGCTGAAGACCGATTTCAAGAAGCCGCTGGGCAAAGTGTCGTATCACGTCCCTTGCCACCTGCGGGTGCAGAACATGGGACAGAAGACGCGCGAGATGTTCGAGCTTGTGCCGCAGACCGAGGTCAACACCGTCGAACGCTGCGCCGGTCACGACGGCACGTGGGGGGTGAAGAAGGAGTACTTCGACGAGTCCATGAAGATCGGCAAACCGGTGTTCCGCCAAATGGCGGCCACCGAGCCGGATTACGTCAGCTCGGACTGCGCCATAGCCGGTCGCCACATCAAGCAAGGCATCGCCGACAGCGACTTGGACAAGAGCAGCGCGGAGAAAAGCCATCCCTTGACTTTGATCCGAGCGGCCTACGGCCTGTGACGCCAGAGGTCAGACATGGCTGCCATTAACGCCGAAAGCCTGATGTCGCTCGAGCAGTACGCGAAGGCGCGCAAGGAATTCCGCGCCAAAGTGCTGGCCCACAAAACGAACCGGAAAGTTCAACTGGGCGAGCACATTACACTGGTGTTCGAAGACGAACTTACCATGCGCTACCAGATCCAGGAAATGTTGCGGGTCGAGCGCATATTCGAGGAGCAAGGCATTCGCGACGAGCTCAATGCGTACAATCCGCTGGTGCCCGACGGCAGCAACTGGAAGGCCACCATGCTGATCGAGTACCCGAATGTCGAGGAGCGTAAGCTCGCGCTGGCAAGATTGATTGGAATCGAGGACCGCGTCTGGATCGGGATCGCGGGTCATCCGCGGATCTATGCGACTGCCGACGAGGACCTGAAGCGTGAAAACGAGGAAAAAACCTCCTCGGTGCATTTCCTGCGTTTCGAACTCACGCCACCGATGAAGCAGGCGTTGAGGGACGGCGCCAGCCTGTCTGTCGGTGTTGACCATCCCGACTACCAGGCATCGGTTGACTCGGTTACCGCGGGGGTACGGGGCTCGCTGCTCAAGGACCTTGTTTTCTAGATTTTCTCTCGACAGCAAGTACAATAGCGGCAGCTTTTCGGGCTGCCGTTTTTTTGCTAACTGACTGCTTCGAGGTATGCCATGCTGGTACCGCCCATGATCGGCATGCTTGAGGAACGCCTGCGACGCCTGCGCCTGCCCCTGAGCCTCACGCTCTGGAACGGCAGGACCATCCAGTCCGGTGACAGCCCGGAACTGCGGCTGACTGTGCGCTCGCCGCAGGCGCTGGTGTCGCTGGTCAAACCCAGTCTGGGCAAGCTCGCCAGGAGTTACGTGGAGGGTGATCTCGATCTGGATGGGGACATTCGCAAGTCTGTGCGCATAGGCGAGCAACTGGTGGCCGGCGACGCCGGAGCCTACCGCCAGCGCTCCGACATCTGGAAGTGGTGGCGGCACACCCGCCCAGCCGATCGCAAGGCGATCGAGCACCACTACGACGTCGGCAACGAGTTCTACGGTCTCTGGCTCGACAGGAATCGGGTCTACTCCTGCGCATATTTCAAGAAGCCCGAAGACTCTCTGGATCTCGCGCAGGAACAGAAACTCGAACACATTTGCCGCAAGCTCGATCTGAAGCCCGGCGAACGCTTCCTCGACATCGGCTGCGGTTGGGGCGGGCTGGTTCTGTGGGCGACCCAGCACTATGGTGTCAGGGCGCTTGGCATTACGCTCTCTCGAGAGCAGCACGCGTACGCGACCGAGCGCATCGGCGCGCTGGGACTCGAAGACCGCTGCGAAGTGCAGCTGATGGACTATCGCGACGTGCCGGAAGATCCGCCATACGACAAGATCGCGAGTGTCGGCATGTTCGAACACGTGGGCAAACGCAATCTGCCGGTGTATTTCGGCAAGATTTACCGGCTGCTCAAACCCGGCGGGATGGTCATGAACCACGGCATCACCACCAATTCGCTTGAGGACGGCGAGCTGGGCAGCGGCATCGGCGATTTCGTGGAGGAATACGTGTTTCCCGGCGGCGAACTTGTGCATGTCTCGCGGGTCCTGGGCGCGATGTCGCAACAGGGGCTGGAGGCCTGGGACGTGGAGTGCCTGCGGCCGCATTATGCGAAGACGCTGTGGCACTGGGTAAACAGGCTGGAAGCGCGCCAGGAGGAGGCGCTGCGGATCGTGGGCGAAAAACGCTTCCGCACCTGGCGCATCTACATGGCGGGGTCGGCGCATGCATTCGACCGCGGCTGGATTTCGATCTTCCAGATTCTCGGGACCAAGCCTCTCGCCGACGGCACGGTGCCTTATCCGCTGACCCGCGAGCACGTGTACGGTGAAGGTCTGTGACGCCGAAAAAATCACATCGCAATGGTCTGAGCCCGCTTGCGGCGGCGGCCGTGCTGTTGCTCGGACTTGCGTTGTTCGACAACGGCGCAAAGTCTGCGTCCGCACAGCGCGGCATGAACGAGGACATCGGCGGCGTGCCGGAGAAAAAGAAATTCGAGGAAGACGCGCTGAACCTTCCCGCTTATCCGGATGATGCTGCCCTGATCGAATTCCGCCCGCGGGGGTATTCGAAGAACCGGTTCCATGTTGATCGCAATTCCGTATCGCTGGGAGCGGACTGGGTGGTGCGTTACACCGCGGTCATCAAGTCGCCCTCCGGTGTGGCCAATGTCAGCTACGAAGGCCTGCGCTGCAAGACCTCCGAGTACAAGGTGTACGCGTACGGCACGCGAGACCGAACATGGACTAACGTCCGCGAACCCAAGTGGCAGGACGTTGGCAGTATTACAGGCAATTTCCGCTACTCGCTATGGGCTGACTATCTATGCGACAGCGAGGCCGTCGGAGGGCGAAACGCGAAAGACCTGGTGGTCAGGCTCCAAGGCGAGCCGCTGAACAATTTCGATCTGAAGCAGCGGTAGGCCTTTGGAGCAAGACCAATTTGTGGCTACCACCTAACGCGGCAAAGCCGCATTAATGTTCGCCGTAACTGATTCCTGCTACGAGGAACTCAGAGCAGGACTAAGTTATGACTCCGGCCGCGCCTGCGGTGCTTAGCGTCGGCTACGCAGACGTTAGCCTACGCCGCAACCTCAGAAGCACAAGATTGTGGCTCCCATATCACGCGGCCTTGCCGCATGAGTGTCCCCCGTAACTGATTCCTGCTCTGAGGATTTCAAAGCAGGACTAAGCTGTAGTTCCGGCATGCTCTGCGAGCTTAACCTGACCGCCACTGGCGAGCAGGTTAGCCTTCACTGCAATTTGGTCTTGCTCTTCAGAGCAAGACCAAATTGTCTCGATGGATCAGCTCTGGCTCGTCTACGTAGCCGAGCCGCGCTTCGATTTCGTGGCTGGGAGCTTTGAGGATTCGGCGGGTTTCTGCCGCGCCGTAGTTCACCAGCCCGCGGGCGATTTCGTTGCCTTTCGGGTCGAGGCAGCTGACCACTTCCCCGCGCTCGAATTCCCCGGTCAGTTCGTATACGCCGATCGGCAGCAGGCTCTTGCCGTCCACCTTCAGTGCTCGCACCGCGCCGTCGTCGAGTTTGAGTTTGCCGCGCACCTGCAGATGATCGGCGAGCCATTGCTTGCGGGCGGCAAGCGTCATGGTCTCGGCGATCAACTGGGTGCCAATGGCTTCGCCCCCGGCGAGTCGCACCAGAACATCCGGCTCCAGTCCCGAAGCGATGATGGTGGCAGCACCACTGCGGGCCGCGCGCCGGGCGGCAAGCACCTTGGTAAGCATGCCGCCGCTACCGAGATGGCTGCCCACGCCCCCCGCCATTTTTTCCAGGCCCGGATCGTCGGCCCTGGCTTCACCGATCAATTCCGCGTCCTTGTGCTGGCGCGGATCCTTGGTGTACAGGCCGGGCTGGTCGGTGAGGATCACCAGGGCGTCGGCCTCGATGAGATTGGTCACCATCGCCGCCAGGGTGTCGTTGTCGCCGAAGCGAATCTCTTCGGTCGCGACGGTGTCGTTCTCGTTGATGATCGGAATGACGTTGAGCTCGAGCAGCGTGCGCAGCGTTGAGCGTGCGTTCAGGTAGCGCTTGCGGTGGGACAGGTCCTCGTGGGTCAGCAACACCTGTGCAGTGTGCATTCCGTGCTTGCGGAAGCACGACTCGTAGGCCTCGACCAGCCCCATCTGTCCTACTGCAGCGGCGGCCTGCTGTTCGTGCAGCGCGTGTGGGCGACGCTTCCATCCGAGGCGCTTCATGCCCTCGGCGACTGCACCACTGGAGACCAGCACGACCTGCTTTTTGCGATGCCTGAGCGCCGCGATTTGCTCCGCCCAGCGCGCGAGCGCGGCGTGGTCCAGTCCCTGGCCTTTATTGGTGACCAGGCTGCTGCCGACCTTGACGACCAGGCGTCTTGCTTCGGCGGTGACGGATTTCATTCGATGCGCGTGGCGTTCCCGGTGACGTTATTCGGTGTCTTTGGCAGCTTCGGCCGGATCGACACGGGCATGGCGCTGAAGATGTTCCATGATCGCGTAGGTCAGCGCGCGGCAACCCTCTCCGGTGAGAGCCGAGATGATAAAGCTTTTTTCGGGCGCGGCTACGGCGCGGGTATAGCCGGACAGGAATTCCCGCGCTCTTTCCTCACGCTCTTCTGGCGCGATCAGGTCCGCCTTGTTGAGCACCAGCCAGCGCGGTTTGCGATAGAGCGACTCGTCGTACTTGCGCAGTTCCTCGACGATAGCGTGCGCGTCGTGCACCGGCTCGGCGCCATCGTCGAGCGGCGCCAGGTCCACGAGATGCAGCAAAAGGCGTGTGCGCTGCAGGTGGCGCAGGAACTGATGGCCGAGCCCGGCACCTTCGGCCGCGCCCTCGATCAATCCGGGAATGTCGGCGACTACGAAACTGCGATTTTCGTCCACGCGCACCACGCCCAGGTTCGGGTGCAGCGTCGTAAAAGGATAGTCAGCGACCTTGGGGCGGGCGGCGGAAACCGAGCGGATGAAAGTGGACTTGCCGGCGTTTGGCAAACCCAGAAGCCCGACGTCGGCGAGCACCTTGAGTTCCAGCTTCAGGGTTCGGCTTTCGCCCGGCTCTCCCGGCGTACATTGTCGCGGCGCGCGGTTGGTGCTCGATTTGAAATGGATATTGCCAAGTCCTCCCTGGCCGCCCTTGGCGAGCAGGGCGGTCTGTCCGTCGGCCGACAGATCGGCGAGCACTTCACCGCTGGCGAGGTCGCTGATGACCGTGCCCACCGGCACGCGTAGCGTGATGTCGTCGGCCGCCTTGCCGTAACAATCGGAACCCTGGCCTTTCTCGCCGTTGCGCGCACGGTGGATGCGCGCATAGCGGTACTCCACCAGCGTGTTGATGTTGCGATCGGCCAGCGCATGAATGCCGCCGCCGCGGCCGCCGTCGCCACCGTCGGGCCCTCCCCGCGGAATATTCTTTTCGCGCCTGAACGAGGCGATGCCATCCCCGCCCTTGCCGGCGTGGACTTCGATGGTCGATTCGTCTACGAATTTCATATGAGAA
Source organism: Betaproteobacteria bacterium (assembly GCA_052387775.1). Taxonomy (GTDB): domain Bacteria; phylum Pseudomonadota; class Gammaproteobacteria; order Burkholderiales; family JACQAP01; genus JACQAP01. Next base: position 8,400 of record JBQTIV010000009.1, read on the forward strand.
ACAGTTTAGCCACAGAGGACACAGAGGAGATCGCCTCACCCCCCGCCCTCTCCAGCAAGCTGGAGAGGGTGCCGAAAAACTACGCGCCCGTGGATCAGCGCGTCTGCATCACCCTCTCCACCCGATTTTGCGGGGAGAGGGATGGGGTGAGGGGGGTGTCCTCTGTGGCCAAGCAAGAAACAAAAAAGCCCTACCGGATCCGATAGGGCTTCATGCTGGATACGGGAAACCTTACGCCGGCACGACGCTGACGACTTTCCTCTTGTCCGGGCCCTTCACCGCGAAGATCACTTTGCCGTCGATCTTGGCAAACAGGGTGTGATCCTTGCCCATGCCGACATTTTGACCGGCGTGAACCTGAGTTCCGCGCTGACGCACGATGATGCTGCCTGCGGGGATGGCTTCGCCGCCATAGCGCTTCACGCCAAGGCGCTTGGATTGGGAGTCACGGCCGTTGCGCGAGCTCCCGCCTGCTTTTTTGTGTGCCATTTGCTCCGCTCCTTAGCCCGAGATTCTGTCGATCTGGATCTCGGTGTAGTTCTGCCGATGACCGCCGTGTTTACGATAGTGCTTGCGCCGGCGCAATTTGAAGATGTGCACCTTCTCGCCGCGTCCATGCGCGACCACCGTCGCCTGAACTGTTGCGCCGGCCACCAGAGGCGCCCCTATCGAGATCTTGTCGCCATCGGCGATCATCAATACCTGATCCAGCGTAACCTGGCTGCCCACGTCTGCAGGTATCTGTTCTATCTTAATTTTTTCACCGGACGCAACACGGTATTGCTTGCCCCCGGTTTTTATGACCGCATACATGATGGAGCCCTTGATACGCTTTTGAGGAAAGCCGCGCATACTACATAAAAAGAAAGGCTTAGTAAAGCCGATGGAAGGTTCGACGGACACGGACCGATGGTCCGATCCAGGGTGATCGAATCCTTGACACTGGCGCTTTGCGTTTCCTACCATCGCGCACCTTTGGTTCTGCACGTTCCAGGAACGCCACGTGACGCCCCACCTCATCAACGATCTCATTGCCGCCGACCTGCGGGCGGTGGATGAGATCATCCGCAACCGGCTGGATTCCGAAGTCGTGCTGGTCCGCCAGGTCGCGCACTACATCATAGGCGGCGGCGGCAAGCGACTGCGTCCTGCTCTGGTCATCCTCGCGGCAGGTGCCTGCGGATATAGCGGGGGGCACCACCTTCAGTTGGCCGCGGTGATCGAATTCATCCATACCGCCACGCTCTTACACGACGACGTGGTCGATGACTCGCAGATGCGCCGCGGACGCGACACCGCCAATTCCGCGTTCGGCGATGCCGCCGCCGTGCTGGTGGGCGATTTTCTCTACTCGCGCGCCTTTCAAATGATGGTGCAGGTGCAGAGCATGCGCGTGATGGAGGTGCTTGCCGATGCTACCAATGCGATCGCCGAGGGCGAGGTGATGCAATTGCTGCATGTTCACAACGCCGACGTCACGGAGGCGGATTATCTGCGCGTGATTCGCTCGAAGACGGCCAAGCTGTTCGAGGCTGCCGGACGTTTGGGCGGCATCCTTGCCGGCGTACCGCGCACGCAGGAGGATGAGTTGGCGGAGTATGGCATGCACCTGGGCACGGCATTCCAGCTGGTCGACGACATTCTCGATTATTCGGGCGATCTCGCGCGCACCGGAAAGAATCTTGGCGATGACCTGTCCGAAGGCAAGGCGACGCTGCCGCTCATTCGCGCCATGCGCAACGGCACCGCCGCGCAAAGCGCGCTCATTCGCAAGGCTATCGTCGAGGGCGGGCTGAGCGATTTCGGGCCGGTGATGCGGGCGATGCAGGACACGGATGCGCTCGAATACACGCGCCGGCAGGCACAAGACTCGGCGCGGCGCGCGCGCGAAGCCATTGCCCGCCTGCCTCATTCTAAATACAGGGATTGTTTGCTAGAATTGACGGCCTTTGCGGTGACCCGCAATTACTGAAGCATTAACGAGGCTCACCGTCGGGGTGTAGCTCAGCCTGGTAGAGTACTGCGTTCGGGACGCAGGAGTCGGAGGTTCGAATCCTCTCACCCCGACCATTTCACATCACTCCACTTCGGGGCCCGCGTGGCCAAGTTCCTCCTAGTCATAGCCGTCTTCATTGTGGTGTATCTATTCCTGCGCAGCTATCGCAGGCGAGTCGAGGCGACCCCGCCGCCGGCAGCCGCGGCAAAACACGCAGAGGACATGGTGCGCTGCCGGATCTGCGGGGTGCATCTGCCGAAGAGCGAAGCCGTCACCGCCCGCGGTGAAATCTATTGCAGCAAGGAACATCTCCAGCTGGCCGACCGGGAAGGCGGCCGCTGAGCTGCGCGTGGCTGTACCCATGAGCGGCATCTTCTCCTTTCCCGAGCTTCCGTCGGTCGAGCGCCGCAAGTATGGGGACGCATTCTGGCGCTCGCTGTTCTATTTCAATGTCTATCGCCTGGCCGTAGCGATCACGCTGATGGCGTCGGTGATGATACTGGGCGAAAACATCCCCTTCGGCTCCTACAGCCGCAATACCTTTCTGTACGCGAATATCGCGTACATCCTGTTCAGCCTGCTGTCGTTTGCGGCGGTTATTCCGCGCAAGCCGCACTTCACCGTGCAACTTACGGTGCAGATCTGTGCGGACATTCTCTTTATTGTCCTGCTCATGCATGCGAGCGGCGGGGTTGGCAGCGGCCTGGGGCTGCTGTTGCTCGCATCGCTCGCCGCGGTCGGCCTGATCAGCCGCGGGCGTCTGACACTGTTCTTCGCCGCGCTGGCGACGATCGCCGTGCTTGCGGAGCACACCTATCAAGTGGTGTTCCAGGACGGATCGACGTCCCAGTTCGCGCAGGCCGGCCTGTTGTGCATTGGATTCTTCGCCACCGGCTGGCTTGCGCACTCACTTGCCAAGCGCGCCGTGGCGATCGAGGCGATAGCCGCACAGCGCGAGGTGGATCTTGCCAACATGGCGCAGGTGAATCAGCTGGTGATCCAGGACATGCAGGACGGGGTGCTGGTGGTGGACGAGAACGGCGCCATTCGCCAGATCAACGCCCGCGCCGAAGCCATCCTGGGACCGTTGCGCGGCGGCCCGCGCGGGGTGCTGCTCAGGGACTATGCGCCCAATCTGGCCGCTCGCCTGGAGCAGTGGCGCCGCGATCCAAAGGCTGACTTCGAGCCGCTGCGCACCGTGTTGACCCACAAACCAACTGCTGCCCGATTCGTGCCGGTGGGCATCAGCCGCAACGTGGGCGTGGTGATCTTCCTCGAGGACCTCTCGCGCATCCAGCAGCAGGCGCAGCAGTTGAAGCTGGCTTCGCTTGGCCGGCTGACCGCCAATATCGCCCACGAGATTAGGAACCCCCTTTCGGCGATCAACCACGCTACCGAGTTGTTGCTCGAGGAGACGGGATTGCGCAGCAAATCACATGTGCGGATGCTGCAGATCATTCACGACAACACGCAGCGGCTGGACCGGATGGTGCAGGACGTTCTCAAGCTGAACCGGCGTGACCAGGCTACGCGCGAGCAATTCAGGTTGGGCGATTACCTGCGCACTTTCGTCTCCGAGTTCTCCGAGATTGAGAAGATTCCCGGCGGTATCATCCTCATCGACATCGTGGGAGATCCGACAGTGGCCTTCGACCGCAGCCACCTCAACCAGGTGATGTGGAACCTGTGCCGCAATGCCCTGCGATACTGCAGGAAACAACCCGGCAGCATACTGTTGCACGTGCGGCCGGCTCCGCGACAGGGTACGATAGGCTTGAGTGTGATAGATGACGGACCCGGCGTCGCGGAGGCGTTGCACGGGCATCTGTTCGAGCCATTCTTCACCACGGCCTCCAGCGGCACCGGTCTCGGGCTCTATATTGCCCGGGAGATATGTGAAGCCAATGGCGCCACGCTCGAATTCGTGGATCGTCCGGCCGGCGCGGAGTTCACCCTGATCTGTAGAGGAGCATGAGCGTGAAACGCAAGGAGCAGAAGGCGGGCGCCAACACCCGCTCAGTGCTCATCGTCGACGACGAGGAAGACATCCTCGAGCTCATCGAGCTTACCCTGCTGCGCATGGGTCTGGAGGTTGACCGTGCCACCACCGTAAAGTCGGCGATCGAGAAGGTCCAGTCCGGCAATTACGAACTTTGCCTCACCGACATGCGGCTTCCCGACGGCGAGGGCCTGGAGCTGGTGCAGTTCATCTCCGACAATGTTTCCGACCTGCCGGTCGCAGTAATTACCGCCCACGGCAATACCGAGAACGCAGTCGCGGCGCTCAAGGCCGGCGCCTTCGATTACCTGGCCAAGCCGGTGTCGCTGGAACAGTTGCGCACGCTGGTCAAATCCGCGCTGTCGCTGCCGCAGGTCTCCGCCGCCAAGGCCGTTACCGGGCATGTGCTGCTCGGAGAGTCGAGTGCGATCCAGCAGGTGCGCGAGTTGATCGAGAAGCTGGCGCGCAGTGAGGCGCCGGTGCACATCAGCGGCGAATCCGGCAGCGGCAAGGAGCTGGCGGCGCGGCTCATCCACGAAAAGAGCGTGCGCCGCAGCCAGCCCTTCATGCCCGTCAATTGCGGGGCAATCCCGGAGAACCTGATGGAGTCCGAATTCTTCGGTTACCGCAAGGGAGCGTTCACCGGCGCGGACGCCGATCGCGATGGTTTTTTCCAGGCAGCCAATGGCGGCACCCTGTTTCTCGATGAAGTGGCGGACCTGCCGTTGGCGATGCAGGTGAAACTCCTGCGCGCGATACAGGAGAAGAAGGTTCGCAAGGTCGGTTCCACCCAGGAAGAGCCGGTGGATGTGCGCATCATGAGCGCCACCCATCAGAAACTCGGCGAATGCGTCGAGGCGGGCAAGTTCCGGCATGATCTCTATTACCGGCTCAATGTCATCGAATTGCGCATGCCGGCGTTGCGCGAAATGCGCGAGGATATCCCGCAGTTCGTGGGCTCGCTTCTCGACAAGCTGGCCCGCAATGCCGCGACGAAGAAGCCGGACGTAAGCAGCGAGGCGCTGGAGGAACTCAAGCGCTACGACTTCCCCGGCAATGTGCGCGAACTGGAAAACGTCCTGGAACGCGCGATGGCGTTGTGCAGCGACGCCAAGATCACCGCCGACGACCTGCAACTCACCCCACACGACCTGCCCGAGCAGGCTGTTGCTACCGGTGGCGGCGACGGCAAGGCGCCGCTGCAGGATTATCTCGACCGGGTCGAGAAGGAAGCCATCCTCGAAGCGCTGGAGAAAACCCGCTACAACCGCACCGCCGCCGCCAAACTCCTCGGTATCACCTTCCGCTCCATGCGTTACAGAATGGAACGGCTTGGTCTGAACTAGTGAGTCGAGAGGCGGGGGGCGCGAAACGGGCGGCTTCCTGGAAACTCGACGCTTCCGGCCTGCTTTCCGCGGCGGCTTACGTGCCTTCTCCGAACTGCGATGACAGGCCGGCGGGCGCGAACATCGAACTTCTAGTCATTCACAGCATCAGCCTGCCGCCGGGCGAGTTCGGCGGCCCCGGCATCGTCGAACTGTTCACCAACCGCCTCGACCCGCTTGCCCACCCTTACTACCGCGAGATCCAGGGCCTCAGGGTTTCCAGCCACTTCCTGATACGCCGCGATGGCGAACTGATCCAGTTGGTCCCCTGCGGCCGGCGTGCCTGGCATGCCGGACAGTCGGAGTGGCGCGGCCGAAACTGCTGTAACGACTTCTCGGTTGGCATCGAACTCGAAGGCGCCGAGAACCTGCCGTTCGCCGATTCCCAATACGCGCCGCTGGCGGACCTGGCCAGGGCGCTCAAACGCACCTACCCGATTCAGGACTGCGTCGGCCATTCCGACATCGCCACCCCGCCTGGTCGCAAGACCGATCCCGGAGTGCAATTCGACTGGGCGCGCTTCCGCGCGCTGCTGGAAAGGCCGTGACGCGTGACGGCGTGACGGTGGTAACGGGTAAGAGCAAGAGCCTCGGCAAGAATCGGAAATTCGAACCCCAAAACTAGCACTCGGCTACACCGAGCTGCGGCCGGACTCTCGCGTCACGTCGTCACGATCGTCACGCGTCATGGTCCTTATGAAGGTATTCCACGCCGACAACTTCAGTGCCATCGCTGACGCGTTTCGTCACATCGCGCGCGCTGCAACTGCGCCGCCGAGTATTGCGTTTTCCAAATGCAAAAAATTCTTGACAGGAAGTGTGGTGCTACTAGAATTAGTCATGTCGGCATATCCTAGGCACAACATATAGTGGTATCAGGCGAACGGCGGTTTTGGACAGGCGCACATCCGGTTGTTGCTTCCAGGCGACAAGAATATTCGAGGGAGAAGAAATGCAACTTGCCACCAATCTGACCGCGGCTGTTCCGGTAAGCAAGTACTCCACGGAAGAGGGCGCGGCCGACCCGGATCCGCAGCGTTACGCCCACTACAAGGTCATCCGCCGCAACGGCGCCGTCGTCGGCTTCGAACCAGGCAAGATCTCGGTTGCCGTCACCAAGGCTTTTCTGGCCGTCAACGGCGGTCAAGGTGCTGCTTCGGCTCGTGTGCGCGAGCTGGTGGAGAAACTTGCTGAAACCGTGGTCAACGCGCTGATCCGCCGCCAGCCAAACGGCGGCACCTTCCACATCGAGGATATCCAGGACCAGGTCGAACTCGCCCTCATGCGCTCGGGCGAGCACGAAGTGGCCCGCGCCTACGTGTTGTATCGTGAGGAGCGGGCGCGCGAGCGCGCCAGGAATCGCGAGACGCAAGCCGCCGCCACGGCGCACGCCATCAACGTCGTCGAGCACGGCCAGACTCATCCGCTGGACATGGAGCGGTTGATTGGCCTGGTCACGGATTCCTGCGAGAACCTCGGCCGCGCCGTGGATCCCGCCGTGATTCTGCAGATGACGCTCAAGGACCTGTACGACGGCGTGCCGATGGACGAGGTGCGCAAGTGCGCCATCCTTGCAGCCCGCTCGCTGATCGAGAAGGACCCGGCATACAGCTACGTCACCGCTCGCCTCTTACTTAATAGTGTCCGCTACGAGGTCCTGGGCGAGGAAGTTACCCATGGGCAGATGCATTCCCGCTACCCTGAATACTTCCCCGGGTTCATCAAGCGGGGAATCGACGCTGGTTTGCTCGACGAGCGGCTCGGCCGTTTCGACCTGCGCGCGCTGGGGGCGGCGCTGGACGCCAACCATGATTTGAAATTCGGTTACTTGGGCCTGCAAACGCTCTATGACCGCTACTTCCTGCACGTGCACGGTCAGCGCATCGAGCTTCCCCAGGCCTTTTTTATGCGTGTGGCGATGGGCCTCGCCATCAACGAAGTCGAGCGCGAAGCCCGCGCCATCGAGTTTTACAACGTGCTGTCGCGCTTCGACTTCATGTCCTCGACGCCGACGCTGTTCAACTCCGGCACGCAGCGCTCCCAACTTTCCAGCTGCTACCTGACCACGGTATCGGACGACCTGGAAGGCATTTACGATGCCATCAAGGAAAACGCGCTGCTTTCGAAGTTTGCCGGCGGCCTGGGCAATGACTGGACTCCGGTTCGGGCGCTGGGCTCCCATATCAAGGGAACCAACGGCAAGTCGCAGGGGGTGGTGCCATTCCTCAAGGTAGTAAACGACACCGCAGTCGCGGTAAATCAAGGGGGCAAGAGGCGAGGAGCGGTGTGCTCCTACCTCGAAAGCTGGCACCTGGACATCGAGGAGTTCCTCGAACTGCGCAAGAACACCGGGGATGACCGCCGCCGCACCCATGATATGAACACTGCCAACTGGATTCCGGACCTGCTCATGAAGCGGGTCATGGAAGCCGGCGAGTGGACGCTGTTTTCGCCCGCGGATGTGCCCGACCTTCACGACAAGGTCGGCAGGGAATTCGAGAAGGCTTATACCGAGTACGAGCGCGAGACCCAGACCGGCAAACTCAAACTCTTCAAGCGCATCCCGGCTTTGGCGTTGTGGCGCAAGATGCTGACCATGCTGTTCGAGACCGGGCATCCCTGGATCACCTTCAAGGACCCCTGCAATATCCGCAGTCCGCAAAGCCACGTTGGCGTGGTGCACAGCTCCAACCTCTGCACCGAGATCACGCTCAACACTTCCGACAGCGAAATCGCGGTCTGCAACCTGGGTTCGATCAACCTGGTCGCGCACATGGAAGACGGCAAGCTCGATCACGACAAGCTCAAGCAGACGGTGTCCACCGCCATGCGCATGCTCGACAACGTGATCGACGTTAACTACTACGCGGTCAACAAGGCGCGTAACGCCAACTTCAAGCATCGTCCGGTCGGCCTGGGCATCATGGGTTTTCAGGAGTGCCTGCTCGAGATGCGCGTGCCTTACGCTTCCAAGGAGGCGGTGAACTTTGCCGACAGTTCCATGGAGGCCGTGGCCTACTACGCCTACTGGGCCTCGACCGAACTGGCCGAGGAGCGCGGCCGTTATTCCACTTACGAAGGGTCGCTGTGGTCCAGGGGCATCCTGCCGCAGGACTCGCTCAAGCTGCTGGCCGAGGAGCGCGGAGGCTACGTCGAGGTGGACACCTCTTCGAGTATGAACTGGGAACCGTTGCGAGCGCGCATCAAGCAGTTCGGCATGCGCAATTCCAATTGCCTGGCGATCGCGCCGACCGCAACCATCGCCAATATCGTCGGCGTATCGGCCTCGATCGAGCCGACCTACCAGAACCTGTACGTCAAGTCGAACCTGTCGGGCGAGTTCACAGTCACCAACGAGTACCTGGTCCGGGACCTGAAGAAACTCAACGCGTGGGACGAGGTCATGATCGCCGATCTCAAGTATTTCGACGGCAGCCTGGCCAAGATCGATCGCGTCCCGCAGGAGGTTCGCAACCTCTACGCCACCGCGTTCGAGGTGGACTCGGCATGGATCGTGGAGGCGGGCGCGCGCCGGCAGAAGTGGATAGACCAGGCGCAGTCGCTCAACATCTATATGGCGGGTGCCTCGGGCAAGAAGCTGGACGATACCTACAAGTTGGCCTGGAAGCGCGGACTCAAGACCACTTATTACCTGCGCACGCTGGGTGCGACCTCGGCGGAAAAATCTACTGTCCGCGGTGGCCAGTTGAACGCGGTCCACGCGGGTGGCGGCACCATAGGCGCCGGTTTGGCCGTCGCTGCGACTGCGGACGAGGGAGCGATGTTTTGTGCGATTGATAATCCAGAATGCGAGGCCTGCCAATGAGGCCCGCCCTCCGTCTTCGGTTCGTGGCGCGGCGCCGCCTGACGTTCTGGTTGCTGCGCAGCCGCAGCGAAATCACGCGATTCGCGTTGCCGGCGAAGCCGCAGTTCAGAGGCTGAACTTTTCCTGGGCGATGGGCCGCTGGATTTCATTTTCGTCGCGGACAAAGGATAAAAAGGGGTCGCATCGCGACCGAATATCAAAGAAGTATTTGACATTCCACCGATAACATTTATAAAGGAACCAGGCATGCTTCAATTTGAGGATCACATTCCGAACAGCGGCGGGCCTGTTCTGCAGCCCGTCGTTGGCAACATGCTGGCGGGCAGCATTCCGCCGGCTCGCGTTGCCGAATCCGGTCCGTCTGCGGACGTTGCGATGCGTCGCGTGCGCGTTGAAGACAAGCGCGTCATAAACGGCAAGGCCGACGTCAATCAACTCGTCCCGTTCAAGTACAAGTGGGCCTGGGACAAGTATCTGTCTGGCTGTGCCAACCACTGGATGCCCCAGGAAATCAATATGAGCCGGGACATCGGCACCTGGAAGGATCCGGACGGGTTGACCGAGGATGAGCGCCTGGTGATCAAGCGAAACCTCGGTTTCTTTGTTACCGCCGACAGCCTGGCGGCCAACAATATCGTGCTCGGCACCTACCGGCACATCACCGCCCCGGAGTGCCGGCAGTACCTGCTGCGCCAGGCCTTCGAAGAGGCGATCCACACCCACGCTTACCAGTACATCGTCGAGAGCCTGGGGCTGGACGAGGGCGAGATCTTTAACGCCTACCACGAAGTCTCCAGCATCCGCGACAAGGACGAGTTCCTGATCCCGTTCATCGAGACGTTGACAGACCCGGAATTCAAGACCGGCACCCCGGAGTCCGACCAGCAGCTCCTGAAGAGCCTGATCGTTTTTGCCTGCATCATGGAGGGGCTGTTCTTTTACGTCGGCTTTGTCCAGATCCTGGCGCTGGGGCGCCAGAACAAGATGACGGGCGCCGCCGAACAATACCAGTACATCCTGCGCGACGAGTCCATGCACTGCAATTTCGGCATCGACCTGATCAACCAGATCAAGATGGAAAACCCCCACCTGTGGACCGCGGAGTTCCGCGAGGAGATCCGCGGCCTGATCCAGAGAGGCGTGGAACTCGAATACCGCTACGCTGAGGACACCATGCCGCGCGGCGTGTTGGGCCTGAACGCGCCGATGTTCAAGGAATACCTGCGTTTCGTGGCCAACCGCCGCGCGCAACAGATTGGCCTTGATGCCCTGTTTCCGGGGGCGACCAATCCGTTCCCGTGGATGTCGGAGATGGTCGATCTGAAGAAGGAAAAGAACTTCTTCGAAACCCGTGTGATCGAGTATCAAACGGGCGGGGCCCTGAACTGGGATTGATGCATGGACCGGACAGTTTTCTGTGAAATCCGCGCTGCCGCCGGCCGATCCAATGGCCCGGCCGTGCACCTGTTAGGGCTGAATGGGTAAACCGCACAAGCAGTTCACGAATCGACTACGAAACGCGCGGAGACTCTCCAAGGAGCAAACCGCCAGGCTGGGACCAATGGGTCTCCGGTCCAAGGTTTCCTTTCCTCTTCGTTTCCGGCAATTGGCCGATGTGGGAGTTATCCCTTTCCCGGCCACTTCCACTCTCACGAATGGCGCTGCGGACACGGCAGTCCTGCGTCCGCGGCCAACAGAACTGTCCGATGAACGGCTAAACGGCCAAATTGGCGTGCGGCCGGGCATTGGCGGTTGGCACCGAGAAGATCCATTCTTCGAAGTGCCGGTAGTACCCGTTGTTTAACTTTTATTAGGAGATCTTAAATGGCAGCGAAGAGAAGAAAGGCAGCGAAGAAGTCAGCCAAGAAGAAGTCCTCGTCAAAGAAGAAGTCCAAGAAGCGTTCTGCTAAGAAGAGGGCGAAAAAGCCCGCCAAAAAGGCGAAGCGCCGTTCCGGCAAGAAGAGGAAAACGGCGAAAAAGAAAGCCAAAAAGAAGGCGAAGAAGGCCAGAAAGCCCGCGAAGAAGAAGGCGAAGAAGAAAGCGGGCAAGAAGAGGCCTGCGGCAAGGCCGGCTGCCATGGCAGCTCCGGCCGCGCCGAAGCCAGTTTCCGCGCCGGCGGCCTGGCCGTTTCCGGTAGCCGGCAACCGGCCTAACTAAGCTTCCCAGATGCTCGCGGGCAGTCTGCATCCGCGATGGATACCAGACACTGAGCCGCGAGCTTTGGCCTTCCAGCGCACATAGCCGGGCCCGCAAGGGCGCGGTCGAGTTGGAGCTTTAAGCAAACCTCCGCCGACCTAGAGACGGGAGACCATGTAAGTTACCATCGCAAATCTTCTTGGCCCGATGCGGGTCGAGAGTGTGATTGCATTGTTACTGACAGCGATACGCCAAGCACTTCAAAGGTCAAACAATGGTCTTGGCGGAAATGGGCCCGCAGAGGGCAACCGGGACCCGTCTGGAACAGACGATATCAGTCGGATAATTCATGGAACGAGGGGGCGGATCGAATCTGCTTCCTCTTTTATTTCAGTCCGACGCAGCCGCATGGCCGCCATCGACGGAAAGGGCAAAGCGATGAAAGCACCAAGCACAAACGCAGGCTTTATCTGCCTGTTGCTGTTTATCGTCGGAGTGATCGGTTTTTTTGTGCCGCTCGGCGGCATAACTTACGCCGGCCCGGTTCTGCAGATACTGAACCAGATCGACGTTTACATCCTGATGGTTGGCTACGGCCTGTTGCTGCTGACTGTCTACATCTTCTAGGCAAAGAAAGCCGGTCGCCGATCCTGATATCGGAAAGGCTTTTGGTCGGAACGAACCCGTGGAAAGAAAGAAAGTGAACTCGAGCTCGATCCGGGCAGTCGGTTACGACGAACGCGGCCGGGTGCTGGAAGTGGAGTTCAATGACGGCCGCATCAATCAGTACACCGGGGTCGCGCCCGAAGTGCACCGGCGGTTGATCAGCGCGCCGTCGATCGTCAGCTATTTCCGCGATAATGTCGACGAGTCCTTCCCCTCGAAGCGGGTAAAAGGCTAGCCGGCCGATGGCCGGCGTCAGAAGCGTTGACGCAGAGGACGCAGAGGAAAAACGAGTGAAGGTCAAAGGCGTAACGCGCTAGACGCAAAGGCCGCAAAGGTACGCGAAAGAAAAGCAAGATAAGCTGTACAGAACAGATGCCATCGCCCTTCCGTGGGGACGAGATTCTGCTTCTTGCCAAGTCCTGATTTCCTCTGCGACCTTTCTCGCTCTTCTCTGCGACCTCTGCGTCAACGATTCTATCGCTGGCCTACGGCCAGCCAATTGTTGGACCTTTCAGCATTCCGGTTCGCCGGGCGCCGGCCTGGGGGCAGGCTCGAACCCGAATTTCTGAGCGACCTCCCGGGCGTGAATGCGTCCGACCGGGACGCGGTTGCCGGCGTAATCGAAGTACAGTCCCGTGGCGTGACGACGTGCTTCGGCATCGAAAGCCCTTGCCAGCGTGGTGTCGCCGATCGGCTTGCCGTGAACGTCAGTGAACAACGCCATGACACCGGCAAGGTCGCGATCACTAACCAGCCCCGGCCCGCCGCTCCAGCGCAACAACAGCGAGCCTGTTTCGTCCAGCCACGCGCCGCGGACCCGCTCCACCCCCTGTCCCGTATGCGTGAGCAGCGACGCGGCGTCGGCGCCGGCGGTGGCAATCACCCAAGGCGTGTATTCCAGCGTCACGAACACCCGCTGGGGTCCGTTCTGGAAGAACCAGCGCCCCTGCTCGTCGGCGGCGTAATTGCGGCCGATGAATGCAACAACACCGGGGTTGGCGATGTGCTCGCCCTTGATCAGCCAACTGCCTCGACGATCCAGGCTCAACCACCCGTACACATTGGGTACGTTGGGCCATTTGGCCATTGACTGGATGACGATCGGGTCCACTTGGAGGCACAATTGACGCAGTGTGGGGCAACGGCAAAATTGTACGCGCTGCCCAACCGGGCTTGTACCAGTCACTCATCACTCATCACCCATCACCCATCACCGATCACAGGAACATCATGGCACTGAACTTCTACTATGGTTCCGGCTCACCGTATGCCTGGCGGGTCTGGCTTGCGCTCGAACACAAGGCCGTTGACTACGAATTGAAGACTATCTCGTTCTCGGCCGGCGACCTCAAGAGGCCCGAGTACCTGAAGATCAACCCCCGCCACAAAGTGCCTGCGATCACCGACGGCGACCTGTCCCTTTACGAATCGGCCGCAATCGTGGAATACCTTGACGAGCAGTACGCTTCGGGAAAGAAGCTCTTCCCCGGCAATACCAGACAGCGCGCGCTGGTCCGGCGGCTAGTGCGTGAAGCGGACGAGTACGTCGCCCACGCACTGGAGCGGCTCGTTGACCAGGTGCTGTTCACGCCGCCGGACCAGTGGGATGCCGTCGAAATCGCTTCCGCGCGCAAGGCCCTGGGCAGGGAACTTGGAAATTTCGAGGCTTACATGTCCGCTGATTATCTGGCTGGCGAACTCTCCGCTGCGGACATCACGCTCTATCCCTTGATCGCGCTGGGCCTGCGCATGGAGAAGAAAAAGCCGGATCTCGATGTGCGCGGCGCCATCGGACCGAAGCTCGGAGCATGGATGAAACGCTTCGAAGCGCTGCCATACTTCGACAAAACCTATCCCCCGCACTGGAAAGCCTGAGTCAGCCGGTGTTAAGACCCGCTATAAAAGCGGTGTAGCAGCGAGCGCCGAGGGGGGCCCCGGGGAGGGGCAATCCGCCACGCGGGAAACCCCAAGGCCGCCCACGGTCCCCCCGGGCAA
>JBQTIV010000010.1:0-20661 GCA_052387775.1 Betaproteobacteria bacterium
CACGCCGTCGCCCTTAGTAACGATAGTGCTCCGGCTTGTACGGACCTTCCTTCTCGACGCCGATATAGCGCGCCTGCGCGTCGGTCAACTCGGTGAGTCGCGCCGCCAGTTTGCGCAATTGCAGCCGCGCGACTTTCTCGTCGAGGTGCTTGGGCAGGACGTACACGCCCACCGGGTACTTGTCGGGATTGTTGAACAGCTCGATCTGCGCGATGGTCTGGTTCGCGAATGACGAGGACATCACGTAGCTCGGATGCCCGGTGGCGCAGCCGAGATTGACCAGCCGCCCCTCGGCCAGCAGGATGATGCGCTTGCCGTCCGGGAATATGACGTGGTCCACCTGCGGCTTGATGTTCTCCCAGGTGTACTTCTTGAGCGCGGCGACATCGATTTCGTTGTCGAAATGGCCGATGTTGCAGACGATCGCCTGGTCCTTCATCTTTTTCATGTGACCATGCGTGATCACGTGGAAATTGCCGGTGGCGGTGACGAAAATGTCGGCCTTGTCCGCGGCATAGTCCATGGTCACCACGCGATAGCCCTCCATCGCCGCCTGCAACGCGCAGATCGGGTCGATTTCCGTCACCCACACCTGCGCCGAAAGCGCGCGCAACGCCTGCGCCGAGCCCTTGCCCACGTCGCCGTAGCCCGCGATCACCGCGATCTTGCCGGCGATCATGACATCCGTGGCGCGTTTGATGCCGTCAACCAGCGACTCCCGGCAGCCGTAGAGATTGTCGAACTTGGACTTGGTGACCGAGTCGTTGACGTTGATCGCCGGGAACTTGAGCAGCCCTTCCTTGGCCATCTGGTACAGGCGCTTGACACCTGTGGTGGTTTCCTCGGTCACGCCCTTGATGTGCCCGAGTCGCGTGGAGTACCACTTCGGGTCGCGGGCGAGCCTCGCCTTGATGGCGGCATACAGGACGGTCTCTTCATCGCTGCCCGGATTCTTCAGCACCGATGAATCGGTCTCGGCACGTATGCCCACGTGCAGAAGCAGAGTCGCGTCGCCGCCGTCGTCGAGGATCATGTTCGAAAATCCGCCGTCCGGCCATTCGAAAATGCGGTGTGTGTAGTCCCAGTATTCCGCCAACGATTCGCCTTTGTGCGCAAACACCGGCGTGCCAGTGGTGGCGATGGCCGCGGCCGCGTGGTCCTGGGTGGAGTAAATGTTGCACGAGGCCCAGCGCACCCGGGCACCGAGTGCCTGCAGCGTCTCGATCAGCACCGCGGTCTGGATGGTCATGTGCAGCGACCCGGTGATGCGCGCGCCGCGCAGCGGCTGAGTCGAGGCGTACTCCTCGCGGATTGCCATTAGCCCGGGCATCTCCGTTTCGGCAATGCGGATTTCCTTGCGGCCCCAGTCGGCGAGCGCCATGTTGGCGACGTGGAAATCGGCGGATTTCATTGAATTCGGAACGGCAGACATCGACACTCTCCTAGTCAAAACGGAGCGCCGAAATGACAACGGCGCTCCAAACCAATCAAAGGTTTGTGAGCGCCGTTATTTCCTTGCTGAGCCTGGCCTGTCCTCGTGGGGCGGGTCGCAACGCTCCTCAGCAGGGGCGAATTATAGGCCGGCAGGGGCGTCCTGAAAAGCGGCCCCGTGAGCCAAAAGAAAGGGCGTAGACGCAGAGGGCGCAAGGAAAAACGGAGGACGCAGCGTGAGGCTGGAACGGGTTTAGATCAAGGGGAGAGCGCATTTACCGGTTCTCCCCGCATCTTTCCGTCTTGTTTTCCTTTGCATCCTTTGGGTCAACGCTCCTTTGGCGGCCGGTCAGGCCGCCGCGGGCGAGTATGCGGAACACCAACAAGCAAAAGGGACCGCACTGTGCGATCCCCCCTATATAAATCCCGTTCAAGCCCTTCTCTGCGTTCTCTTTGCCTTTCTCCGCGGCCTCTGCGTCAACGCTTCTGGTGCGGCCGCTCAGGCCGCTGCAGTTTGTTTCAGCCCCGCATCCGCTTTCAAGGCTTCCGCTTTGTCCAAGTTTTAGCTCCGACATCACGTTGGCCTCGCAAACGTGAGTCTGCACTGAAATCTCGACCGTCGCTCGTTACGCTGCGGCCCTCTTGACGCCGGCCTCCGCTTTTAGCAGCTCGACTTTATCGAGATTTTCCCACGTAAATTCCGGTTCATCCCGACCGAAATGGCCGTAGGCCGCGGTCTTTTCGTAGATCGGGCGCAGCAGATCAAGCATCTGGATGATTCCCCTGGGACGCAAGTCGAAATGCTTGGCAATCAATTGGCCGATCTTCTCGTCGGAAATCTTCCCGGTGCCGAAGGTGGTGACCGTCACGCTGGTGGGTTTTGCCACGCCGATCGCGTAGGACACCTGGACTTCGCACTTGCTGGCCAGCCCCGCCGCAACGACGTTCTTCGCTACATAACGCGCGGCGTACGCGGCCGAGCGGTCGACCTTCGAGGGATCCTTGCCGGAAAAGGCGCCACCACCGTGGTGAGCGGCACCGCCATAGGTGTCCACGATGATCTTGCGTCCGGTGAGGCCGCAGTCGCCGTGCGGGCCACCGATGACAAACTTGCCCGTAGGGTTGACCAGGTAACGCACGTTGCCCTTGATCATGGCCTTCGGCAGCACCGGCTTGATGATGTTCTCGATCACCGCCTCCTCGATCTGCTTGTGCTGCATCTCGGGGGCATGCTGTGTGGATAGCACCACAGTCTCGATCGAGTCGGGCTTGCCGTTTGCGTAGCGGATCGTCACCTGCGATTTGGCATCGGGTCGCAGCCACGGCAGGCGGCCGTCGCGGCGCAATTCGGACTGGCGCTCCACCAGTCGGTGCGCGAGATGAATCGCCAGCGGCATCAGCACCGGGGTCTCGTCGCAGGCGTAGCCGAACATCAATCCCTGGTCGCCGGCCCCTTGTTCGGGGTCGAGCCCACGGCCATCGACGCCTTGCGCGATGTCGGGTGACTGTTTGTCGTACGCCACCAGCACCGCGCAACCCCTGTAGTCGATGCCGTAGTCGGTGTTGTCATAGCCGATGCGCTTGATGGTTTCGCGCGCTACCTGCTGGAAATCCACCACTGCATTAGTGGTGATTTCACCAGCCATCACCACCAGACCGGTATTGACCAGCGTCTCTGCAGCAACGCGGGCATACTTGTCCTGGGTTAAGATGGCATCGAGAACTGCGTCGGAAATCTGGTCGGCTACTTTGTCGGGATGACCTTCCGATACCGACTCGGACGTAAACAGAAAATCGCTCATTCGTAAGCTTTGCAATCGATCCGGGATTTGGTCAGGATAACAAAAACACGTCAAAAGAACAAAGCGAGAATCCGAATAAGTTCATGCTCATAGGCTTGATGCGCCTGCTTGCCCGAGCACCGCTGTCGTGGACTCACTCGGTAGGCGCCGCTATCGGTTGGATCGTCTATTTCCTGTCCCCCTCGTATGCCTCGCGTCTGCGCGAGAACCTGCTGCAGAGCGGTGTCTGGCACGATGAAGCCGAGTACCAGCGCCTGCTCCGCGAGAACGTTGCCGAATCCGGCAAGGCCGCAGCCGAGTTGATACCAGTGTGGTTTCGCCCGGTGTCTGAAGCGCGCACTCTGGTCGCCTCCGTTCAGTCGCTGTCGCTGGTCGAGGAAGCGGAACGGCGGGGCAAGGGGATCATCTACCTGACGCCGCATCTTGGCTGCTTCGACGTTGCCGCCTTGTGGTTGGCACAACGCAAACCGATCACCGTGCTGTACCGGCCGCCGAAGATGCAAAGCCTGCAGCCACTCATCGAAATTGGGCGCGGCCGCGACAGCGTGCACCTGGCGCCGGTCAGCCTCACGGGTGTTCGCCGACTACTCAAGGCTCTCCGCCGCAACGAAGCGATCGGTATCCTGCCGGATCAGGTGCCCGGTGTCGGCGAGGGTGCGTGGGCGGATTTCTTCGGGCGTCCGGCGTTTACCATGACCCTTGTTGGAAGACTCGTTGAAGCCACCGGCGCGGCAGTCATCATGACCGCTGCGCAACGCCTGCCAAATGGGCGCGGTTATTCGCTTGATTTCGCGCTCCTGGAAACTGCCCTATCGGGCCAACAGGGCGTGCGTGGTCTCAATGCGGCGATCGAGCAGTGGGTCCGCAGCTGTCCCGCGCAGTATCTGTGGAGTTACAACCGCTATAAGGCGCCGGCGGGCGCCACGCCTTCTGACGCGGGCACCATTACAAAAGGCACACAGGGCTGATGCTGACCCGCCTCGCCATTGGCGTGTTTTGGCTGCTGCACTTTCTGCCCCTCGCAGTTCTGGCGCGGATCGGGGCGTTCGCCGGCGTCGCATTCATGACCTTCGGTAGCGAGCGGCGTGAAGTGGCACGAACAAATCTGGCGCTATGTTTTCCGGGATGGGACAAAGCGCGTCGCGAGGCCGTGTTGCGGGCTCATTTCCGCGCCATCGGCAGAGGTCTATTTGAGGCGGGTATCGTCTGGTGGGGTTCCGAAGAGCGCATTCGGCGCATTGTGCGCGTCGAAGGCGCCGAGCACGCACGCGCCCACGGCACCCGGCGCATCATCTTCCTGGTGCCGCATTTCGTCGGCCTCGAGATGGCGGGACTGCGCGTGTCGATGGACTACAAGGGCATGGCGCTTTACAGCCACCAAAAAAACCGAGTCTTCGACGAATTCCTGGTGCGGATGCGCAGCCGCTTTCCGGGCACGCGCATGGTGGGGCGGCGGGACAGCGTCAAGACGCTGCTGCGTGGGTTCAAGGACGGTCTGGTATTGGTGACTCTGCCCGACCTCGATCTCGGTTCGCGCGACGCCATATTCGTGCCGTTCTTCGGCGTTCAAGCGGCGACGGTCACCGCGCTGTCGCGGCTCGCCCGGCTTGCCGACGCGGTGATTGTGCCGCTGGTGGTGCGCCAGTTGCCCGGCAGCGAAGGCTACGTGCTGCGCATGTATCCGGCCTGGGAGAATTTTCCCGGAGAGAGCGTGGAGGCCGACACACGCCGCATGAATGCGTTCATCGAGGAGCGGGTCCTGGAGATGCCCGAGCAGTATTACTGGGTGCACAAGCGCTTCAAAACGCGCCCGGAAGGTGAAACGAGGATCTATTGAAATGAACCAAAACGCCGGCAATGGCTCCGGCGTTCCCGGATCGTGATGCCCGCCGTGCTGGACGACTGCCAGATTTCGCCGGTCGTGGCTGCGGACATCAAACCGCTCACCGCGCTGGCGCGCACAATCTGGCACCAGCACTACCCCGGTATCATCACGGTCAAGCAGATAGAATACATGCTCGAGCAGCGGTACTCGCCTGACACGATTCGCGCCGAGATCGAGAGCGGTGCGGCGAAGTGGGTCAAGCTGCTGGTGAACGGCAAACTCGGCGGATTTGCCTCTTGCGAGGCGCATAGTGCGCGGCGCGCGGTAAAGCTCGACAAACTGTATGTACACGGCCTGTTCCGCGGCAGGGGTTGTGGAGCCGCGCTGGTCCGGCACGTCGAGCAGGCAGCACGCGCCCAGGGCTGCGATCAGGTGTACCTGCAGGTCAACAGGAACAACTTCGACGCGATAGCGACATACCGGCACCTCGGGTTTGAAGTGATCGACAGGGTAAAGACGGACATCGGCGGTGGTTTCTATATGGACGATTACGTGATGGCAAAAGAAGTAAGGCGTGATGCCAAGAATCGGTGATTGGGTGATTCAGTAATTAGGTGATCGAAACCAGTCACTCAATCACTCAATCACTTAATCGCTTAATCACCTCTCGCCTTTCACCCCTCACCCCTTGTGAAAATCAAATTCACCAAAATGCAGGGCGCCGGGAACGACTTCGTGGTCATCGATGCCACCCGCGAACCGCTGCGCCTGGGGGCGGAGGCTATCCGCAGGCTGGCGCATCGCAACTTCGGCGTTGGATTCGACCAGTTGCTGGTGATCGAGCCGGCGCGCACGCGTGGAACCGACTTCTTCTACCGCATCTTCAACGCCGACGGCGGCGAGGTGAATCAATGCGGCAACGGCGCGCGCTGCTTCGTGCGCTACGTGCACGACAAGGGACTGTCCGGCAAGTCCACGATCCGGGTAGAGACCGGCTCGGGCGTAATCGAGCCGCGGCTCGAGAAAGACGGGCGGGTAACGGTGGCGATGGGGACGCCGGAATTCGAGCCGGTGAAAATCCCGTTTTTGGCCGATCGCTGCGCGCTAAGCTATGCCCTTGTAGTCGGCGGCAGGACCATCGACATCGGCGCAGTATCCATGGGCAATCCGCATGCGGTGCAGGTGGTGGCTGACGTAGAGACCGCGCCGGTGCTGACCGAGGGGCCGCTGATCGAAGAGCATCCGCGTTTTCCGCAAAGGGTGAATGCAGGCTACATGCAGATCGCCGACCGGCACCACATCAGGCTGCGGGTTTTCGAGCGCGGAAGCGGGGAAACGCTTGCTTGCGGCAGCGGCGCCTGCGCCGCGGTGGCGGTGGGAATCGCGCGCGGCCTGCTCGACTCCCCGGTCGAAGTACAGACCCGCGGCGGCAAACTTGAAATTGCCTGGCGGGGGCAAGGCCATGCGGTGATGATGACCGGGCCGGCCGATACCGTCTACGAAGGTGAAATCATCCTGTAAGGAAAGACCCGGAATGAGGCCAGAAGACGTCGCCCGATACTTGAAGGATCACCCGGAGTTCTTCGAAGAACATGCCGAAGTACTGGCAGAAATCCACGTTCCGCACCCGCATGATGGCAGAGCGATACCGCTTTCCGAGCGGCAGATCGTCAGCCTGCGCGAGAAGACCAGGTTCCTCGAGGCGAAAATGCGGGAGTTGGTGCAATTCGGCGAGGAAAACGATGTTTTAGGCGAGCGGGTGCATCGCGCGGTAATTGAGCTCATCAAGGCGTCGGATCTCGAGACGATGCTCAAGGTGATTTACTACAACCTGCGCGAAG
This sequence comes from Betaproteobacteria bacterium, assembly GCA_052387775.1. GTDB lineage: Bacteria > Pseudomonadota > Gammaproteobacteria > Burkholderiales > JACQAP01 > JACQAP01. Next base: position 6,900 of record JBQTIV010000010.1, read on the forward strand.
ACTTTGCCGTGCCGCATGTATGCATTCGCCTTTGGAGCGAAATGGATCACCCGACTCTCGCGGAATTCGGACCCGCAAGCCAGGAAGTGCGGGTTTTCGCCGAAAGTCTCCAGCATCCTTATTGCAGCGGCAAACCGATGTTCGAAAGCGGGCAGTGGTTCGGCGAGGCCCAAACCATCGTGAAGTCATTTGCCTACGTGCCGCTACGGACGGACAAAGTTTTCGGTCTGTTGATACTCGCCAGCGAAGACCCGCAGCGCTTCTACCCCGAAATGGGCACGCTGTACCTGAAGCGTCTCGGTGAATTGGTCAGCACCGGGCTGGGCAGATATCTTTAGTGTCCTGTTCCGTTAATTCGTGGCTGAAAACCCGACGAGATTCGGCGCCATGCTGTGTTGCGAGTCCTCGCCGTGCGTGTCGGAGCGCGGAAGAGGGGCCCCTCCGGGGATCTGACCGCGGAGACACGCGTAAGGCCGGTGGTCGACACGCTAATGGCCGGTTGGACGGTCGCATCCCCGCAAGCGGGGCCCCTGCTCCACGTTCCACCGGCCCCCGCCACTGTCAAGGACTCGCGCCTTGCCTGACGCCGATTTCGCGGGTTTTCCGATCGATGATGGATTGCTGTCGAATAAATCATAGGACTGGCTGCGATGATTGGAAACCTGTCCTACGAATTAGCGGAACAGGACACTAGATGGCCGGCGCAAAAGTTACCTGGTCCCCGCCCGAGGCGACCAAGCCCGAGCATCCGTACCTCGCCGGTTTCCTGTCCCAGTTGCGGCAGGAACGGCGTTTGTCGCCTCACACTGCCGATGCGTACGCGCACGACGTGCGTGCGCTTCTCGAACTGGCGGGCACGGCACCGCTCGCGGAACTGCAGATTTACCAGATCCGCCGCTTCGTGGCCCAACTGCACGGGCGCGGGCTTGGCGGAAGATCGCTGGCACGCCTGTTGTCCGCCTGGCGCAGTTTTTTCAACTATCTCGCGCGCGATCACGGCTTCAGCCGCAATCCCTGCACGGGCGTGCGGCCACCCAAGTCGTCCAAGTCGCTCCCAAAGGCGCTATCGCCAGACGAAGCCACGCGCCTTGTCAGCATCGCCGGCGACGACAGGCTGGCGGTACGCGACCGGGCGATTTTCGAGATGTTCTATTCCTCGGGCCTGCGGCTTGCCGAACTCACCTCGCTGAAGTCAGGTGACGTCAGTTTCGCCGATGCCACGGTGCGCGTGACCGGCAAGGGCAACAAGACCAGAGTGGTGCCGGTCGGCAGCCACGCACTGCAGGCGTTGAAAGCATGGATGACCGTACGAGAGTTGCTGGCGAAACAAGATGAGACCGCACTGTTCGTCAGTCAGAACGGCGGCGCCATCACGCCCCGCGCGATCCAGCAACGCCTGAAAACCTGGGGCATCAAGCAGGGGCTCCCCGCTCACGTTCATCCGCACATGCTGCGCCACTCTTTCGCCTCGCATGTGCTGCAATCCAGCGGCGACCTGCGCGCAGTGCAGGAAATGCTGGGCCACTCCAGCATCTCCACCACGCAGGTCTATACGCATCTCGACTTTCAATACTTGGCAAAGGTCTACGACGCCGCACATCCTCGCGCGAAACGCAAAACCTCGAAATCGTGAACCACGGAGGACACAGAGGACACGGAAGAAAAACAAAACAAGGAAAAGCAAATTGGGGTTTGGAAGGGGCCTGCTTGTAAACCTGTGCCGCCAATATTCGCTGAGACGGATCATCAAGCATTGAAAGGCTTTTAACCCCAGCATTTTTGTTGCACTTGTCTTTCCTCCGTGTCCTCTGTGTCCTCCGTTGTTCACGATTCTTTTTGAAGTATGCATAAAGTCTTTCTGAAACCAGGCAGGGAGAAGTCCCTCCTGCGCCGGCATCCGTGGGTGTTTTCCGGTGCGATTGCGCGCGTGGAGGGCACTCCCGTGGCGGGGGACACCGTGCGTATCGTCGCGCAGGACGGGCGCTTTCTCGCGCTCGCCGCCTACAACCCGGCGTCGCAGATATCGGCGCGGGTCTGGGATTGGCACGAGGACACGCGCATCGACGCGGGCTTTTTCCGGGAAAGAATCGCAACGGCGATGCAGATGCGCGAGGCGCTGCTTGGTACGGAAGCGGTCGGGGCAGTACGCCTGATCCACGGCGAGTCGGATGGCCTTCCGGGCCTGATCGCGGACCGCTACGCCGACGTGGTGGTATTGCAGATTTCGAGCGCAGGCTGCCATCGCTGGCGTGACCCGATCACGGCAGCTCTGCATGAACTGACGGGCGCGCGTGCGCTTTACGAGCGCTCCGATGCGGACGTGCTCGAACTGGAAGGACTGGAATGCCGCACCGGCGTCGTGCGCGGCACATTGGAACCCCCACAGGTGGAGATCCTGGAAAATGGCGCGAGATTCAAGGTCGATGTCGCGCGCGGTCACAAGACCGGCTTCTATCTCGACCAGCGCGACAACCGGCACTTTGTCGGCAAGCTTGCGGCCGGCCGGGATGTGTTGAATTGCTTCTGCTACACCGGCGCCTTCACCATGCACGCACTGTTGAACGGCGCGAAATCGGTGGCCTCGGTGGACTCCTCCGCGGAGGCACTGCAGCTCGCGCAGGAACATGTGCGCATGAACGGACTGCCGGAGGATCGCTGCGAGTGGATCGAAGCCGACGTGTTCCAGTTGCTGCGCAAGCTGCGCGATCAGGGACGTCAGTTCGACCTGATCGTCCTCGATCCGCCCAAGTTTGCGCCGACGCCGGCGACCGCGGAGCGCGCGGCGCGCGGCTACAAGGACATCAACCTGCTTGCATTCAAACTGCTGCGTCCCGGCGGCCTGCTGGCGACATTTTCGTGCTCCGGAGGTGTGTCGGCGGACCTGTTCCGCAAGATCGTCGCCGGCGCAGCGCTTGACGCGGGCGCCGAGGCGCAGATTGTCGGACAGTTCCACGCCGCGCCCGATCATCCGGTGTCGCTGGCATTTCCCGAAGGCGAGTATCTGAAGGGGCTGTTATGCCGTATCGGCTGAGTTACAAGGAGGTCGTGCCATGCTGAATGGAAGCTGCCTGTGCGGGAACGTGCGCTACGAAATCAGCGGCCCACTCAAAGGAGCGCTGAACTGCCATTGTTCGATGTGCCGCAAGGCGCATGGCACGGCGTTCCGTTCCCGCGCGGGGGTCCGTGCGAAGGATTTTCGCTGGGTAAGCGGCGAGGAACTGATTACCTGGTTTGAGTCCTCGACGGGCAATCATCGCGGCTTTTGCAGCCGCTGCGGTTCGCCGCTGCTCAGTCGCTTCGACTCCCGCCCAGACGTTTACGGATTGCCTTTGGGGTGCCTCGACACCGATCCAGGAGTGAAGCCGGGGATGCACGTGTTCGTGGGCTCGAAGGCACCATGGTTCGATATCACCGACGCATTGCCGCGTTACCAGGAGTTTCCGCCGCGATGGAAACCATACTGACCCTGGTTCGCCACGGCGAAACGGAATGGAACGCCGCAGGCCGGATTCAGGGCCATCTCGATATACCGTTGAGCGCAACCGGGTTTGCGCAGGCCGCGGCAATCGGTCGGCGGCTGGGCGGCGAAGCCTTCGATTCCATCCTGTCGAGCGATCTCGAACGGGCGCTGCAGACTGCGCGCGCGATCGTGCGCTACTCCAAACAGGCCATTATTGGCGACGCCCGTCTGCGCGAACGCCGCTTGGGAGTTCTGCAGGGATTCACGGGCGAGGAAGCGGCGACGCGCCATCCACAAGCGTGGCAAGCGTTCAAGGCACGCCACCCGGATGCGCCGCTCGAAGGCGGGGAAAGGTTGGCCGAGTTTTCGCGACGGGTGGTTGGACTGATCGAGTATCTGTTGATGACCTACACGGGCAGCCGGCTTCTGCTGGTTACCCATGGCGGGGTACTCGATGCGGCATACCGGCACGCCACCGCATTACCGCTGAACGCGCCGCGGGATTTCCCGATCTACAACGCGTCGGTTAACGTGCTGCGCCACCGCGGCGGCGCCTGGACGGTCGAATCCTGGGGAGACGTCAGCCACCTGCCTCAGGAACTGGCCATGGACGATACATAGGTGAGGGGTGAGGGGTGAAGGGTGAAGGGGAGTTCAAACCACGAAACACGAAAGCAAGTGTGTGCTCTGCAACGTTACCCGCGCTTCACCGATGACTAATCTTCGGTGTTCGCCGCGGCCAGATCTCATCAAGCGCGGTCTCTGAGGGACCGGCACGCTCCCTACCGGGATTTGCGACTGACGGTCTGGATAAAAACTGCGGTCGACTATGTTGTCTTCGGCGGCCAGCCGTGGGTTTCAGACTGGCAAGTGCGGCACCATGCGTAAAGCGCATCGTAGATCACCAACCCGTGACCGAGCATTTCGTGATCATCCGGAAAACTGTGCGACAACCCGAGTGAGAGGGCCAGCAACCCGGCGGCCTGCGGAGCGAGATCCAGTCGCGCAGTATCGGCGCCTCGAACGATGACCGCGAGCTGCGCCAGTGCGGGATCGACCAGATGGTATCTGGAAAGAAAAGCATCGAAGCTGCACAGCTCACCGACATGGGAAAGTTCCACGCCCGGAATGTCGTAAGGAACAGCACCGGCCTCGGCAGCAATGCGCAGTACGTCCCCTGACGACACGAACAGGAACTCGGGTTCGGGATCGATGAAGCGCGCGATCAGCCAGGGACAGGCTATCCGGTCGATCTTCGGGCGTTCACGCGTGATCCATTTCATGCGCATCTTCCGATTCTGGAACAGCGCTCGACCCGTTCCACTCGCATATCGGCAATCTGCCCGCCCGGTCCGCAAAAGGGAACCGTGGCCGGCGCGGCATCAGCGCTGACGGGCGAACGTGCCATGAAGGAAGTTGAACAACTTCTCGGATTCGTGCAGCAGTTCGTCGTCGTCGGTGAACGTCGCCCATGCGCCACGGAGGATGGCCTCGAAGCCGGCGGCCTCGGGCACCGGGACGCCGCCCACATCGAGGTAATGGATTAGTGCGCCGATTTTTTCCACGCCGGGATCGTGATCGAGATCGAAACTCGTTGCCAGCACTTCGAACGTCACTCGGCTGCCGACATGCGTGAACGTGGCACCGTCGAAATCGAAACCGAGCGCGTCCTCCGGGCAGTCGCCCGGCTTGTCGAGCCAGAGAATGCGTCCTCCCGGATCGATGAAGTGGCGGATCAGCCAGGCGCTCGCCAGCCGGTCGGCCCACGGGCGCTTGCGCGTAGCCCAGGTACGGCGGCGGTATTGGGCAACGTCGAGTTTGCCGATCCGCCCCTCCACCGCGTGCGGCTCGCCGGGTGAAAGGACGGCGTTGGCGTCGGCGAGGAAATCCTCGAGAGCCAGCGTGGTTTGCGATGCCGCACGTCCCGGGAAAAAATCCTCCGCGACGAGGTTCTCGACTTCGCGACGCAACCGGCCGGCCACTGTGCTGACTGCACCGGCATCCAACTTCGACAGCGTCTTGCGCGTGTCGCGGATGTCCCCGAGCAGCTTTTCATAGTCTGCGGTACGGTCGAACAGCGCTTCGAATTCCTGCTGCTGATGCGCGTCGCGCGCGTCCAGTTCCAGAAGTTGCGCGCTGCCGCCTGCGGCAGCAACCTCGTTCACAAGGGCGCGCAGCGATTCGAAGAACGCCGGGCGGTTCGGCAACAAGTAAACGCCGTCGCGCAGAACTGCCGTGCCGAGCGACTTCAAGGCTCGCCACACTCGCATGCGCAACGCGCTCTGCTGCCCCTGCACAGTAAGCAAGAAAAGGAGCCAGGCAGGGCGCGGGGGATCAGCCAGTGACTCGTTGGTCAACGAGTCGAGATTTGATGCGTTCACGGTTGTCTCAAATATAACAGACGAGTAGTATCAATTACAACAATCCTCCAAATCAAGCTTTGGCTGATTGGAAACATATGTATAAACAAAAGGATAGCTTAATCTCGACCGTCGCCCAGTTGCTTCCAAAACGAGGCAGGACGACAACTTCAACAGGAGACTGGGCATGAAAATCGTTAGGCAATCCTTGGTGGCGCGCTTCGCCGCGCTGGCGTTACTCGCGTCCCCAATTGTCGTAACCGCGCCGGCGGCAACGGCGAAGACCAACGACGAGCAGGAAACTGCGGCACTGGTGCAAGCGCTGTCGGGCAGCAAGGTCTCGCTGCTGGAGGGCCTGCGCCTTGTCGGCAAAGGTGAAGCAGCGGCGATCTCGGCCAAGTTCGAGTTCGACGTTAACCACAAGCTTTCGCTTTCCGTGTACACCGCGGAAAAGGGTGTGATGGTGGATGCGGAGCACAACGTGCTGAAGGAATTCAGCGGCAGCCCGACAACAACAGCGTGGGCACCGCAGGCCGAGGTGTTTAAGGACATACCCCACGTCGCGCGCGCTTCGGAACATTTGACGCTCATGTCGGTCTCGCATTTCACACTTGCGGACATCGTTACGATGGCGCAGAAGCGACACAAAGGCGCGGTGTTCTCGGTTACGCCTGCGGTGCTTGGAAAGCACCCGGTTGCTGTGGTCCTGGTTGCTGACAAAGGCAAGGTCGTCGAGCTCGACATCGATATGGTCACCGGTCAGCGCGTACGCGGGGGCCGTTGAGTATTTTTATCCAGTGTGGAGGTTGGAATGAAGACGTGGCTCAAGTACGCCTGTTTAACGCTGGTGGTTGGGGTCGCGTTGCCGGTGACGGCGGCGGAGCTCGATCTTTCCAGCGTCGAGGCATTGATCGGGCTCAAAGGCAAATTCAACGATTCGGAGGGCGTGTTCAAAGTTACCTTCCCGCGTACCGACATCAAGGCGCCGGTGGCGGGCGTGCGCTTGAACCCCGAGCTGGGTTTGACCGCCTGGGCTGCATTTACCCGGGCAGGCGATCACACCATGGTGATGGGCGACATCGTGATGCTGGAGTCTGAGGTCAATCCGGTGATGAGCGTGGCGCTCGACAACGGCCTCGACGTCACTGCGCTCCACAATCACTTTCTGTGGGACAACCCGAAAGTGATGTTCATGCATATCGGCGGGATGGGGGAAGGGGAAAAACTCGCAGGAGCAGTCGGTAAGGTTTTCGACAAACTGAAAGCGGTCATCCAGGACGAACCGAAGCTGCCTTTCGCGCAAATCGACCCCGCACAGACGTCGCTCGACGGCAAGCGCATAGCGGAGATCGTCGGCACGCCGGGCTCACTCAAGGACGGTGTGTACAAGATCGTGATTGGTCGAACCGTCGACATGGGCGGGCACAAAATCGGCAAGGAGATGGGGGTCAACACCTGGGCCGCTTTTGCGGGCAGCGACGAGCTGGCTGTGGTTGACGGCGATTTCGCGATGCTTGAGTCAGAGGTACAAGACGTTCTTAAAGCGTTGCGCGCAGGCCGCATCAACATTGTCGCCATCCACAATCACATGACCTTCGAAAATCCGCGCATGGTGTTCCTGCACTACTGGGGCATCGGGCCGACCGCGCAGCTCGCGCGCACGCTGCGTACCGCGCTTGACACGCAACGCCTGGATTGAGGAGCCGAATGAAGCGGCTTTTTGTTGCGGTAGCGATGGTTGCGGCTTCCTCGCTGGCCCTCGCAGCGGCCGAGAATTTCGATGCGCTCGCTGCGGGGGAAGAACCTTCCGGCTGGCAGTGCGGAGTGAGCGGACGGGGCGATCCGAAATGGCTGGTGGAACCTGACGAGACGGCTCCAAGCAAACCTAATGTTCTCAAGCAATCGGGACAGGGAACGTTCCCGTGGTGCATAAAGAACGGGACGTACTTAAAGGATGGATTTGCGGAAGTGAAGTTCAAGTCGATCGCCGGGCGCGAAGATCAGGCCGGCGGTGTCGTCTGGCGTTTCACCGGCCCGCGGTCGTATTACGTGGCGCGCGCCAACGCGCTGGAGAACAACGTTTCTCTTTACTACATGTGGCTCGGATTGCGGCGGACCATCCAGTACGTCGACGCGCCGGTACCTGCCGACCAATGGAACACGCTCCGGGTCGAGTTCGAAGGCGGGCAAATCAAGGTTATTCTCAACGGAACAACTTACATCGACGTTCGCGACGATCACATCTCCGGTGTCGGGCAAGTGGGCGTCTGGACAAAGGCGGACAGCGTGACGGCGTTCGATGACTTCTCTTACGGGGATTTGAAGTAGTTTGTCCCGCGCAATCTGCCAGCATTGCCTGATCGCGACTTTCGCGATACTGCTGAGCACGAACGCGGCAACCGGCGCAATCGACGTTTCCGACGAGCTGGCGGTTGTGGGCGATGTTCGTGGTGGCTATTACGGTTCACAACGGACTGATCGGGATGGCTCCGAGGATTCCACCGACCAGATGCTCGGGCGAGTACGTACCGGCCTGGAGTGGACGCCGACCGACACCGTGTCCGCTCGGGCGCGCGTGGCGGGCCGCTATTCGACGTATGACAATCACAACTATTTCAAGATCTTCACGACCATCCCTGACACCGACGGGCTGCGCGCAGGCGACGCGACCATCGACCAATTGTTCATTTCGCTCAGGCCGGGCCCTCAATGGCGAATCGAGGTCGGCCGCTTACAGACTTGCTTCGAACTCGCCGGCGTGTCTGGCGGATCGCTTGATCGCTGCGACAGTCCCAACACCGACATAACCTGGACCGACGGTGCGTACACAACGTACCGGACCGACGGTGGCTGGAATTGGCATTTGATATTTCAGCGCAATCTTGAAGCCGGTGCGACTAATGTTCGGCTGCCTCCGCTGTCATTTGCCGACGACGACAGCCGGATCAGCTACTTCGGGGCACTGGAAAGCAACGAGGCATACGGTGCGATCGTACAACGGGCATTTGATGTGAGTTACCTTCCAAGTTCGCTTATGACGGAGGGCTCCGCGAGCGGGCCGGTGGAGGACTACATCGCTTTCGTCTCGCGTCTGGCTGCGCAATGGCCGCTCTTTAAGAAGGGAACAAAGCTGCTGGCGGGTGTTGAACTGGGTTACGCGCCGAATACGCCGAAAAAAGCAGCGATCGGCACGGGTGCTGACGGAGACACCGGAGGTCTCGCATGGCAGGTTCAATTGAGTTTTGTGGATGTCTTTCCGAGTCATAGTTTCGCGCTTCAATATGGACGCGCGCAGGGTGGGTGGCTGATTTCGCCTGATTTCCGAAACAACGAGATCCTCTACGAATTGCGCTACGAATGGAAGATCGTGAAGAACCACACGCTGGCCACACGTTTTCGCAGGCGCGACGAGATGGACATGCTCGTGGGCGCCGCGCGCGCGCGCCGGGACGAGGATATCTTTGTGCGGTACACGCTCAGTTTTTGAGCGTGCCCGAACAGCATCTGACTGCCTTAAATCGGTTTGTTGTCGCCGGACCAGACCTGGGCCCTGACATTTTCCGTTCAACGCGCTACACTGCGCGGCGTTTGGTCCAGGACAAAGTGAAACTGCGACGCCTCCTTTTCGGCCTGTTGACGCTGCTGCTGCTGTCCGCGCAGCACGCAGCGCTTGCGCATGGCGTCTCCCACACGGGCAAGCCGCCGCCCGCCAAAGAACAACTCGCCCACTCCAATCTGTGCGGTAAGTGCGTCAGTTTCGAGAAACTGACTCACGCGGTAGCCGGAAGCACCGCAGCGTTCCTTTCACTCGATCTGGTCTTCCAGCAACCTTGCGGAGCCCGGTACTTCTTCCGTCCGCGCCAGGTCGCCGCATTCCACAGCCGCGCCCCTCCCGTTCTCCTCTAGATCTGCAAGTCGAATCCGCCCGCGACAACGTCGCGGCGCGCCGTATTGATTTGCTATGAGGAGAAACATTCATGCTCAGGAAGAACATCCTGGCGGCGGCTGTTGCCGCTGCTATTGTCGTGCCCGCCCCGGCGATCGCTGCCGACGAGGCGGAGATCCGGAAGATCCGGGAAGACGTCAAATCGCTCGAACAACGCCTGGAAAAAGCCGAACAGGATGCGGACTCGGCAAAGCCCTTGGCACCGGTTCGATCCGCGCCCGGCTCAGCGAACGCCTTCAATCCCGCGATTTCGCTGATCTTGGGGGGCCAGTTCAACAACCTGCAGCAAGACCCGGAAACCTACCAAATCGGCGGCTTCATCCCCGGCGGGGACGAAATCGGTCCCGGCAGCCGCAGCTTCAATCTGGGCGAGTCCGAACTCACGGTGTCGGCCAATATCGACCCCTATTTCTCCGGGTTCTTCGTCATGGCAGTCACGCCGGAAAACGAGGTCGAGGTGGAGGAAGGCTACGTGCTGAACAGCGGCTTCGTTCCCGGCGTGTCTGTCAAGTTTGGCCGCCTCCTCTCCGGGTTCGGGTATCTCAACGAAATACACGCCCACGCCTGGGACTTTGTCGACTTGCCGCTGGTATACCAGGCGTTTTTCGGCGGACAACTGAAGGAAGATGGACTGCAGGCACGCTGGCTGGCGCCTACGCCGGTATTTCTGGAAATCGGAGCGGAAACAGGACGCGGTGCGAACTTCCCTGGCTCCGAGCGCAACAAGAACGGTGTCAACTCCGGTATGGTCCTCGCACATGTGGGCGACGATGTCGGCATCAGCAATAGTTACCGGTTTGGCGCGTCCTACCGGTTCACGCATGCGCAGGACCGGCCGTATGACGATCTGGATTCCCTGGGCAACACGGTCACCAACGCTTTCACCGGCGACAGCAGGATGTGGGGGGTCGATTTCGTCTGGAAATGGGCGCCCAACGGCAATACGGTAGATCGCAACTTCAAGTTCCAGGCGGAGTACCTGCATCGCGAGGAGGACGGCAGCCTGACCTTCGACGCGGCCGGTGCGGTCAGCGGTCCGCTATCCGATTCCTACCAAAGCAAACAGTCCGGCTGGTATCTGCAGGGTGCCTATCAGTTCATGCCGCGCTGGCGCGTGGGTGTGCGCTACGAGGAACTGGACAGCGGCGCGGCGGATATCGGCCTGGTGACCAGCGGCACGCTGACCGCCGCAGACTTCCCGCTGCTGGCGCAGAACGATCCGAAACGCACGACCGTGATGGTCGACTTCTCGCCGTCGGAGTTCTCGCGCTTCCGGTTGCAGTTCGCGCGGGACGAGGCCAGATTCAATGAAGCCGATAACCAGGTCTTCCTGCAATACGTCATGAGTCTCGGTGCGCACGGCGCACACAAATTCTGATCCGGCGTGCAATTCCCGACGACACACCATGCGCATTGACGCGCATCAGATAAGAAAGGACGCTGAAATGAACAAATGGCTGACTTTGGCGGGCGCCGCAGCGTTTTCGCTTGCGTGCTCCCCGGTTTTCGCCGTGGTCAACGTATTCGCTTGTGTGCCCGAGTGGGCAGCGCTGGCGAACGAGCTGGGCGGCGACAAAGTGTCGGTTTACCAGGCCTCCAGCGCATTGCAGGACCCGCATCGCATAGAGGCCCGGCCCAGCCTGGTCGCCCGCATGCGCAACGCCGACCTCGCGATCTGCACCGGAGCCGAACTCGAAGTCGGCTGGCTGCCGGTGCTGCTGCAGACTGCCGGAAATCAGAAAGTCCAATCCGGCCGGCCAGGTTACATCGCCGCGGCGGAATTGGTGGACCGGCTGGAAGTGCCGACGCGGCTGGATCGCGCAGAGGGCGACGTTCACCCTGCCGGCAACCCGCACATCCAGCTCGACCCGAACAACATCGCGAAAGTCGCCACGATACTTACGCAGCGTCTGCAGCAGACTGATTCTGCCAACGCCGCGTATTTCGAAGCGCGCGGCAAGGACTTTCAGGCCCGATGGCTACAGGCTCTTGCGCGCTGGGAGAAAGACGCGCTCCCGCTCAAAGGCATGCGCGTCGTTCCGAATCATAAAGACTCCGTTTACCTGATTCATTGGCTGGGAATGGTGGAAGTCATGAATATCGAACCCAAACCGGGAATTCCGCCCAGCGCGGGTCATCTTTCCGATCTGGTCGGGCGTTTGCAGGGGGGCGCCGCAGACGTGATAGTGCGTTCGGCGTACCAGGATCCCAAGGCCGCGGCGTGGCTATCGGAGAAGACCCGGATTCCGCTGGTCGAACTGCCCTACACGGTGGGCGGGACTCCGGAAGCGAAGGACTTGTTCGGCCTGTTCGATGACACCATTGCCCGTTTGAAGAAGGTAAAAAAATAGCATGGGCAACCTCGAATTGAGCATCCTGCTTCCCGCATTCATCGCCGGATTACTGGTCACCGCCACCCATGTGCCGCTGGGAATCCAGGTTTTGAACCGGGGTATCGTTTTCATCGACATTGCGATCGCGCAGATTGCCGGCGTAGGCGTCATCGCGGCGGCGTTTTTCGGCTTTGAGGAGCAAGTACTTGCGGTGCAGGTGTCTGCGCTGTCGGCGGCGTTCCTCGGCGCGTTGCTCCTGACCTGGACCGAGAGGCGCTGGCCTGCCGTTCAGGAGGCGATCATCGGCTCGGCGTTCGTGTTGGCGGCAACGCTGGAGATTCTGCTGTTGGCGGGGAATCCGCAGGCGGGCGAACACCTGAAGGATATGCTGGTCGGACAGATTCTCTGGGTCGGCTTTCAACAGCTGGCAGTCGTTGCGGCATTGACCGTCATCATCCTGGTCGCGTGGTTCGGCATCGGCATGTCACGTCTCGGTCGCGTTGGTTTCTACCTTCTGTTCGGCCTTGCCGTGACCGCGTCGGTGCAGATAGTCGGCATTTACCTGGTGTTCAGCAGCCTGATCATCCCGGCGCTCGCTACGCGCAATGCCAGCCGACTGCGGCTGGCCAAGGCCTACGCCGTCGGCGCACTGGGATATCTCTCCGGTTTGATCGCCTCGATCGTATTCGATCTGCCTACCGGAGCGATCATCGTCTGGGCCATGGCTGCGGTGGGAATCGCGTTTTCCGCCGCTGAGCGTGGCCGCGCGTCTACCGCCTCAGCGTGATAGTCTCCAGTACAATCACTTTCTTGCTGTTATTACCAAGCTTCACGAGCACGCACCTTCACTACATCCGATTCGGATCCTTATGAGTGAGAACATCCACGGCACGACGATCGTGTCGGTGCGCCGCGGAAAGAGCGTCGCACTCGGCGGCGACGGACAGGTGACCATCGGCAATGTCGTGCTCAAGGCCAGCGCGCGCAAGGTTCGGCGCCTTTTCCAGGAGCGCATCCTCGCCGGTTTCGCCGGCGGTACCGCGGACGCCTTCACGCTGTTCGAGCGCTTCGAGGCGAAACTCGAAAAGCACCAGGGCAATTTGCTCCGTTCCGCGGTGGAACTGGCCAAGGATTGGCGCAGTGACCGCATTTTGCGCCGTCTCGAAGCGATGCTGGCGGTGGCGGATCGCGAAACCTCGCTGATCGTCACCGGTAATGGCGATGTACTCGAACCGGAGCTGGGACTGGTGGCCATCGGCAGCGGCGGCCCCTACGCCCAGGCCGCCGCCCGCGGGCTGCTCGAGAATACCGAATTGTCGCCGCAGGACATCGTCAAGAAATCGCTGACCATCGCCGGCGATATCTGCATCTACACCAACCAGAATCATGTTATTGAAACCCTTGATTGAAGGGCGTGAGGGGTGAGGAGAGAGGAGTGAGGGGTAAACCCAGCCCTCTGCCCGAGGGCCAAGCGCATATTGATTAATTCGATGGCGCTGGCTGGTTGCCGAAACAACCCGGCCTTTACTCCTCACTCCTAACCCCTTACTCCTCACGCTTTTGCTATGTCTCACATGACCCCAAAGGAAATCGTCCACGAACTGGATAAACACATCATCGGCCAGGACGCCGCCAAGCGCGCGGTCGCAATCGCGTTGCGCAA
>JBQTIV010000011.1:0-60856 GCA_052387775.1 Betaproteobacteria bacterium
AGGCCGGCGGCGAGAAATGTGCGGCCACAACAAAGCGGGCGACCGCCGCCGCGCGGTGCAGCGATTTCGACCTGGTAGCCCGCGGCCTTCAGCACCTCCAGCGCGGCATAGACATTTTCGGGTTCGAAGTAACGATTGAATGTATCCACCAGCAAGACCACCTCACCCCGGCCCTCTCCCCCTGCAGGCGGAGAGGGAGCAAGAAACAGCCGGGCACTCCACCGAGGTAGGCTTCGTTGTGCGCTAAAGCCAAGCAGTTTCTCGGTCAACCATGGAAGACCGGGAACCGCGTCGCGCAGATTCAGCAACGATGCGAACTTCGAAGCAATCGGAGCGTACCGCGGCAGCCACGCAATCAGTCTCTGTCGCAGGGTGAGGCCGTGGCGCTTGTTGTAGTGATGCAGAAACTCGATCTTCATGCGCGCCATGTCCACGCCGGTCGGGCATTCGCGCTTGCAGCCCTTGCAACTGACGCACAGCGCCATGGTTTCGCGCATTGCATCCGCGGTCAGGGCATCCCGGCCCAGCTGTCCGGAAATCGCCAGCCGCAGTGTGTTGGCGCGGCCGCGGGTCAGGTGCTGCTCATCGCGCGTCACGCGGAACGACGGGCACATGGTGCCGGCGTCGAACTTGCGGCAATGGCCGTTGTTATTGCACATTTCCACCGCCGGGCCGAAGCCGCCCCATTCCGACCAGTCGAGCGCGGTCGCCAGCTTTTCGACCCGGTAACCGGGCCCGTAACGGAACAGCGAACGGTCGTCCATCTTCGTCGGCCGCACGATTTTGCCCGGATTCATCAGGCCCTTCGGATCGAAGAGGTCCTTGATCCGCGTCAATGCAGCGCCCAATCGGCTCCCGAGTATCGGCTCTATCCACTCCGAGCGCACCAGTCCGTCGCCGTGCTCGCCCGAGAACGCGCCTTTGAACTCCCTGACCATGGCACAGGCTTCTTCCGCGATCGCGCGCATCTTTTCCGCGCCATCGCGCCGCATATCCAGTATCGGGCGCACGTGCAACGTGCCCACCGACGCATGCGCGTACCAGGTTCCGTGGGTGCCGTACTTGGCAAAGATTTTCGTCAGCCTGTCGGTGTACTCCGCCAGGTGTTCGAGCGGCACCGCGCAGTCCTCGATGAAGGACACCGGCTTGCCGTCGCCCTTCATCGACATCATGATGTTAAGCCCGGCCTTGCGCACCTCCCAGATTTCCTTCTGTAGCGCCGCGTCGGTGATCTCCACCACCGCCCCGGAATGTCCGAGATCGCCCATCATCTGCGTCAGGCGCTGAAGTTTTACGATCTGAGCGTTCCTGTCCTCACCGGCGAATTCCACCAGCAGGATGGCGGCGGGTTCGCCGTTGAGAAACCTTGCGACGACCGGGCGGAACGCCGAGTTGCCGCGCGCCAGATCGATCATGGTGCGGTCCACCAGTTCAACCGCGTCTGGGTCGAGCGTGACGATATGCCGGGTCAGATCCATGGCCTGGTAAAAGCTGGCGAAATGCACGACGCCGAGGACCTTGTGCGCGGGGATTGGCGCAAGCCTCAGCGTTACGCGCTTGGAGAATGCGAGCGTGCCTTCCGAACCGACCAGCAGGTGCGCGAGGTTGTGCGCAGCCGGGTTCGATTCACTGCCCGGCAACACCATGTCCAAGTTGTACCCTTGCACCCGGCGCAGCATTTTGGGCCAGCGTGCTTCGATCTCATCGGCTTCGTCTCGAGCGATCGCATGGATTTTCGCCACCAGGGCGCGATACGCAGGCGGGGCAGTCGCGAGCGCGTCGCTCCGACCGAAATGAAACGCGTCCCCGCCCGGGAGCCAGGCATCCACGCCCAACACGTTGTGCACCATGTTGCCGTAGCGGATGGAGCGTGAGCCGCAGGAGTTGTTACCGGTCATTCCACCTATGGTGGCTTGCGCGGAGGTGGACACGTCCACCGGGAACCAGAGCTGATGCGGACGCAGGATGGCATTGAGCTCATCGAGGACCATGCCCGGTTGTACCGTCACTTCGCGCCTTCCGGCGTCGAACTCGATAACGGCCTTCAGGCTCTTGGAGCAATCGATGACCAGCGCCGCACCGACGCTCTGTCCGCATTGCGAGGTCCCGGCGCCGCGCGGCAGGATCGGCGTACCTTCCTCGACGGCGATCTGCAACGCGACGCGCGCAGCGTCCTCGGTGCGCGGCACCACCACTCCGACAGGCTCGATCTGGTAGATCGAGGCATCGGTGCTATAGCGCCCGCGCGAGAACGCGTCGAAAAGCACCTCGCCGTCCACTTCGCGCTGCAGGCGCCGCGCCAGTACGCTGGAGGAGCGCCGTGCGGGACCTACGGCTATTGGAGCGGCGGGCGCATTCACTGGTTGGCTGGTGCTCGCAATGGAAGCAGCACGAATGATACCGCGAGGGCCTGAGGGAAGCTCCGCATGGGTCCCCCGAGCGGCTTGAGGCCGGGATGGAAAGTGAGTAGGCTCGATGTTTACTTCAGGGTGTGCCGATGACGCATCGCCGCGGACGTCATTTCCTCCAGATTCCGGGACCTACCAACGTTCCCGACCGCGTGTTGCGCGCGATCGATCGGCCGACGATCGACCATCGCGGAGCTGAGTTCGCTGCGCTGGGCCACGAGGTGCTCGACGGGCTCAAGCAGGTTTTCAGGACTACGGGCGAAGTCATCATCTATCCCGCCTCGGGCACCGGCGCGTGGGAAGCTGCGCTGGTCAATACGCTGTCTCCCGGGGATAGCGTGATGATGGTCGAGACCGGCCAGTTCGCTGTGCAATGGCAGAAACTGGCGACCCGACTAGGGCTCAACGTGGATTTCATCCCGGGCGACTGGCGCCACGGCGTGGATCCCGCGCTAATCGAACAGCGGCTTGCGGCGGATCGCGACCGCCGCATCAAAGCCGTATGCGTAGTCCACAACGAAACCTCCACCGGGGTGACCAGCAGGATTGCCTTGCTGCGCAAGGCGATGGATCGCGCCGCGCATCCCGCGCTGCTGATGGTGGATACGATATCGTCGTTGGCGTCGATCGACTACCGCCACGACGAATGGGGTGTGGATGTCACGGTGGCCGGCTCGCAGAAAGGGCTGATGCTGCCGCCGGGGCTTTCCTTCAACGCCATCGGCGCCAAGGCGCTGGCGGCATCAAAAAAGGCCGTGCTGCCGCGTTCCTACTGGAGCTGGGAGGAGATGCTCGGGCCGAACCGCTCAGGTTTCTTCCCCTACACCCCGGCCACCAATCTTCTCTATGGACTGCGCGAGGCGCTTCACATGCTGATGGAGGAAGGCCTGGATGACGTATTCGCGCGCCACGCGCGCCACGGCGAAGCTACGCGCCGTGCCGTGCTCGCCTGGGGCCTGGAAATCCTGTGCGCGAATCCCGACGAATACAGCAATTCTCTCACCGCGGTTTTGCTGCCCCCCGGCCATGACGCCGACAAGGTGCGGGAAATCGTCCTCGATCGCTTCGACATGTCGCTCGGCACAGGGTTGGGAAAGATGCAGGGAAAAGTGTTTCGCATCGGCCATCTCGGCGATTTCAACGACCTGATGCTCGCGGGCACGCTGTGCGGAGTGGAAATGGGCCTTGGACTCGCTGGCGTGCCAATTCGCCGGGAAGGGGTCGCCGCCGCTCTCGATTTCCTCGCGGGCGCACCGGCTGCGCGCCCGGCCGTAAGGCTTGCGAAAGGCTGATCGCCGGCGCAGTTCAGTTCCGGCACCAAAGGAAAACGCTCAACACGGAGGACGCAGAGGAAGTACGAAATCAACCAAACATTCGCGAGAAATTACGGGTATCGGTAGTCAATTCAGCACCAATGCCGCTCTTAACTCCCCTATGCTTTTCCTCGTTTTCGGTTTTCCTCCGCGTTGAGCGTTACTCTTTTCTCAATTCGCGCTCGCGGCGGTCGCTTGTGTAGCCCGTTCGGGTGTGGCCGCGCGCTCAAGGCGGTCGCGCACCGCGGCCCACTCGGCAACCTCGGGGAGCGCCTCGACTATGATCAGGCCGCATCCGGCGGCGTCGAGGCGACGCAACATCCCGTAGAGCAGGCGCGCATACTCTTCCGCAATTTCGGGCGCCACTTGCCACAACGCCACTTTCGAATCGCGCGGGCGCCCGCGGCGGGCCAGCACCGCGACCGGCGGCGGCACGACGTGGCGACGCACGTAGGTCTCGATTTCGTCCGGATCAACGATCTTCAGTGGCGTGCGCGGCGCATAATGCGATGCGAGCGACCCCGGCACGCGCGGCCGGTCCACCGCTGCTTCGCCGAGCGGCACCAGCAACGCATCGGCGATTTGCTGCGCGCTCACGCGTCCGGGGCGCAGTATGGCCGGGGGGTCACGGGTGAGATCCACAATCGTGGATTCGATACCGACGTCGCAGGCTCCGCCGTCCAGAATAATCTCCACCGCGTCGCCGAGTTCCTCGCGCACGTGCTCTGCCGTGGTCGGGGAAAGTCTGCCGAACCTGTTCGCCGATGGCGCGGCGATGCCTCCGCCGAAAGCCTTCAACAATTTCTGTGCGACGGGATGCCGGGGAACCCGCAAGCCAATGGTGTTCTGGCCGCCGGAGATCAGGTCGTTCACCTGCGGCGCGCGCTTGAGCACCATGGTGAGGGGGCCCGGCCAGAATTTCTCCGCGAGCAGCCATGCAGCACGCGGCACCTCCGCCGCCCAGTGTTTCAGTTCGCTCATGTCGGCGATGTGGACGATCAGCGGATGGTCGGCGGGACGGCCCTTGGCGATGAAGATCTTTTTCACCGCGGCGGGATTGGAAGCGTCCGCGCCGAGTCCGTACACGGTCTCGGTCGGAAACGCGACCAGACCCCCCGCACGGAGGACTTCTGCGGCTTTCTGGATTTTCCGGTCAGAGACCACGAACACCTCTGCGCTTAGCGCCGGTCTATTGTGTGAGCAGCTTGAGAGCTTCTTCGTATTTTTCCGCGGTCTTCCTGAGCACGTCGGCCGGCAGGGGCGGTGCCGGCGGTTGCTTGTTCCATTTCTGTGATTCCAGCCAGTCGCGCACGAACTGCTTATCGAACGAGGGCGGGTTGATCCCGACCCGGTAATGCTGTTTTGGCCAGAAGCGCGAGGAATCCGGAGTCAATGCCTCGTCGATAAGGTAGAGCTTGCCGCTGGCATCGCGGCCGAACTCGAACTTGGTATCGGCAATGATGATGCCGCGCGTGGCGGCATAGGCCGCCGCCTCGGAATAAAGCTGGATCGCCTTGTCGCGTACTTGTTCCGCCAGCGACTTGCCGATCAGCATTTCCATCTCCACGAAAGGAATGTTTTCGTCGTGCGATCCGATCGCAGCCTTGGTGGAAGGCGTAAAGATCGGCTCGGGAAGTTGCTGCGCCTCCTTCAGCCCGGCGGGCAGCGCAATACCGCAGATCATCTGGGTCTTCTGGTAATCCTTCCACCCCGAGCCGGCCATATAACCGCGCACGATTGCTTCGATGGGCAACGGCTGCAAGCGCCGCACCACGAAGGCGCGCCCCTGTACCTGGCCGCGCTCCTCCGCCGCGACCAGCGTCTCCGGAGCCACGTCGAGCAGGTGATTCGGAATCACGTGGCGCAGCCTCCGGAACCAGAAGTTCGACATCTCGGTGAGTACCCGGCCCTTGCCCGGCACCGGGGTGGGAAGAATCACGTCGAAAGCCGACAAGCGGTCGGTCTGCACGATCAGCAGGCGCTCGGCGTCCACTGCGTAAAGGTCGCGCACCTTGCCGCGATGAAGCAACTGGAGCGATTTCAGGCTGGTTTCGTGTATTGGCTGTGTTGCACTCATTTGGACTTCGATGCAGTTCAATCAGGGTAGTTCGGGCAGCTTTGCCGCTTTCACCGCGTCCGCCTGCTTGATGCGGAACGCCTGCAGCCGTTTGGCCAATCCGGCATCGTTCAACGCCAGCATTGCCACCGCAAACAATCCGGCGTTGGCCGCGCCGCCGTCGCCGATCGCAAAGGTGGCGACCGGGATGCCTTTAGGCATCTGCACCATCGACAGCAGCGAGTCGAGGCCTCCGAGATGCTTTGAGGGAATCGGCACGGCCAGCACCGGCAGCGTGGTCAGCGCAGCGATCACTCCAGCGAGATGTGCGGCACCGCCGGCACCGGCGATGAAGCACTGCGTTCCGTCTTCGACGCATTTATTCACATACTCCGTGAGCAGCTGCGGAGTGCGGTGAGCGGACAACGCGCGCGCATCGTAGCGCACGCCGAAGTCCTTTAACTGCTGCGCCGCGTGCTGCATGACGTTCCAATCGTTGCTGCTGCCCATCACGATCGAAACGAGTGGCGCGGTTGCTTTCCTGGTTGCCATGATCTCTCCTGTACTAGTCGGCCGAAGTAATCTTGAGCCCAATGATACCGACAACGATCATTTCGCCTCTCGCCTCTCGCCTCACGCCTCACGCCTCACCCATCTACGGCTTGCGGCTTTCGCCGACCTTGACGATTTTCATGGTGTTGGTGCCGCCGGGCGCGCCGATCGGCTCACCGAACGTGATCACGATCAGGTCGCCCTTCTGTACCAGCCCCGCGGTCACCAGCTGGTCTTCCGCCTCCTGCAAAAGGTGGTCGCGGTCGTGGCCGACGTATTTGATCAACAGCGGATAGACATCGCGGTACAGGCTCAACCGATAACGCGTGGAAATTTCCGGCGTCAGCGCGTAGATCGGCACCCCGCAGTTCATGCGCGAAATCCACAGGGCTGTGGAGCCGGACTGGGTCAGTGCCGCAATCGCTTTGACTTTCAAGTGGTACGCGGTAAAAAGCGCCGCCATTGCGATCGACTGGTCGACGCGGGTAAACACACGATCAAGGAATTCACGGTCCAGCGTCACCTCCGCGGATTTCTCCGCTTCGAGGCAGATGCGCGCCATCGCTTCGACGGTTTCAACCGGGTATTTTCCGCTGGCCGTCTCGGCGGAGAGCATCACCGCGTCCGTGCCGTCGAGAACCGCATTGGCGACGTCGGAGACCTCCGCGCGCGTGGGCAACGGGCTCGCGATCATTGACTCCATCATCTGCGTCGCAGTGATGGTGAGTTTGTTGCGCTCGCGCGCGGCGCGAATCATGCGTTTCTGCAACGCCGGCACCGCGGCATCGCCGACTTCCACAGCAAGATCGCCGCGCGCCACCATGATGCCATCGCTTGCCTCCATGATCTCCTCCATGGAGGCAATTGCCTCGGCGCGCTCCATCTTGGCAATCAAAATCGAGCGCCCGCCGGCCGAACGCATCAGCTCCTTCGCCATGTACATGTCGGCGCCGCTCTTGGGGAAGGACACCGCCAGGAAATCCGCCTTCATCGCCACCGATGTCTTGATGTCCTCCATGTCCCTGGCGGTCAGCGCGGGAGCGGTGAGTCCCCCGCCCTGGCGGTTGATGCCCTTGTTGTTGGAGAGAACACCGCCCACCCGCACCGTGGTGGTGATCTGACTGCCTTGAACCTTCTGTACATCGAGTACCAGCCGGCCATCGTCCAGCAGCAGCACCGAGCCCGGCGAGACGTCGCGCGGCAGTTCCTTGTAATCCAGGCCCACGCGTTCCTGGTTTCCGAGCGCGACCTCGGCATCAAGGACGAAAATCTCGCCCTTGACTAGGGTGACTTTTCCTTTTTCGAACTTGCCGATGCGTATCTTCGGCCCCTGCAGGTCGCACATGATGCCAACCGTGCGCTCCATGGTGCGCGCTACCTCGCGCACCACTTCCGCGCGGGCCAGATGTTCCTCTGCGCTGCCGTGCGAGAAATTCATGCGAACCACGTCGACCCCAGCTGCGATCATGCGCGTCAATACTTCGCGTTCGCCTGATGCCGGGCCGAGAGTGGCTACGATTTTCGTGCTTCGTTGCATTGAATTTTCACCTCAGAAACGCGGACATGGTTGCGTGCCGTTGTTTTCGCCTCTTCATTGAGCACTCCGCAGTTTGTCTCTTTGCCCCTGTGGAAGATCAGGGCCCCGGAGAAGCCCGCTGTTCGAGAATTTCCACTGCCGGAAGTGTTCTGCCTTCCAGGAATTCCAGAAAAGCGCCGCCACCGGTGGAAATGTAGCCGATTTTTTTCTCGATGCCGTACTTGGCGATCGCCGCAACCGTATCGCCGCCGCCGGCGATCGAAAATGCCCGGGAAGCCGCAATCGCATGCGCGATGGTCTTTGTGCCCTCGCCGAACTGGTCGAACTCGAACACGCCCACCGGGCCAGTCCAGACGATCGTACCGGCCTTGCCGAGCGCCTCGGCAAGCTGCTTGGCGGTCCTGGGGCCGATGTCGAGGATCAGGTCATCGGCCGCGACATCTATCACTTCCTTCACCGCCGCCTTTGCCTGCGCGGAAAATTCCTTCGCGCACACCACGTCTACCGGGATCGGCACGGCCCCGCCTTTCTCCTTGAGCGCTTCGATGATTGCCTTCGCTGCGCCCACCAGTTCGGCCTCGACCAGAGACTTCCCCACCGGCAGCCCCGCAGCCAGCATGAAGGTGTTGGCGATACCGCCGCCGACGATCAGTTGATCCACTTTTTGCGCCAGCTCTCCCAGGATGCGGAGCTTGGTGGAGACCTTGGAGCCGGCAACTATCGCCACCAGCGGCCGTTTTGGTGCACTGAGCGCCTTGCCCAACGCTTCCAGCTCCGCTGCCATCAGCGGCCCGGCGCAGGCGACAACCGCAAATCTGGCGATCCCGTGGGTTGTCGCTTCGGCGCGATGCGCGCTGCCGAATGCGTCGTTCACATAAACGTCGCACAGCGCCGCCATTTTTCTCGACAGGGTCTCGTCGTTCTTCTTTTCCCCCCTGTTGGCCCGGCAATTCTCCAGCAGCACGACCTGTCCGGGTTTCACTTCCACGCCCTCCACCCAATTCGTCTTGAGCGGGACCGGCATGCCAAGCAGTTCCGACAGTCGCTTTGCCACCGGCGCCAGCGAATCTTTGGGACTCAACTCGCCTTCAGTCGGCCGCCCGAGGTGAGAAGTCACCATCACTGCGGCGCCAGCGGTCAGTGCGTGGCGGACCGCCGGCACCGAGGCGCGGATACGAGTGTCGTCGGTGATGTTGCCGGCGTCATCCTGCGGCACGTTCAGATCCGCGCGAATGAACACGCGCTTGCCGCGCAGATCGAGATCGGTCATCCGCAGGAACGTCATGGTCTCAAGTCAACATCGTTCCGCCACAAAAAACACTCCGGGCGCAGTGGAGACAAAAGTCAGAAGTCTCACGGGCCTTTTTTTCTTTGTGCCCTCTGCACCAAACGCTTCTACTTACTTCGCGTTAATCAGCGCAACCGTAACATCCAGCATCCGGTTGCTGAAGCCCTGGAATTGTGGCTCCCGCCGCTCGCTTCGCGCGCTTAACCTGGCGCACCGCCGCGCCAGATTAGCGTCCGCCGCAACGAGCGGGCCGATGAGTACCGTCATCATTTCGCGTTCATCAGCGCAACCGTAACATCCAGCATCCGGTTGCTGAAGCTTTGGAATTGTGGCTCCCGCCGCTTGCTCCGCGCGCTTAACCTGGCGCGCCGCCGCGCCAGATTAGCGTCCGCCGCAACGAGTGTGGCCACGAGTACTGTCATCATTTCGCATTTGCAAGCGCAACCGCGACATCCAGCATCCGGTTGCTGAAGCCCCACTCGTTGTCATACCAGGAGCACACCTTCACCAGTGTTCCATCCGACACCTTGGTGAGCGTCGAGTCGAAGACCGAGGAAGCCGGATTGTGGTTGAAGTCGACCGACACCAGGGGATCCTTGTTGTACTCCAGAATGCCCTTGAGGTCGGACTCCGCGGACTGTTTCACCGCGTTGTTCACTTCGTCCACTGTGGTCCGGCGCTTGGCGACGAACGCGAGGTCAACCAGCGATACGTTGATGGTCGGAACCCGAATCGCGAAGCCGTCGAGCTTGCCGTTCAGTTCCGGCAGCACCAGGCCTACCGCTGCTGCCGCACCGGTCTTGGTCGGAATCATCGACATGGTCGCGGAGCGCGCGCGGCGCAGATCGGTGTGATACACGTCGCTAAGCACCTGGTCGTTGGTGTAGGCGTGTATGGTGGTCATCAGCCCGCTCACCAAGCCAATGCGCTCGTGCAGCGCTTTGACCATCGGCGCCAGGCAATTGGTTGTGCAACTGGCATTGGAGATGACGGTGTGCGCCGCTCTCAGAGTATGGTGATTTACGCCGTAAACCACGGTCGCATCCACATCTTTGTCGCCTGGCGCGGAGATGATGACCTTCTTTGCACCCGCGCTCAGATGTGCGCCCGCCTTGGCCTTGCTGGTGAAAAGCCCGGTGCATTCGAGAACACTGTCCACGCCGAGTTCTTTCCACGGCAATTCGGCCGGATTCCTCTGCGCGCACACTCTTATCCGGTCGCCATTGATGACAAGAAAATCCCCGTCGACCACAACGCTGCCGGGAAACTTGCCGTGTACGGTGTCGTACTTGGTGAGGTGCGCATTGATCTTCGCGTCGCCGAGGTCGTTGATCGCAACGATCTGGATGCCGTGTTTTTTTCCGGCCTCGTAGTTGGCCCGCAGGATGTTGCGGCCGATACGCCCGTAGCCGTTGATTGCAACCCGGATAGTCATGAAGAGAGCCCCTGGAAAACCCGGGATTCTACTTTACTGCGCCATCTACTCCCAGTAATGATGCGGCGCGGTGCCGAACTAGATTGCGCTGCGCGGGAGCGTCTCCTATAGTAGGAAAAGCGGCCGCCCTCCGGCGGCAGCGGCAACATTCACCAAGACCGCTTTTGAACGCCGGCAAAAAAGCGTCGGTGGGATGTCCATAAACAATGACACGTGGAGGAGAAAATGAATCAGTCCATTACAAGGCTTAGCTTAACCGCGTTGACGCTTGCGAGCACGCTGGCGTTCTCCCCTTTCACTCGTGCGGGCGAAGTTGAAGTCCTGCATTGGTGGACTTCCGGCGGCGAGGCCAAGTCGGTCGCCGAATTGAAGAAGATCCTCGAAGCCAACGGCCACAAATGGAAGGACTTTGCGGTTGCCGGGGGTGGCGGGGAAAACGCCATGACAGTGCTGAAATCGCGCGTGGTCTCGGGCAAACCGCCAACCGCCGCACAGGTTAAAGGTCCGTCAATTCAAGAGTGGGGACGGGAGGGAGTGCTTACTAACCTCGATGATGTCGCCAAGGCGGCAAACTGGGATGGTTTGCTCCCGGTGGTGGTGAGCAACGTCATGAAGTACCAAGGCCACTATGTGGCGGTGCCGGTTAACGTGCACCGGGTGAACTGGATGTGGGCCAACCCTGAAGTATTCAAGAAAGCCGGTGCCAAGATACCAACCACCTGGGTGGAATTCGCCACCGCGGTCGACAAGATTCAAAAGGCCGGGTTCATCGCAGTTGCGCACGGTGGCCAACCCTGGCAGGACGCCACGGTATTCGAGTCGGTGGCGCTCGGAGTCGGGGGTGCCGACTGGTATAACCGGGCTTTCGTAAATCTGGACGCCAGCGCGCTCAACAGCCCGACGATGGAAAAGTCGTTCACGACGCTGCGTACCGTGCAGAAGGCCGTCGACAAGGACGCTGCCAACCGCGACTGGAACCTCGCCACCGCGATGGTGATCAACGGCAAGGCGGCGATGCAGTTCATGGGTGACTGGGCCAAGGGCGAATTCACCGCCGCTGGCAAGTCGCCGGGCAAGGATTACGTTTGCATGCCGGCCCCCGGCACCAAGGGTGCGTTCACCTTCAATATCGACAGCTTCATTATGTTCGAACAGAAAAGCGCCGATTCCAAGGAAGCACAGCGGGCGCTGGCTGCCGCGATCATGGAGCCGCAATTCCAGGAGGTGTTCAATCTTAATAAGGGCTCGATCCCGGCTCGCACCGGAATGTCCATGGCCAAGTTCGACCAGTGCGCCAAGGATTCGTCCACGGAGTTCGAGTCGAGCGCCAAGTCGAAGAAACTGGTACCGAGCTGGGCTCACGGCATGGCCATGCCGGCTTCGGCCCAGGGCGCTATGTTCGACGTCGTCACTCAGTTCATGAATTCGAACATGACGCCGAAGGCAGCGGCCGAAAAAATGGCCGCCGCGGCAAAATCCAAGTGAGCCACCAAATCTGAGGCGCGGCGGGCGCAAGCCCGCTGTGCCTGCTCGCTAAGGGAAGGCAGTTGCAGTCATCGGCCTCAGCACAGGCCGGCGCGGTCGCGTCGGTGGTAATACCCCGGCGCAGCCTGCTCGACGTCATCGAGCTCGCACTCCCCAGAATTGTCCTCGGACCCACGCTGCTAGTAAGCCTCTTCTTCGTCTACGGTTTCATACTCTGGACCGGCTGGCTGGCGTTCACCGAGTCGCGCATGCTGCCGCGCTCCGAATTTGCCGGCCTAGTGCAGTACATCTCGCTGTTCGGCAACGAGCGCTGGTGGGTAGCGGTGCGCAACCTGGCGCTTTTCGGCGGCTTGTTCATTTTCGTTTGCCTGGCCTTTGGTTTGCTGATGGCCATACTGCTTGACCAGCGCATCCGTGCAGAAGGCTTTTTGCGCTCCATTTATCTCTACCCGATGGCGCTATCGTTCATCGTCACCGGCACCGCCTGGAAGTGGATACTCAATCCCGGCCTGGGTTTCGAACGCGTGGTGCAGCAGTTGGGGTTCGGCAATTTCACGTTCGACTGGCTGGTCGACCCGAATATGTCGATCTACACCGTGGTGATCGCCGGCGCCTGGCAGTCCTCGGGTTTCGTGATGGCGCTGTTCCTGGCAGGTCTGCGCGGCATCGACGAATCCATCATCAAGGCAGCGCAGGTGGACGGGGCGAGCATGCCGCGTATCTACTGGAGCATCATCATCCCCAGCCTGCGGCCGGTGTTTTTCAGTTCCTTCATCATCCTCGCGCACATTGCCATCAAGAGCTTCGACCTGGTGATGGCCCTAACCGGTGGCGGACCCGGTTTCTCCTCGGACTTGCCGTCTACTTTCATGTACGTCTTCGGCTTCACCCGCAATCAGATCGGCCTCGGCGCGGCGAGCGCGATGATGATGATGCTGACCGTGGCTGCGGTGGTGGTGCCATTGATGTACTCGGAGCTCCGGAGGCAGCGCCGTGGCTGACCACGTGCGCACCCAAATTGCCGGGCCACGGGTACTCGGCGGCATCGTGGTGTACGGGCTGCTAGTGCTGCTCGCCCTTTACTACCTGATGCCGCTGTTCGTGATGCTCAGCACTTCGGTCAAGACTCTGGACGATATTCGCGGCGGCAATCTGATCGCGCTGCCGGCGGAGATTACCTTCGCAGCGTGGGCGAAGGCATGGTCAAGCGCCTGCACCGGGGTCGATTGCAGCGGTCTCAGGGGAAATTTCTGGAATTCCGTCAGCTTCGTGGTGCCGGCAGTGCTGATCTCGACGTTGATCGGCGCGTTCAACGGCTATGTGCTCACAATGTGGCGTTTTCGCGGCAGCGATGCGATTTTCACGGTGCTCATGATCGGCTGCTTCATACCCTTCCAGGTGGTGCTGCTGCCGATGGCGCAGACGCTGGGCGTTCTCGGCATCGCCAATTCGACACCGGGTCTGATCTTCGTGCACGTGGTGTACGGGCTGGCATTTACTACGCTGTTCTTCCGCAACTTCTACGTGTCGGTGCCCGATGAACTGGCGAAAGCCGCACGCATCGACGGCGCCGGGTTCTTCCGCGTCTTCTGGCGCATCATCCTGCCGCTGTCACCTCCGATCATCGTGGTGTGCGTGATCTGGCAGTTCACCCAGATCTGGAACGATTTCCTGTTCGGCGTGGTGTTCTCCTCCGGCGAACGCCAGCCGATCACCGTGGCGCTCAACAATCTTGTGAATACCTCGACCGGTGTCAAGGAGTACAACGTGGACATGGCTGCGGCGATCATCGCCGCGCTGCCCACGCTTTTCGTTTACGTCGGTGCCGGCAAGTATTTCGTGCGCGGGCTCACCGCCGGCGCCGTGAAGGGCTGAAAAAGGGAGATTCAAAGTGTCGTCGCTCGCGGTCAGAAACGTGCGCAAGGTCTTCGGCAATGTCGAGGTGCTGAAGGACATCGACCTGGAGATCGAATCGGGTGAATTCCTGATTCTGGTCGGCCCTTCGGGTTGCGGCAAATCGACTTTGCTCAACATCATCGCCGGACTCGAAACTGCGACCTCGGGGGACGTCATCATCGGCAATCGCGTGGTCAACAACCTGAGTCCGAAGGATCGCGACATCGCCATGGTGTTCCAGTCCTACGCGCTGTACCCGAACATGACCGTGCGCCAGAACATTTCCTTTGGTCTGGAGATGCGGCGCATGCCCAAGCACCAGCAGGAAGAAATCGTCGATCGCGTCGCCAAGATCCTGCAGATGGGGCACCTGCTCGACCGCAAGCCCTCGCAGCTTTCCGGCGGCCAGCGCCAGCGGGTGGCGATGGGCCGGGCGATCGCGCGCGACCCTCAGCTGTTCCTGTTCGACGAGCCGCTGTCGAACCTGGACGCCAAGCTGCGGGTAGAAATGCGCATGGAGATCAAGCTGCTGCAGGAGCGGCTCAAGGCCACCATCGTCTATGTCACGCACGATCAGATCGAAGCCATGACGCTGGGCAGCAAGATCGCGGTCATGCAGGGCGGAGAGATCCGCCAGTTCGGTTCGCCGCAGGAAATCTACGATCAGCCAGCCGATCTTTTTGTCGCCGGCTTCATCGGCTCGCCGTCGATGAATTTCATCAAGACCGAGGTGGTGGAGCACCTGGGCAGCGTCGGCGTGCGGCTGCAGTCGGCGGATGAAACCTTCGTGCTGCCTGTGCGCGACGCGGAAAAGCCGCTGCGTCCCTGGGTCGGCAGGAAACTGATACTCGGCATCCGCCCCGAATTGATCACCGACAGCGCCAGCAGCCAGCGTTCCGGCACTAACGTCCACACCCGCCGCTGCAAGGTGGAACTGCTGGAACCGACCGGGCCGGATACACTGGTGTTCATCCGCATCAACGGAGAAGTCGCCTGCTGCCGCGTCCGCCCCGAGCAGGCGTGCGCGGCCAACAATTCGATGGAACTGGCATTTAATCTGTCGAAGGCGGTTTTCTTCGACCCGAAGTCCGAGAAACGCATCCTTTGAAGGTATCCCCCGGGATACCCGATCCGGGCGGGCGGGATTCTGCGAATTGCCTGGATTGCGTCAGCGGTAGCGGATCTTGAGCGCGATGATCGTACCGGCGACAATCAGCGTAGCGACGTTTGTCAGGATCACCGGCACCGACTCGATCATGATGCCGTAGATCAACCACAGAAGCACGCCGACGCTGAAGATCGTCAACATCCTGGCGGAAATATCCTTGCCGGACTTGGTCGTGTACATCTTGTGTGCCTGCGGAACGAATGCAATGGTCGTCAGCGCCCCGGCCAGGAATCCGATCGCATCGGTCATGCCCATCATGAATTCACCGTATTCTGAAAAAGCGTAGCCAGCCCGCGCAGGGCGGGGGATTCTGTCAGGATCACATAAGTCGGGACCGCGGCGACGTAAGCCGAGAAACGGCCTTTGCGCTCGAAACTGGCACGGAATGGTGAACGCGCAAAATACTCGCCCAGCCTAGGCACAATTCCGCCGCCGATATAGCATCCCGCGCGCGCGCCGAGCGTCACCACCAGATTGGCCGCGGCTGTGCCGAGGATGGCGCAGAACATGTCGAGCGCTTCGCGGCATTGCACGTTCTCGCCGGCGAGCGCTTGCTCGGTGATCTGCGCCGGGCTCAACGCCTGCGCCGGTACACGGTCCAGCGCGCTCAAGCCCTGATAGAGGTTCTCCAGACCCATACCGCTCACCACGCGCTCGGTCGAAACATGCCCGAGACGCTCCATCAGCCAGCGCAGGACCCCGATCTCGCGCTCTGTTGACGGGCTGAATGCAGTGTGCCCGCCTTCCCCCTGCAAGGCGATCCAACCCTGGCCCGCAGGAAGCAGCCCGGACACGCCCAGGCCGGTTCCCGGTCCGATCACCGCAATCGCGGTTCCCGTTACCGGCTTGCCGCCGCCGACTTGTCTCAGTTCGTGCGGCTGCAGCGTGGGCACCGACAGCGCTAGCGCGGTGAAATCGTTAATCACATGCAGCCGATCGAGCGCCAGGGACTGGCGCGTCCTCGCGATCGAGAATCCCCAGGGTCCATTGGTCAAATGCACGAAATCGCCGGTGATGCCGGTGGCAACATCGAGCGCGGCTTCGCGAATCGCGGGATTGCCATGCCCGGCAAGGTAGCGGCGAATCGCCTGCTCGAGGCCTTCGAACTCGGCGCAGCGCATCACCTGTTCTTGCAGCGGTTGGCGGGAGCCGTCGGCGACGAGTGCGAAACGTGCGTTGGTCCCGCCGATGTCACCGACCAGCCGCAGCGTTGCGCCCATCGCTACTCCTCGTTCGGACCGGCACGCACGCCGTCCGGCTTTCGCTACAGTACGCCTTTGACAGCGCTGACCACGCCCTCGACGGTTAGGCCAAAAAACTTGAACAGATCGCCGGCTGGCGCCGACTCGCCAAAACGGTCCAGCCCGACCACCGCGCCTTCAGGCCCGACGTACTTGCGCCAGTAGTCGGTAACGCCCGCTTCCACCGCCACCCGCTTGACTCCCTTGGGCAGGACCGCGTCTTTGTAGGCCGCATTCTGGCGATCGAAAACGCTAGTGCTTGGCATCGAAACCACGCGCACCGCGATACCTTGTCCTTGCAGATTTTTCCTGGCGTCCAACGCCAGCGCCACTTCCGAGCCGGTGGCGATGATCACCGCCCGCGGGTTGTCGGCATCGGCGAGTACGTAAGCTCCGCGTTCGATCAGCGCGATCTGCGCGGGGCTGCGCGCCTGAAACGGCAGGTTCTGGCGCGAGAACAGCATGCTCACCGGCCCGCCCCGTCGTTCGACCGCAGCGATCCACGCCGCAGCGGATTCCACCGAATCGCACGGGCGCCACACGTCCATGTTCGGTATCAGCCTCAGGCTCGCCGCGTGCTCGATCGATTGATGGGTGGGCCCATCTTCGCCCAGGCCGATCGAGTCGTGGGTGAACACGAACAGGCTGCGGATTTTCATCAGCGCCGCCATGCGCAGTGCGTTCCTGGAGTAATCGGAGAACGTCAGGAAGGTGCCGCCGTAGGGGATCAGGCCGCCGTGCAGCGTGATCCCGTTGATGATCGCGGACATGCCGAACTCACGCACGCCGTAATAAATGTAGTTGCCGCCACCGTCCTTCGAGACGGCCTTGGATCCGGACCAGAGCGTGAGATTGGAACCGGTGAGATCGGCGGAACCGCCGATGAGCTCCGGTAGCAACGGCGCCAGGTTCTCGATCGCATTCTGCGACGCCTTGCGGCTGGCAATGGATTCCGCCTTCGCGTTGACCCTGGCGAGCAGGTCTTGCGCATGCGCGTGCCACCGATCGGGCAACTCCCCGTTCACGCGGCGGGTGAATTCGCCGGCTTCATTCGGAAACACCCTGGCGTAAGCGGCGAATTTTCGCGTCCAGCCAGCCTCCAGTTCGGCGCCTTGCGCGCGCGCATCCCAGCCGGCGTAGACATGCTGAGGGATTACGAACGGGGGGTGTTTCCAGCCGATGTTCTCGCGGGTCGCCGCAACTTCCTTTTCGCCCAGCGCTGCGCCATGCGCTTCGTGGCTGCCGGCCTTATTCGGCGAGCCCTTGCCGATCACCGTCCTGCAGCAGATCAGACTCGGTTTGTCGGTGGCTTGCCTGGCCTGGACGATCGCGGCATCCACCGCGGCGACGGCATGGCCCTCGACGTCTCGCAGCAGATGCCAGCCATAGGCTTCGCAACGCTTCGGCGTGTCATCGCGGAACCAGCCGCTGACGTGGCCGTCGATGGAAATGCCGTTGTCGTCGTAGATCGCGATCAGCTTGCCCAGGCCCAGCGTACCGGCGAGCGAACAGGCTTCGTGTGAAATGCCTTCCATCAGGCATCCGTCGCCGACGAAGACGTAGGTGCGGTGCTCGACGATGTCGTGGCCGGGACGGTTGAATTCGGCGGCGAGCAGTTTCTCGGCGATGGCCATTCCAACGGCATTGGCAAGCCCCTGGCCGAGAGGGCCGGTAGTGGTTTCCACGCCCGGGGCCATGCCGTACTCGGGATGGCCGGGAGTCATCGAATGCAACTGGCGAAAGCGCCGGATCTCGTCCATCGGCAACGCATATCCAGTCAGATGCAGCAGCGCGTACAACAGCATCGAACCGTGGCCGTTGGACAGCACGAAGCGGTCGCGGTCGGGCCACTTGGGATTGGCAGGATTGTGCCGAAGATGGTTTTTCCACAGCACCTCGGCAATCTCGGCCATACCCATCGGCATGCCGGGGTGGCCGGAATTGGCCTTTTGCACCGCGTCCATCGCCAGCGCGCGGATCGCGTCGGCGAGTTCCTTCCTGGTTGCCATGACTCCCCTTCGAGAACACAAAAAATCCCGGCAAACCGGGATCGAGAA
The DNA here is from genome assembly GCA_052387775.1 of Betaproteobacteria bacterium. Classification (GTDB taxonomy): domain Bacteria; phylum Pseudomonadota; class Gammaproteobacteria; order Burkholderiales; family JACQAP01; genus JACQAP01. The sequence goes on from JBQTIV010000011.1 coordinate 18,437, forward strand.
CGCCGGTATTTTAGCCCGGATAGTTCATCCGGACGCCGGGCTATTCCTCGGCACGGCGTGGCAGCTTGATGCCGAGCTGCTTGAGCTTGCGATAGAGGTGGGTACGCTCCAGGCCGACCCGGTCGGCCACGCGGCTCATGTTGCCGCCCTCGCGATCGAGGTGATATTCGAAGTAGACGCGCTCAAAGGCATCGCGCGCCGCGCGCAGTTCGCGGTCAAGGGGCAGCGATTGCGCCGGGCTGGGCAGTGGCGCCTCGAGCGTGGCAAACGCGTTGGTCACGCCGGCAACGCCGATCTCTGCTCCGAGGGTGAGCTGGGCCACGGTCTTCACCACGCTTTCGAGCTGAACCAGATTGCCGGGCCAATGGTAATTACGCAGGGCGTTCAACGCCGCGGTGTTGAACACCCGTGGGGGTGCCTCCTTCGCCTCGATCACCCGCGACAGCATCAGGTTGGCAAGCTCGGGAACGTCTTCGGCGCGCTCGCGCAGCGCGGGCACGCGTACGATCACGCCAGCAAGCAGCGCATACAGCCTCGGGTCGAAGGTCCCGCCCGCCACCAATTCGGCAAGCGGTGCCGAAGTCGAGGAAACGATGCGCGTGTGGTAGCGATCAAGTTTGAGCGTCTGTCCAAGCAGGCTCTTCTGCTGGCTGCGCGAAAGCGCGTCGACGTCGCGCAGGTACAAGACACCCTCCGCCGCCTGCCCGACCAGATTGTTCTCCGCCTCGTCGAACGCAGCCAGATCCTCCGGTGCTACCCATGCGGTGTTGAGTTGATTGAGCAGGCGCGCACACTGCTCCATCCCGGTGCCTGGTTCGCCGACCAAGAGCGCGGGCGTTTTCAACGCGCGCAATCGCTCGAGCTCGGCGCGCAATTGATCCACGGCGCGCGACTTGCCGACGGTGGCCAACACCGCCGGCACGCCAGCTCTGGGCGTGCCCTGCTTGAGCGCCGTGCCGACGGTAGAAAGCAGCTTCTGCAACGCGATCGGTTTTTCCAGGAAGGCGTAGGCGCCGATGCGGGTCGCCTCCACAGCAGTATCGATAGTGCCGTGGCCGGACATCATCACCACCGGCATGGTGAGTTGCCCGGTGCTCGCCCATTCCTTTAGCAGCGTGATGCCGTCGGTATCGGGCATCCAGATGTCGAGAAGAACCAGATCCGGCCGCACGCGGCTGCGAATCTGGCGTGCCTCGTGGGCATTCTGCGCCAGCCGCACCTGGTGACCCTCATCGCGGAGAATTTCCGAAAGCAGCTCGCGGATACCGACTTCGTCGTCGACCACCAGGATCTGGCTCATGCTCCCGCCTGCCTACTGGCCCGCGGCGCGGCCGCCTCGGCCGGCGCGGGCGGCAGCGTGATGGCAACGCTGGCTCCGCGCGAGGGCAGGTTGACAATTGCAATGCTGCCGTTGTGCTCTTCGACTATCTTCCTGACGATGGCCAGCCCGAGTCCCGTGCCTTTGGCCTTGGTAGTGACATAGGGTTCGAACACCCTGCCCATCAGCGACTCGGGAAAACCTGGACCGTTGTCCTGGATGGTGAGCCGTACGCCGTCCGCGACCGAGTCAGTGCGTAGCACAATGTACGGCACCGGAATTTCCGACACCGCCTGCTCGGAATTCTGCAGCAAATTGTGGATTACCTGACGCAACTTGGCGGCATCGCCCGATATGTGCGGCAAATCAGCAGCCAGGTCGAGCTTCAAGGCCGGGCGCGACGACTCGTACAGCCCGAGCACATCGCGAATTAACTGGTTCAAGTCCAGCGGCTGCAGATCCGGTTCGGGCGAGCGCGCGTACTGGCTGAACGCGTCGACCATGCCTTTGAGCGCCGCCACTTGGTTGACGATGGTCTGGGTGGAGCGCTGCAGGACCTCTGCTTCCGGTTCGGCGAGCTTGTCGGCAAGCCGGTGCTGCAACCGCTCCGCGGAAAGCTGGATCGGGGTGAGTGGATTCTTGATCTCGTGAGCCAGGCGCTGCGCCACTTCGCCCCAGGCCGCCAGCCGCTGCGCCTGCAAGAGGCGGGTGATATCGTCGAACACCAGCACCATTCCGGATTCCGTGCCGGCAACAAGCTCCGAGCCACGCAACAACAGGACCTGCCTGCCGGCGGTGCCGGACAGTTCGGCCTGCTGTTCCCAGACATCCCCGCGCCCGCGCCGCATTTTCTCGTACACAATTTTCCCGACCGCTGCCAGTCGCGACTCACGGTCTGCCCATTCATCCGGATGCGTGCCGATCAGCGCGCCGAGGTCGACACCGAGAATCTGCTCGGCGCTGAGATTGGCCGAACGCAACCGGTATTCCGAGTCGAATGACATCACGCCCGTCGACAGATTGCCGAGCACGCTTTCGAGGTAGGCCTTGGCGGCAGCGAGCTGCTCCTGATTGCGTTGCGCCTCGCCACGCGCATCCGCAAGCTGCATGGTCATCGTGTTGAACGACTCCGTCAGCAAGCCCAGTTCGTCGTGTGTCTTGACCGGGTGGCGCTGGCTGAAGTCGCCCTGCGCCACAGCGCGCGTGCCGGCGGCCAGAATACCGAGAGGCGCGGACAGACGCTCGCTGAACACGATTGCCATCAGCAACGCCGAGAGCAGCGTCAGCAGAAGCGACAGCGTCAGAGTCAGCGCATAAAGGCGCTGCAGGCCCTGGCGCGACAGCGACAGTTCCTGGTAGTCGCGGTAGATTTCCTGGACGGTCTGGGCATCGCGCGCCAGTTTAGGCGGCACGGGCTGTACCAGTTGCAACAACGAGGTGGTGCCGGATACGTCGTTCACCGCGAGCAGCACCCGCAGGTGCAGCCCGCCTTCACCGACGGCCTCGATTGCGCTGTAAGGCTGCTGCATGCGCACCTGCCGCACCACCGAAGGCGAGGGCAATTCCGGGACCAGACCGGCGGGATCGGCGCTCGAAAAGGCAATGACCGAGCCATTGGGGCCGAGCAATGTCGCTTCGTGCACTGCGGCCTTTTCGCGCAACGTGTTGAGCGTGGCCACACGGCGTTGTGGCGTGCGCTCGGTAAGTTCCAGAGTCATCGACTCCGCTTTGCTGCGCAGTGCCTTGAGCATATTGTCCAGCGTGATCCGGCCCAGGCTCAAACCGCCTTCCAGCGCCTTGTCCACCCGCACGTCGAACCAGGATTCGATCGACCGCGACAGGAACTGAACCGAGACGCCATATACCAACGCGCCAGGCACTACCGCCACCAGGGCAAACAGCAACACCAGCCGCAGCGTCAGCTTGGAGCCGAATACCCGCGCCTTGAGACGCCGGCGCAGCACCAGCAACTGGTATCCCACCACCAGCATGAGCATGAGCACCAGCCCCACGCCCAGTCCAAGCAGCAGCTGCAGGTCGCCGGAGAACAGCGGCGTGTCGGCGCTGGCGCTGGAAAGCAGGTAGAGCATGACCGCGCCGAGCACCAGCACCAGCGCAATCACGAACTGCATGCCACGGCTCGTCAACGAGCGCCGGAAGGTGCGCGTGACGGTGCTCATCGCGTGATCGTCCAGCGAAACCATGCGGAGGAAAGGTTCCAGTCGCGCGAAGCCAGCGCATTGACCTGGAACGGCTTGGGCAGCTGCGAGACGTCGAGGCGCATGCGGATGGCGGCCTCGTAGACCGTGCCCTCGTCGAGCGTATCGGCATCGACGACAAAACGCGGACGCAGCCGACCGAGCAGGGCAAGCGCGTCATTCAGGGTGTCGAAATTCTGATGCAGCGCGCCGAATTTCAGCCGGTACTGGCGCGTCAGCGCGTTGTAAGACAGCCGGTAACGCTGTTCGAATTCCACCACCGACTTGTTCCACAGGTACAACGTGTACCAGCGCGGGTAGATCAGTTCGAACTCGACGTCAAAATGCAGCGGCAAGCCCTTGTTGAGCGCGTCCTCAAGAGTAGCGGTGAGGCCTACCTCGAAGTTGGCCTCGAGATGGTACTCGCTGCCGACACGCGCGAGTTCCGCCGATTTGACATATATGCCCTCGGTCGTGGCAAGCGCCACGCTGCAGCACAGCGCAGCCACGGCGGAGAACCAGCGCCACAAGTTAATTTTTCTGCAGGAGGGCGTAATAGAAACCATCATGCTCGCTATCCGGGAGCAGCAGCCCGCCGCGCCCCGGCATTGCGCCCAGAATCCGCGCCTGCGGGTGCCGCGCCGCGAAAGCGTCGATCTGTTGCTGGTTCTCTTCCATGAAAATTGAACAGGTCACGTAGAGCAATTTACCACCGCTGCTGAGGACCTTCCACAGCGCTTCGAGCAGTTGCAGCTGCTGTCCGGCGAAGCGCCGCACGTCGCCGGCCCGGCGCAGCCATTTGATATCCGGATGGCGGCGCACTACGCCCGAGGCGGTGCAGGGCGCATCGAGCAAGACCCGGTCGAACGGCCTCCTGTCCCACCAGGTTTCGATCGCCGCGGCATCGGCGCAGGCAAGCCGCGCACTCAGGCCGAGGCGCTCCAGGTTCGAGCTTACGAGCTTGAGGCGGGCCGGGTCGGCATCGAGCGCAGTCATCTCCACGTCGGCGAGCTCGAGCATGTGCGCGGTCTTGCCACCGGGCGCAGCGCAGGCATCGAGGACACGCTGGCCCTCGCCAAGATCGATTAGCCGCGCGGCGAATTGCGCCCCCGCATCCTGCACCGAGACTGCGCCCTCGCCGAACCCCGGCAGTTCCTCGATCGGCACCGGCCGCAGCAAAGTGAGCGCACCGCCTTCGAGCACGCGCGCTCCCAGTCCTGCCCGTTCCAGCTCATGCAGGTATTGCTGCGGCGTGCAGCGCCGCCGATTGACCCTGAGTGTCATTGGAGGGCGCCCGTTGCCGGTTTCCAGGATATTTTGTGCATCCGACGGAAATTCGCGCCGCAGCCGCTCGATCCACCAGGCGGGATACGAGTAGCGTCCCGCGTCGCTGCTGTCTGCTTGCATCAGCAGCGCGGCACGGCGGCGCTGGAAGTTGCGCAATACCGCGTTAACGAACGCCTTTACGTGGCGACCGCTGATTTGCGCCGCGCATTCCACCGCGTGATCAACAATGGCGTAAGGCGCGGCCTCGCTGTATTCCAACTGGTAGAGCGCGACGAGCAACAGCGCTTGCAACTCGCGGTCCTCCACGTGCCTGGGCGCTAACTGCGACAACACCGCGCGCAACCTGCCCAGATGGCGCAAGGTCCCGTAGGAGAGATCCTGTATAGCTCCCCGTTCGGCGCGGTTGAGCGCGCGGGCCCGTTTCCAAACCGCATCCAGCGTGTATTTCAGACTGTTTCCGCAAAGCACAGCAGCCACGGTTCGCGCTGCAATACGTTGGACGTTGCGCACTGCGGTCCGGGGATCAGGCGCCGCAGCGTTCCCCGGCGGCGAGCGCCAGTCCGTGCAGGAAATCGGCGGCCGCAAGGCGCTTGCCGCCCGCACGCTGCAACTCGGTAGCACGCAATGCACCCTTGCCGCAGGCGATGACGACGCCTTGTGCATCGGCAGAAAGGATGGTGCCGGGCGGTGCGGGCGAACCTGGTACCAGCACGGCGCGCCAGATTTTCAGCGGTTCGCCGTGCAGCGTGGAATAGGCCCCCGGGAAAGGACTGAACGCGCGCACCTGGCGATCCACTTCGACCGCTTCGCGGCGCCAGTCTATCGCCGCTTCATTCTTGCTGATCTTGGGGGCGTAGGTAGCGCCGACTTCGCTTTGCGGCACGGCCTTGAGTGTGCCGTCCGCAATTGCCGGGAGGGCTTCGACGATGCAGCGCGCGCCGAGCGCGGCCAGTTTGTCGTGTAGGGTTCCCACGTCGTCCTGCGCCGTAATAGGGATGCGCCGCATCAGATAGACCGGACCGCTGTCCAGTGCTTCCTCCATGCGCATGATCGAGATACCAGTCTCGCTGTCTCCGGCTAGGATGACGCGCTGGACCGGCGCGGCGCCGCGCCAGCGCGGCAGCAACGAGGCGTGGATATTGATGCAGCCCACCGCGAAAAGTTCGAGCACCGCCCGCGGCAGGATCAGCCCATAGGCAGCGACCACCATCGCCGGCGCGCCCGCGGCGTGCAGGCGCGCCAGCAATGGTTCATCCTTGAGCGTCCGCGGCTGCAAGAGTGGGAGCCGAGCGCGTTCAGCGAGTTGCTTGACTTCGCCGGCGGCAAGCTTAAGACCGCGGCCGGCGGGCCGGTCCGGCCGGGTCAACACCAGCGCGATCTCGTGCCCGGCGTCGATAAGTGCCTGCAGCGCGCTGGCGGCGAAAGCCGGCGTGCCGGCAAATACAATGCGCATCAGAGCGTCTGCCGCTGCTGCTTCTTCAGCTTGCTCACGATGCGGGTCTGCTTCAGGCGCGACAGGTATTCGACGAAGACCTTGCCTTTGAGATGATCCATTTCATGCTGGATACACACCGAAAGCAGTCCGCTCGCCTCGGTGGTGAAGGACTTGCCATTCAGATTGAGCGCGCGCACCTTCACCCACTCGGCGCGCGCGATCTTCTCGAAGATTCCGGGTACCGACAGGCAGCCCTCTTCGCAGTCGGACTGACCCCGCGACTCGAGCATCTGCGGGTTGATCATCACCAGCAGCTGGTCCCGGGTCTCGGAGAGATCGATCACGATGAGCTGCTTGTGTATGTCCACCTGTGTGGCTGCCAAGCCCACGCCCGGCGCCGCGTACATGGTCTCGGCCATGTCCCTCGCCAGTTTGCGAATTTCGTCGTCGACCACGGCCACCGGCTTGGCCACGTTGTGCAGCCGCCGGTCGGGATAACGAAGGACAGGGAGTATCGCCATAATTGCTTGCAAATTTAATAAACTAGATGCAGAATTTAAACCAAAGTATCGATTCTGGCGCCAGGCGGAACCGCGAACCCGGCGAGGGATGCGATTCTGGATCGAGAGAAATGGGGGCCTAAAGATGGGCAAATCAATTATATCCCTGCTGCTACTGCTGACCGCGTGGATGCCGGGAACAAGCGTCGGCGACGAGCTTGCGCTAGCAGAGAATGCACCCGATCGCTATATCGTGGTGAAGGGCGACACTCTCTGGGACATTTCGGCACGCTTTCTGCGCGATCCCTGGCGCTGGCCGGATATCTGGGGCCTGAACCAGGATGAGATCAAGAACCCCCATTGGATCTACCCCGGTGACGTGATCCTGCTTGACTTCACCGGTATGACCGCGCGGCTGCGCCTGCAGGGGGTCGACGGCGCTACTGACTGGCGTCTGGTGGTCACCAAGCTCGGCCCCGCGATCCGCAAATTGGATCTCGCAACAAGCGCGATTCCCAGCATCCCCTTGGAGGCCATCGCCCCTTTCCTGACCAAGCCGTTAGTGGTCGGCGAGGGCGAAATGAACACTGCGCCGATTCTGGTGGCCGGGCAGGAAAACCGCGTTGTGCTCTCTGCGGGCGATACCGCCTACGCCAAGGGCGTGGTCTGGGAGGATGGTACAGAATGGAACGTCTATCGCCCGGGCCGTGATCTGGTCGACCCGGATACCAAGGAATTGTTGGGGCGCGAGGCCGTGCACCTGGGCGAATTGAAAGTGAGCCAGTTCGGCGAAGTCAGCAAGGTTGCGATTACAAAGTCGGTCCAGGAGATCGCTCCCGGCGACCGGCTGGTAAAAATCACACCAACGCCGGTGTTGCCTTACATCCCGCGCGCGCCGAGCATGCAGATTAAAGGCAAGGTGATCGCGGCCCCAAATAGCAGCGTCACCGAAATCGGGCCGCAGATGGTTGTGGTGTTGAACCGCGGCGCACGCGAAGGCCTGGAAACAGGCAACGTACTGGCCCTGTATCGGGATCTGCCCATGGTCAAGCCGGCCGGCGCAACCAATCCGAAAGAAAGGATCAAGCTGCCAGCCGAGCGTTATGGTGTCGTGTTCGTATTCCGCGTGTTCGAGAAGGTATCCTACGCGCTGGTAATGCACACCACGCGGCCGGTCAACCTGCTCGACGCAGTGCAAACGCCTTAGTCCAGCGCCGACGGCGCATGCCGCCGGATCAGGAACTCCTCGCCTGGCTCAAGCTCGGCCTCGTCGCCGAGCTCACAGCCGCTTACTTTCGCAAGCTGCTCGGCGAATTCGGTGACCCGGAAGCCGTTTGTGCAGCAAGTCACTCTGCGCTCGCGCGCATCGTTCCGCAGCAAGTCGCAGATGCCATCGTACGCGGCCCGGATACTACCCGCGTTGACCTTGCGCTGCGCTGGCTCGAAGAGCCGGGCAACCAAATCATCAGCTTCGCAGATGCGGCCTATCCGCGGCTTCTGCTGGAGATCACCGATCCACCGCCGCTGCTTTATGTGAAGGGCGATTCGGGATGGCTCAACTGCGAGGCGCTGGCGGTGGTAGGCAGTCGCAACGCCACCCCGCAGGGTGCTGCCAATGCGGAGGCCTTCGCCCGCGAACTCTCCGACGGCGGTTTCACGATCATCAGCGGACTTGCGCTCGGCATCGATGCCGCCGCGCATCGCGGCGGGCTCGCCGGTGGGTCCTCTTCGCTGGCGGTAGTCGGCACCGGCCTCGACATTGTCTATCCGGCACGCAATCGCGATCTCGCACATGAACTGGCGGCGCGAGGCGCGCTCGTCTCCGAGTTTGCGCTGGGAACACCTGCGCTGTCGGTGAATTTCCCGAGGCGCAACCGGTTGATCAGCGGACTGGCGCGCGGTTGCCTGATAGTCGAAGCTGCGCTCAGGAGCGGCTCGCTGATCACTGCGCGTTTTGCGCTCGAGCAGGGGCGCGAGGTGTTCACGATCCCCGGTTCGATCCACTCGCCGCTATCGAAAGGTTGTCACCAGTTGATCAAACAAGGCGCCAAACTGGTCGAAAGCAGCAACGATATCCTGGAGGAACTCGGCGCCGCGGTACGCGTCCACAGCGCGACGCCCGTCAAAGCGGATATTTCTCCCGAGCACATCGAGCTGCTCGCCGCACTCGGCTTCGACCCGCTCGACCTCGACACTCTTTGCGAGCGCAGCGGCTTGACGCCGGAATCCGCTTCGGCGATGCTGTTGACACTGGAGCTCGACGGCACCGTCAGCCGGCTACCGGGCGGTAAGTTCCAGCGCGTGCGCTAGCGTCAGGGGCGTCAACACCTCCAGACAGGGGCTCATGTTCGACATACTCGTCTTCCTGTTCGAAAACTACTTTCATGCCGGTGCCTACCCCGATCAACAAACGCTTACCAAGCGCCTATCCGCTGCCGGTTTCGACAGCACGGACATCTCGCAGGCGCTGACCTGGCTGAGCGGCCTGGAGCGCATCGGCCACAGTAACTCCCGCTTTTCCAGCAGCGACGGATTCCGTTTTTATACCGAGCAGGAACTGGCCGGACTGACGGCCGAGGCGCGTGGCTTCCTGCTCTTTCTCGAGACGGCGGGCGTAATCAAGGCGTCGCAGCGCGAACTCGTCATCGAACGGGTGCTGGCGCTGGATGAACCCGCAGTGGATCTAGAGAAAGTAAAACTCATCGTCCTCATGGTGTTGTGGAACCAGAAGGAATCGGTGGATTCTCTTGTGCTCGAGGAGCTGGTCACGCCAAATCAGGAACGCTATCTGCAATAACCGTTCGTTGCCAGAAACAGCGCTTGCTCCGCCGCCGGCAAGTTCTTATCATTGCGCCCTTCTTTTTCGGCCGGACACGCAATGTCCCAAAATCTGCTGATCGTCGAGTCTCCTTCCAAAGCGAAGACTCTCCAGAAGTATCTTGGCCGCGGCTTCGACATCGTCGCCTCGTATGGTCACGTCCGTGACCTGGAAGCCAAGGAAGGCGCGGTGGATTCGGCGAGCGGACTCGAGGTCCTGCTGCTCAAGGGGCCCTACGGCTTTTATGCCCAGCTCGGACAGACTCCGCAGGACAAGACCACGAAACCGAAGCGCGCTCCATGAGCAAAAAACTGATCATTGCCGAGAAGCCCTCCGTCGCCACAGACATCGCGCGCGCGCTGGGCGGCTTCACGCGCCATGGCGAGTACTTCGAGAGGGCCGAGTACGTACTGTCCTCCGCGGTCGGGCATCTGCTGACGCTGGCGGTCCCCGAGAGCCACGACGTCAAGCGCGGCAAGTGGTCGTTCGCGAATCTGCCGGTGATCCCGCCGCATTTCGAGCTGGCACCGATCGAGCGCAGCGAGGCCCGCCTCAACGTGCTGCTGCGGCTGATCAAGCGCAAGGACGTCACCGGCCTGATCAACGCCTGCGACGCCGGCCGCGAGGGCGAACTGATCTTCCGCTATATCGTGCAGCACGCCCGCTCCAAGAAGCCGATCGAGCGCTTGTGGCTGCAGTCGATGACGCAGCAATCGATCCGGGACGGGTTCGCCGACCTGCGCGAGGACAAGGCAATGCTGCCGCTCGCAGACGCGGCGAAGTGCCGCTCCGAGGCGGACTGGCTGGTAGGCATCAACGGCACGCGGGCAATGACCGCGTTCAACTCCAAGGAGGGCGGCTTCTACCTGACCACGGTAGGCCGCGTCCAGACACCCACGCTGGCGATCCTAGTCGAGCGCGAGGAGAAAATCCGCGCGTTCACGCCGAAGGACTACTGGGAAGTGCATGCCAAATTTGGCGCGCAGGCCGGAGAGTACGCCGGTCGCTGGTTCGACCCGAAATTCAAGAAAGACGATGACGCCGAGCGCAAGGCAGAGCGGTTATGGAGCGCGGCGAAGGCCGAGGCTGTCGTCAGCGCGTGCCGCGGCAAGATGAGCATCGCGAACGAGGAATCCAAACCCACCACCCAACTTTCGCCGTTGCTCTTCGACCTGACCAGCCTGCAGCGCGAGGCGAATAGCCGTTTCGGCTTCCCCGCGCGCATGACCCTGTCCCTCGCACAGGCGCTATACGAACGCCATAAGGTGCTCACCTATCCACGCACGGACGCGAAGGCGCTGCCGGAGGACTATCTGGGCACGGTCAAGAAAACCCTCGAATCGCTCACCGAAGCGAAGGAGTTCGCGCCTTTCGCCAAACAGATCGTCAAGCAGGGCTGGGTGAAGCCGAACAAGCGGATCTTCGACAACACCAAGATCTCCGACCACTTTGCGATCATTCCGACCCTGCAGGTGCCCAAACACCTGAACGAGGCGGAAGCGAAGCTCTACGACATGGTAGTACGCCGTTTTCTCGCCGTGTTTTTCCCGGCGGCCGAATCGCTGCAGACCACCCGCGTCACGCGCGTCGGCGAGCACCACTTCAAAACCGAAGGCAAGGTCCTGCAGAAACCTGGCTGGCTGGCGGTCTACGGTCGTGCCGGCGGCGAAGAAAACGAGAACCTGCCGGCGATCACCAAGGACGAGAAAGTGAAGATCGTGGAGCTCGCGGCGCAAGCCAACCAAACCAAGCCGCCGCCGCGCTATAGCGAAGCGACGCTGCTTTCCGCCATGGAGGGCGCGGGCAAGCTAGTCGAGGACGAGGAGATGCGCGAGGCAATGGGAACCAAGGGCCTCGGCACGCCGGCCACCCGCGCCGCGATCATCGAGGGCTTGATCCACGAGGAATACGTGCACCGCGAAAACCGCGAGCTCGTGCCTACGCCAAAGGCTTTCTCCCTGTTGTTCGCGCTGCACGTGATGAGCATCCCTGAGCTCGCCTCGCCTGAGCTCACCGGCGAATGGGAGCACAAGCTGAAGCTCATCGAGGGGGGAAAATTCACTCGCGAAGAGTTCATGGATCACATCTCCGAACTCGTACGCAAGGTCGTAACGATCATCAAGAGCGGCGACATCCCGGATACGGTGTTTGCGACCGTGCCGGTGCCGTGCCCGAAATGTGGCAGCGAAGTGCAGGAGAACTACTGCAAGTTCCAGTGCCGGAAGTGCGATTTTTCGATCTGGAAAGTGGTCTCGGGGCGCGAATGGTCGGCCGACGAGATCGCGGAACTCATCAAGAAGCGCGTGGTCGGGCCGCTCACCGGCTTTCGCAGCCGCTTGGGCAAACCCTTCGCAGCGGTCGTGCGGCTCAACGACGAGCTGCGGCCGGAGTTCGATTTCGGCCAGGGTACCGGCCAGGATGAGGAAGCACCGGATTTTAGCCAGCACGAGTCTCTCGGCGCGTGCCCGAAGTGCAACTCACGCGTCTACGAGTACGGCGTGACCTACACCTGCGAGAAGGCGGTCGGCCCGGCGCGCAACTGCGACTTCCGTTCCGGCCGCATCATCCTGCAGCAGCCGGTCGAGCGCGAGCAGATGAAGAAGCTTCTCGCCACGGGCCGCACCGACCTGCTCAACGGCTTCATCTCGAAGAAGGGTCGGCGATTCAAGGCGTTCCTCGTCAAGACGCCGGACAGCAAGGTCGGCTTCGAGTTCCAGCCTCGATCACCCAGGCCGGGGGCCGCCGAAAAGGCCACTTCACCCGCCAGCAAAGTCAAGCAGTTCAGGAAGGAGAAACCGGCGCCCGCCCGGAAGCGGCACGCCGCGTAAACTAGACGTCGAGGTTGCGCACGCCGAGGGCGTTGGTCTCGATAAACGCGCGGCGGGGCTCGACCATGTCCCCCATCAGCGTAGTGAAAATCTGATCTGCCCCAATCGTGTCTTCGATTCGGGTCTTGAGCAAGCGACGCGACTTCGGATCCATGGTGGTTTCCCACAATTGATCGGGGTTCATCTCACCGAGTCCCTTGTAGCGCTGGATCGAGACGCCTTTCTTGACCTCCTCGAGCAGCCAGTCGAGTGCTTCCTTGAACTCGCCGACCTGGCGTTCCTGGTCGCCGCGCTTGACGTATGCGCCCTCCGAGAGCAAGCCGTGGAGCACTTGCGCGGTCTGCTTGATCTGCGCGTAATCGCCGCTTTCCAGAAACTCGTTGTCCAGATAACCAACGCGCAGATTACCGTGCCTTAGCCGCTTGATCACCAGCACCTGGGTTTCGTTTTTCTGGTCATACTGCGGCTCGATCAACAGGCCCGCTGGTTTGCACAGGGCGGTGAGGCGTTCGGCGGTACTCTGTGCGGCCTGCGCGTGGGCAAGACTGATCTCGGGATCCTCAAGCAGCGCTGCCAGCACCGCGGGATCGATGCGCTTGCCGAGTCGCTCGATCACCGCCTCGGCGAGGATATACGAGCGGGCCACCGATTCCAGCGCATCCTGCGCCAGTGCCGCCCGCCCGCCACCGGGGTGCAGTTCGGCATCCTTTAACGCCAGCCGCAGCAGATACTCCTTCAACTCGTGATCGTCCTTGAGATAGCGCTCTTCCTTGCCGTGCTTGACCTTGTAGAGCGGCGGCTGGGCGATGTAGATGTGGCCGCGTTCGACCAGGTCCGGCATCTGCCGGTAGAAGAAAGTCAGCAGAAGCGTACGGATGTGCGAGCCATCGACATCCGCGTCGGTCATGATGATGATGCGGTGATAACGCAGCTTCTCGGGCTTGAAGTCCTCCGTGCCAATCCCGGTTCCGAGCGCGGTAATCAGGGTGGCGATTTCCTGCGACGATACCAGCTTATCGAAGCGAGCCCTCTCGACATTGAGAATCTTGCCCTTTAACGGCAGAATCGCCTGGAATTTGCGGTCGCGTCCCTGCTTTGCCGATCCGCCGGCAGAATCACCCTCGACCAGATAGAGCTCGCACAGCGCTGGATCCTTCTCCTGGCAGTCGGCGAGTTTTCCCGGCAGCCCGAATCCGTCCAGCACACCCTTGCGGCGGGTCATTTCCCGCGCCTTGCGCGCGGCCTCGCGGGCACGTGCCGCTTCTATGATCTTGCTGACGATGATCCTGGCATCGCCGGGTTTTTCCAGCAGCCAGTCGTGCAGGGCTTTCGATATCGCGTCGTCCACCACCGGCCGTACTTCCGATGACACGAGCTTGTCCTTGGTCTGTGACGAGAATTTTGGATCTGGCAGCTTGATCGACAGGATGCAGCTGAGACCCTCGCGCATGTCGTCGCCGGTGGTTTCGACCTTGGCTTTCTTGGCCTGCTCGTTGGCCTCGATGTACTGGTTGAGCGTGCGCGTCATCGCGGCGCGCAACGCTGTCAGATGGGTGCCGCCATCGCGTTGCGGAATATTGTTGGTGAAGCACAGCACCGATTCCTGGTACGAATCGTTCCACTGCATGGCGACTTCCACGCCGATTCCGTCGACGTCATAGGCGGCGTGGAATATGTTCGGGTGCAGCACCGTCTTCGAGCGGTTGATGTATTCGACGAAGCCTTTGACCCCGCCGGCAAAGGCGAAGGTCTCTTCCTTGGCATTGCGCTGGTCATGCAACTCGATGCGCACGCCGTTGTTGAGGAACGACAGCTCGCGTAGCCGTTTTGCCAGGATGTCGTAATGGAACTCGATGTTGCCGAAGACTTCGGGGTTCGGGTGGAAATGCACTTCCGTGCCGCGACGTTCCGTCGTTCCAACGACTTTCAGAGGAGCAACCGGGTCACCGTTGCGGTATTCCATGAAATGCACCTGTCCGTCGCGGCGGATCGTCAGCTTCAGCCAATCGGACAGCGCGTTCACCACCGACACGCCCACACCATGCAGACCGCCGGAAATTTTGTAGCTGTTGCTGTCGAATTTTCCACCGGCATGCAGCACGGTCATGACGATTTCGGCAGTGGACCGTCCTTCCTCGTCTTGCGGGTGGATGCCGGTCGGGATGCCGCGGCCGTTGTCGACGACGCTGATGGAATTGTCGCCGTGGATCACCACCTTGATTTCGTCGCAGTGCCCGGCCAGCGCTTCGTCGATCGAGTTGTCGAGCACCTCGAACACCATGTGGTGCAGCCCGGTGCCATCGCTGGTGTCGCCGATGTACATGCCAGGACGCTTGCGCACGGCCTCGAGGCCCTTCAAAACCTTGATGCTGTCCGAGTTGTATTCCGATTCCGACATTTCTAAAGTACCGCTGTGATTTTCAGATGCGCATCGGCATCACGACGTACTTGAATTCCTTGTTACCCGGCACCGACATGAGCATGCTGCTGTTGGTGTCGCCGACCGCGCAGTCCACATCCTTCGCATCCAGGTTGTTGAGCACATCCAGCAGATAGGTGATGTTGAAGCCGATGTCGAGGGCCTCACCGTTGTAATCGATCTCTAGTTCTTCCTCAGCCTCTTCCTGCTCCGCGTTGGTGCAGACAATCTTGAGGCTGCTCGGACCGATCACCCAGCGCACGCCGCGAAACTTCTCGTTCGAAAGTATTGCAGCCCGCTGCAACGCCTGCTGCAGCAACAGTCGGTCCAGGGTGAAGTGTTTCTTGTAATTGGTCGGTATTACCCGCGTGTAGTCTGGAAATTTTCCATCGACGACCTTCGAAACCAGGTCTATTCCGGAAAAGCGGAACCGCACCTGGTTCGGCAGCAGGTGAATTTCAACTTCTTCTTCACCGTCCGCCAGCAGTTTGGCCAGCTCAAGAACTGCCTTGCGCGGAATGATTACCTCCGAGCGCGCCACCGCTTGCGGCAGCTTGGCGGCCGCGTAGGCGAGCCGGTGGCCGTCGGTCGCCACCATGGTCAACTGACGATCCTCGACCAGCAGCAACAGGCCGTTGAGATAGTAACGGATATCCTGCTGTGCCATTCCGTACTGCACCAGGAGCAGTTGCTGCCTGAGCACTTTCTGCGGCAGTCGTACCGAGACTGAGCCGTCGCCGCCTTCCGCAAGCTTGGGAAAATCCTGCGCCGGCAGGGTCTGCAGGTTAAATCTGCTCTTGCCCGCCTTCACTTGCAGACGCCCCTCCTGCACATCAAGGCTGACGACAGTATTCTCCGGAAGGGAGCGCAGGATGTCCTGCAATTTTCTGGCAGAAACCGTCACCGAGTGGCGTGAAGCAGCTTTCTCCAGAACCGCAGCCGTCGTTACCTGGATTTCCAGGTCGGTAGCCAGCAGGTTCAGGGTCGTGCCATCGGCTTCCAACATCACGTTGGAAAGGATAGGCAGCGTATGGCGGCGTTCCACGATTCCGGATACCGCCTGCAATGGCCGCAAGAGCACGTCTTTTTCTATTTCTAAGATCTTCATTCTTGAACCTTAATAAAGTTAATAGATCGCGGGAAACCTGTTGGCTAACGCACTTGTGGCTTTGAAAACATGCGCTTCCGATCCTGTATAACTCTTGTAGGAGCGGTGGACGGATTGTGGTTACCTGCCGCCGATTCGATGGCGCGCTGCTTATCAACAATCTGTACAGGGTTCATCAACCGCGCAGAGTCTGCAGGAGTGCGTCGAAGTCGCGGGTAATCTCGGCATTGACGGCGCGTAGATCCGTAATTTTGCGGCAGGCATGCAGCACCGTCGTGTGATCGCGGCCGCCGAAGGCATCACCGATGTCGGGCAGACTCAGATGCGTGAGTTCCTTGGCCAGGGCCATGGCGACCTGCCGCGGCCGCGCAACCGCGCGCGAGCGCTTTTTTGAGTACATCTCGGAAACCTTGATCTTGTAGTAGTCGGCAACGATTCGCTGGATATTTTCCACCGAGACCTGCCTCACCTGCACGGCGAGCAGATCCTTGAGCGCTTCGCGGGCAAGATCCACCGAGAGCCTGGCATTGGCGAACTTGGCGTAAGCGAGAACACGCTTCAAACCCCCTTCGAGTTCGCGCACGTTGGACTGGATGTGGGTGGCAACGAAAAACGCGATGTCTTCCGGCAGCTTGACACGCTCGGCTTCCGCCTTCTTGAGCAGGATTGCCACCCGCATTTCCAGTTCCGGCGGCTCGATCGCGACCGTAAGACCCCAGCCAAAACGGGATATCAGCCTGTCTTCGATGCCGGCGATTTCCTTCGGATAAGTATCGCAGGTAATGATGACCTGCTTGTGCGCTTCGATCAGCGCATTGAAGGCGTAGAAAAATTCTTCCTGCGTACGGTTCTTGCCGCTGAAGAACTGGATATCGTCGATCAGCAGAAGGTCCAGCGAGTGGTAGTACTTCTTGAAGTCGTCAAAGGCCTTGTGCTGATAGGCACGAACCACATCGGAGACGTAGCGTTCGGCGTGGATGTAGCGGACCTTGGCGGACGGGTTGAGTTCGAGCAGCATGTTGCCGATGGCTTGAATGAGGTGGGTCTTGCCCAGTCCGACCCCGCCGTAAACAAACAGCGGGTTGTAAGCCACGCCCGGATGTTCGGCAACCTGCAACGCGGCGGCGCGAGCGAGTTGATTGGCCTTGCCGGTCACGAACGAATCGAAAGTAAACGACGGATTGAGGCGACTTTGCTCGCGGATCTTCGGTTTAGGCGCCGGTACTTCGGCCGGAGGCGCGGGCCGGCTTCTCTCCTCGGCCGCGCTTTCCGAAAGAGTAAGTACTACGGGAGTAGGTTTGCGCAGGTACTCTGAAGACAGCCGCTCGATTTCAGACACGAACTTGTCCTTGACCCACTCGAGAACAAAGCGATTGGGCGCTGATACCACTACCGTATGCTCGTCCAGGCGCACGTGCAGCGGCTGAATCCAGGTCTTGTACTGTTGCGCCGGAAGAGATTTTTCGAAATGGCGTAGGCAGTGATTCCAGAAGCTATCCATCGGCGCCAGTTTGTGTTTGCTATGGGATGCAGCCGCGAAAGGCCACCCGAGATGCGGCCGAATTTTAACAGCAATATCTGGAGTTATCCACAGGCTCGAGGCGACCGCTGTCGCGGTTGACAATAACCTGCAAAAACAAGTGTAATGACGGGCTTTTTCACGCCAGTCACCGGAGCAAGCCGAATGAAGCGTACGTATCAGCCATCGAAAACCCGCCGCAGCCGCACCCATGGTTTCCTGGTGCGCATGAAAACCCGAGGCGGTCGCGCCGTTATCAATTCCCGTCGAGCCAAGGGCCGTGCGCGCCTGGCGGTGTGACCGAGCCGCGTCCCAAGCTGCCTCGCGAGGCGAGGTTGCGCGGCGGGGCGCATTTCACCGGCGCATTCACGGCGAGACGACAGGGGCGGTTCTTCATTGTCCTCGCCAGAAATAATCCGGGCGGCCAGGCCGCGCGTCTGGGAATTGTCGTCGGCCGGCGCAACGCGCCCAGGGCAGTTACCCGCTCGGCGATGAAACGTCTGGTGCGCGAAGTGTTTCGCCACCTGCGCGGTGCTCTAGGATCGACGGACTTTGTCGTGCGGGTTCGCAGGCCTGCCGGCAGCGAAGAAATGGCCGAGGCACGCGGTGAGCTGCAAAGCCTGTTGAGCGGTGGCCGCTGATGCGCACCGCGTTGGTAAACCTGATCAGGCTCTACCAATACCTGTTGAGCCCGTGGGTCGGCGTTCACTGCCGCTTCTATCCGACTTGTTCGGAATACGCGAAAGCTGCGATCGAGACTCACGGCGTCTTGCGCGGAAGCTGGTTCGCGGCGCGGCGCCTGCTGCGTTGCCACCCATGGCATCCGGGCGGAGCCGATCCGGTACCCTGAATAGATAACCCTTTCCATGGATAGTTTGCGATTGTTTGCGGCGATGATCTTCGCCGTTTCGGTTTTCCTGCTGTTCGACGCCTGGGTAAAGGAGCGTAGTCCGCAGCCGGCGGCGTCGCAGGACACGGCGCAGCAGGGCGTTACGGCCACACCGTCACCCACACTTCCACCCGGCGCGACCACGCCGGCAAGCCCGGCTGCGCCGCCCGCCAGGGCTGCGGCCTCGAGTTCGGCAACTTTGCCCGTGATTAGCGTGCGTACCGATGTGCTGAATGCCGAAATCGATCCGCTTGGCGGGGTATTGCGCAGGCTGGAGTTTACCGAGCACAAGGACAAGATCGACAAGAAGCGCAACTTCGTTCTGTTCGAGCAATCCGCCGACCATACTTACGTCGTGCAAAGCGGCCTTATCGGCGCGAACCTGCCTAACCACACAACCGCCTATCGCGCCGCCAGCGCGAACTATGAACTTGGCGAGGGCAGCGATGAAGTGACCGTCACCCTGACCGCGCCCGAAGTCAATCGCATCGCGGTGACCAAGCGCATCGTTTTCCAGCGCGGCAGCTATCTGATCAACGAGTCCTTTCAGATCGTCAACGGCGGCAGCGACGAGCTGAAAGCGTTCGCATACTTCCAGTTTCTTCGCGACGGGAATCCGGCCGCGGGCGACTCGAAGATGGTCCCGACCTACACCGGCGCGGCCGTGTACACGGACCAGTCGAAATTTCTCAAGGTGACTTTCGGCGACATCGACAAGGGTAATGCCGACTATCCAAAGCACGTCAACGATGGCTGGATCGCCTTCGTGCAGCATTATTTCGTGGCGGCCTGGCTTGCGCCAGGCGAAACCCCCCGCGAATTCTATACACGGGCGCTGGGCAACAGCTTGTACGCTGTGGGCGTAATCGTGCCGGCGGGTAGCATCGCGCCACACGCCTCCGGGCAAGTCGACATGCGTTTGTATGCCGGACCGCAGCAGCAGGAGAAGCTCGCCACGCTCGCCCCGCGTCTGGAATTGACGGTGGACTACGGCTGGCTCACGGTCATCGCGGCGCCATTGTTCTGGGTGCTCTCGGCGATCCAGAAGTGGGTGAACAACTGGGGCGTGGCGATCATCATTCTGACCATCATCATCAAGCTGATCTTCTATCCGCTGTCGGCCGCAAGTTACAAATCCATGGCGAAGATGCGCGTGCTGGGGCCGAAGATGCAAAAGCTCAAGGAGCAATATGGCGACGACCGGCAGCGCATGCAGCAGGCGATGATCGAGATGTACAAGACCGAGAAGATCAATCCGCTCGGGGGTTGTTTGACGATCGTGGTGCAGATCCCGGTGTTCATCGCGCTGTACTGGGTATTGCTCGCTAGCGTGGAATTGCGCAACGCGCCGTTCATTTTCTGGATCACGGATCTTTCGGCACAGGACCCCTATTACATCCTGCCGGTGCTGATGGGTATCACCATGATCATCCAGACGGCGCTGAATCCCACCCCGCCGGACCCGGTGCAGGCGAAGGTAATGAAGATCATGCCGGTGGTATTCAGCGTGTTCTTCTTCTTTTTCCCGGCCGGGTTGGTGCTCTACTGGCTGGTGAACAACATACTTTCCATCGCGCAGCAGTGGCAGATCACGCGCGCAATCGAGCGGTCAAAACCCGCTCATGCTCCGCGCTGAGACGATTGCTGCGGTTGCAACTGCCGCCGGGCGTGCGGGAATCGGCGTAATCCGCGTTTCCGGCCCCGCGGTCCGCGCCATTGTCGCGGGAATCGTTGGGCGCCTGCCCAAGCCACGCGCCGCTACGCTCTGCGATTTCCGCGACGCTAACGGCGGGACAATCGATTGCGGCCTCGCCTTGTTCTTTCCCGCGCCGCACTCTTACACCGGCGAGGATGTGCTCGAACTTCACGGTCACGGGGGGCCAGCGGTACTGCGACTGGTGCTGCGACGCTGTCTGGAACTCGGCGCGCGACCGGCGCAACCGGGCGAATTCACCCGTCGCGCCTTTCTGAACGACAAGCTCGACCTTGCTCAGGCTGAAAGTGTGGCCGATCTGATCGACGCCAGCTCGGAGGCTGCGGCGCGCGGTGCGATGCGCTCGCTGGCGGGCGAGTTCTCCGCACGCATCAGGCGTCTCGTCGGCGCCTTGACCGAATTGCGGGCGCTGGTCGAAGCGACCTTGGATTTCCCCGACGAGGAGCTCGATTTTCTCGAGCGGGGCGACGCATTCAAGCGGCTAGCGCGGCTGCGCGTAGAACTCGCCGAGGTTCAGCGAGCGGCGCGACAAGGCAGGATACTGCGCGAGGGCGCGAGGTGTGTGCTGATCGGCCAGCCCAACGTCGGCAAGTCGAGCCTGCTTAATCGTCTCGCCGGTGATGAGGTTGCCATCGTCACCGAGATTCCGGGTACCACGCGCGACCCGTTGCGTCACGAACTGGTGATCGAGGGCGTGCCGGTGCACGTGATAGATACCGCCGGGCTGCGCGAATCCGAGGAGCTGGTGGAAAAAATCGGCATCGAACGCGCGTGGCGCGAAATCAGTCAGGCGGACGTTGCTCTGCTGGTCGTTGACGTGACCCAAGGGATGGCTGGCGCCGATCACGCGATCCTGGAGAAACTACCGGCCAAAATCAAAAAGATTTTTATTTTCAATAAGATAGACTTGACTGCAGAAGCTCCGTCAGCGCACGAAATGGCGGACCGGGTAGAGATCCGGGTATCGGCCAAGTCGGGCGCCGGCCTGGAGTTGTTGCGAACCAATATCCTGCAGTCCGTGGGCTGGCGACCGGCAGAGGAAGCACAATTCATGGCCAGGGAGCGGCACTTGAGTGCGCTCCAGCAAGCCGACGCGGCGCTCGCGCGCGCGGCCAGTCAGGCGAAGGCCATCGAGTTGTTTGCAGAGGAACTACGATTGGCTCAACTGGCGCTGGGCGAGATTACCGGACAATTCAGCGCTGACGATCTGCTCGGCGAAATCTTTTCCCGTTTCTGCATCGGCAAGTAAGCGCTCGTGACCGACGTTCTGGTGCTGTGCGTGTTTGCATTCTTCGGCGGACTGGTGGACGCGGTCGCCGGCGGCGGCGGCTTGATTCTCGTGCCGGCGCTGTTTGCCGTTTATCCCTCGGCGCCGCCCGCGCTGCTGCTCGGCACCAACAAGCTCTCTTCGATAGCCGGTACCATCTTTGCAGCGCTGCGCTACGCCTGGTCGGTGCCGATTCGCTGGCGGACGATTCTGCCGGCGGCGTTGGTCGCGTGTGGCGGCGGCGCTGCCGGGGCCAAGGCGGTGACACTGGTCGAGCCCGGCGTGCTGCGGCCGCTGATCCTGGTGATGCTGGCAGCGGTGGCGATTTATACGCTGACGCGGCGAGACTTCGGCGCCACGCCCGGCGTCCAGGGGCGGCTCGAACTCGAGGGGCCTGGGGTGGCTACGCTGTCAGGGGTCGTCGGTTTCTACGACGGATTCTTCGGCCCGGGCGCCGGCAGTTTCCTGCTGTTTGGTCTGGTGCGGCTGTTCAGATACGATTTCCTCGGCGCCGCGGCTGCCACTAAAGTCCTGAATTTCGCGACAAATTTCGGTGCGTTAATGCTCTTCATGGCGACCGGCAACGTCCTCTACGCGGTCGGATTGCCGATGGCATTCTGCAGTATCGCGGGCGGATTGCTCGGCGCCCAGCTGGCGGTTCGTCGGGGTAGCCGCTTCGTCCGCTGGATGTTCTTGCTGGTCGTTGTGGCGCTGATCGCCAGGCTTTCCTACGATTTGCTGTAGCAGCGCTAGACACATTAGTTAGTTCCACGTGAAACATCGGCAACGGCGGGGCACCGGATGTTTCACGTGGAACATTCAACTATCGGGGCGCCCCGGGTTCCTCGGTGTCAGGGGTTTCGGGTATGATTCCGCCCTCTTTGCACTGCCCAAAATGCAGCTTTCCAATTCGTTCGACGTCATCGTAGTCGGCGGCGGTCACGCCGGCACCGAGGCCGCCCTGGCTGCCGCCCGGGCGGGATGCCGCACGCTGCTGCTGACCCATAACATTGAAACCCTAGGGCAGATGTCGTGCAATCCATCGATTGGCGGAATCGGCAAGGGACACCTGGTCAAGGAGGTGGATGCACTGGGCGGTGCGATGGCTGCCGCCACCGACGAGGCCGGCATCCAGTTTCGCATACTCAATTCCAGCAAAGGGCCGGCGGTGCGCGCCACGCGCGCCCAGGCCGACCGCGTGCTGTATCGCCAAGCCATCCGCCGGCGTCTTGAGAACCAGAAAAATCTCACGATTTTTCAGCAAGCTGTAGACGATTTGAGCCTCGACGGCGAGCGCGTGGCCGGGGTGGTGACGCAGCTGGGGTTGCGCTTCTCCGCGCGCACCGTAGTCTTGACGACCGGTACTTTTTTGTCGGGACTGGTGCATGTCGGGCTGGATCATTACCAGGCCGGGCGCGCCGGCGATCCGCCGGCAATCAGCCTGGCGCGGCGGTTGCGCGAGTTGCAGTTGCCGGTGGGGCGCCTGAAGACCGGTACGCCGCCGCGGCTCGACGGCCGCAGCATCGACTATTCGGTGATGACCGAGCAGCCGGGCGACAAACCGGTACCGGTGTTTTCCTTCCTCGGATTGACCAGCCAGCATCCGCGGCAGCTGTCATGCTGGATCACTCACACGAATCCGCGCACCCACGAAATTATCCGTGGCGGGCTCGATCGTTCGCCGATGTTTTCCGGCTTGATCGAGGGCGTCGGACCGCGTTACTGCCCGTCGATCGAGGACAAAGTTACGCGCTTCGCCGACAGGAGCTCGCACCAGATCTTTCTCGAACCCGAGGGCCTGACCACCAACGAGGTCTACCCGAACGGTATTTCGACCAGCCTACCGTTCGACGTGCAAGTCGAATTAGTTCATTCGATCAAGGGGTTGGGAAATGTGCACGTAACCCGTCCGGGCTATGCCATCGAATACGACTACTTCGATCCGCGCGGACTCAAGTCATCACTGGAAACCAAGGCAATCGAGGGGCTGTTCTTCGCCGGCCAGATAAACGGCACCACTGGCTATGAGGAAGCGGCGGCGCAGGGCCTGCTTGCCGGGATCAATGCGGCACTGCTGGTGCAGGCCAAACAGCCGTGGTGCCCGCGGCGCGATCAGGCTTACCTCGGTGTGCTGGTGGACGATCTGATCACTCGCGGCGTGACCGAGCCCTACCGGATGTTTACCAGCCGCGCCGAGTACCGTTTGAGCCTGCGCGAAGACAATGCCGATATGCGCCTTACGGAAATCGGCAGGCAGCTGGGCATGGTGGACGATGCGCGCTGGGAAATCTTCGAGCGCAAACGCGAAGGCGTCGCGCGCGAACTGGAGCGCCTGAGGACTACTTGGGTAAACCCGAAATTGCTTGCCGATGAAACCATGCTGCGGCTGTTCGGCCAACCTTTGGAACGCGACCACACCTTGGAGGAGCTGCTGCGCCGGCCGTCGGTTCGCTATCGCGATCTGATGGTGCTGGCCGATGCCGGCCGGGGCGTAGTCGAGGATCAGGCTGCCGAACAGGTCGAAATTCAGACCAAGTATCAGGGATACATCGAACGTCAGCGCGAAGAGGTCGAGCGCCAGGAGCACTTCGAAACTCTGCGCCTGCCGGCACAACTCGATTACCGCAGCGTACGCGGACTGTCGATCGAGGTGCAGCAGAAGCTCAACAAGCACAAGCCGGAAACGTTGGGGCAGGCCGCGCGCATCTCGGGCATCACGCCGGCGGCGATTTCACTGCTGCTGGTGCATTTGAAGCGCGGAATCAAGGAGATGGCCGGGCCCGGCGATCGTCATGGCGGCCTCGTACACGCTGCGGGAAACCACGGTTGAGCCAGGCGGCTCAACTGTTGCGGCAGGGTATCGCCGACCTGGGGTTGGCGTTGCCGCAGTCGACGACTGAGCGGCTGCTCGAGTACTTGGCGCTGCTGGCGAAGTGGAACCGCGTATACAACCTGACGGCAATCCGCGAGGAGAGAAAGTGGGTCAGCCATCACCTGCTGGATAGCCTCGCGGTCGTGCCGCACTTGCCGGCAGGAGGACTCGTGGATGTGGGCAGCGGCGCAGGGTTGCCCGGGATCCCGATCGCGTTGGCATGCCCGGACAGGCAGGTGACGTTGCTCGACTCGAATCAAAAAAAAGGCGCGTTCTTGAATCAGTCATCCACGGAGCTGGCGCTCACCAACGTCAAGGTCCTGATCGAACGGGCCGAGTCCTACCGACCTGCCACGGCATTCGACGTCGTCATCTCGCGTGCTTTTTCCAGCATCGCCGAGTTCATCGAGCTTGCAGGCCACCTGTGCAAGCCGGGCGGCGTGCTGGTTGCGATGAAGGGCGCCCGCCCGGATGCAGAAATCGCGCAGCTCCCGCAGGCCTGGAGAGCGGAAACAATCATTCCCCTGCGCGTGCCCCAGCTCGATGCGCAACGTCATCTGGTCATGCTGCGCCCGCGCGCAGCAACGCACGCCGACTGAGCAACATGACGCGCGTGCTCGCAATCACCAACCAGAAAGGCGGGGTCGGCAAGACCACCACCAGCATCAATCTCGCCGCGAGTCTGGTAATGGCCGGGCGGCGCGTGCTGTTGGTGGACATCGATCCGCAGGGCAACGCCACCATGGGCAGCGGCATCGACAAGCGCAGCCTCAAGGCGACGGTCTACCAGGTATTGCTGGGTTCCGCGCCGATGTCAGCGGTCCGGGTGCGGAGCCAGAGCGGTGGCTATGACCTGATTCCTGCCAACCGCGAGCTCGCCGGTGCGGAAGTGGAAATGGTGGAACTGGCCGGGCGCGAAACGCGGCTGAAGAGGGCGCTCGAGGAAATCATGGCGCAGTACGACTACGTGCTGATCGACTGCCCGCCGGCGCTCAATCTGCTGACGGTAAACGGGCTGTGCGCGGCCAACGCCGTGATGATTCCGATGCAGTGCGAGTACTACGCGCTCGAAGGTCTGTCCGACCTGGTGCAGACCATCAAGAAAGTGCGCATGAATCTGAATCCCGCGCTCGAAATCGAGGGTTTGCTGCGCACCATGTACGACCCGCGCAATATGCTTTCGCAACAGGTCTCGGACCAACTCCAGCAACACTTCGGCGACAAGGTCTACCGTACCGTGATCCCGCGCAACGTCAGGCTTGCCGAGGCGCCAAGCCACGGCATCCCGGCGCTCAGCTTCGACCGGCAATCGAAAGGCGCGCTGGCTTACCTCGCTCTGGCAGGTGAGATGCTCGGCAAGAACATTTAGGAAAAATGCAGATGGCAAAACTCAAAGGACTTGGGCGCGGGCTCGATGCATTGCTCGGCGGCAACGATACCCGCGCCGACGACGCGCAGGCCGAGCTGGCGGTGGGCGTGCTCAAGCCCGGCCGCTTCCAGCCGCGTACGCGCATGGACCCGCAGTCGATTGCGGAACTCGCCGACTCGATCAAGGCGCAGGGTCTGATCCAGCCGATCCTGGTGCGCCCCGCGGATGGCGGTAAGTTCGAGATTATCGCCGGCGAGCGCCGCTGGCGCGCGGCCCAGCTTGCCGGACTCGCGAAAGTGCCGGTGGTCGTGCGCGCGGTGCCGGACCAGTCGGCGCTGGCGATGTCTTTGATCGAGAACATCCAGCGCGAGGACCTCAATCCGCTGGAAGAAGCGGGCGGCATTCACAGGTTGATAGACGAATTCCGCATGACCCACGATACGGCGGCGCAGGCAATCGGACGCTCGCGCAGCGCGATTACCAATTTGTTGCGGCTGCTGAATCTTTCCAAGCCCGTGCAGGAACTGCTTATGCAAGGCAGGCTCGACATGGGCCATGCCCGGGCGTTGCTGGCGCTGAGCGCGGCGCGTCAGGTGGAGTTGGCGCACCAAGTGATCAGCCGCGGGCTGTCGGTGCGTGAAACCGAGCAACTGGTCGGCCGTGCCGCGGTGAGCGCCCGCAAGTCGCCACGCAAACACAGGAAGGATCGCGACATTCAGGCCCTGGAGGAAGACCTTGCCGATACGCTCGGTGCGCCGGTGACCATCACCCCTGGCAAGGGTGGGCGCGGCAAATTGGTAATTGGCTATTCCAGCCTCGATCAGCTCGATGCATTTCTGCGCAAACTGCGCCGCTGACAGCCCGCCGCGCGGCGGCAACGCCAGATCGTCGTTGACAGTGCTTCCTCAACCCCACTAAAATTTCGGCCTTTTTGCGGGTTGCTGCGGCCGCATCGGCTTGAAGAATCCCGGGCCGGTGGCAGGAGGGGCGATGATCCGGGCGATGGTCAGCATTATCGCTATGCAGGTTGCAGTGGCTATTGGCGTCGCCGCGCTGTTTCTTTTGATCGGCAACGGCGTATCCGCGAAATCGGCATTGATCGGCGGCGCGATCGCTTTCATCCCGGGTGCGTTTTACGCGTTGCGAGTCATCCGGTCCCGCCATGGTGCGGCGGACCGTTTGCTGCGGGCGCACTATGTCGGCGAGTTCGGCAAAGTGGTGTTGACCGTGCTCCTGTTCGGCGCGACGTTCGCGTGGATGAAGGACATTTCCGTATTGCCGCTGTTTGCCGCCTACATCGCGACATTGCTGGTGTACTGGGCGGCGCTGGTTATGTTTTCGAGAATCTGAACCGACATGAGTATCGAGCAGGCTGCGCCGACTACCTCTGGCTACATCGTTCATCACCTGACCAACCTGCACGCCGGTCACGGTTTCTGGACTCTGCATCTCGATACCCTGATCGTCTCCGGCGTTATCGGCCTGGCAATTTTCGGCCTGATGGCGCTGGCTGCGCGGCGCGCCACCAGCGGTGTTCCCGCAGGCATGCAGAACTTCTTCGAAATGGTGGTCTCGCTGGTCGATACTCAGGTGCGGGACACTTTCCACGCTAAAAGCGAGCTGGTCACACCGCTGGCGATCACGATATTCATCTGGGTGTTCCTGATGAACGCCATGGACCTGATCCCGGTGGATTTCATTCCGATGGGCTTGCACGCTGCCGGCGTCGAGCATTTCAAGGTCGTGCCCACAACGGATCCGAACCTGACCTTCGCCATGTCGCTTACGGTGTTCCTGCTGATGCTGGGATTCAACGTCAGGTTCAAGGGCATCGGCGGATTCCTTCACGAAGTCCTGACCATACCCTTCGGCAAGTACCTGTTCCCCGTCAACCTGCTGTTCCGCATCATCGAAGACATCGCCAAGCCGATTTCACTGGCATTGCGGTTATTCGGCAATATGTATGCGGGCGAGATGGTTTTCATCCTACTCGCGGTGTGGGCGGGCGCGGGTTTCCTGTGGGCGCCCTTCAGCGCGGTGCTGAGCCTCGGATGGGCGCTGTTCCATATCTTGATCATCACGCTGCAGGCCTTCGTGTTCATGATGCTTACCGTGGTGTACATGAGCATGGCATCGGAAAGCCATTGAGACACAACGCGCAATTGTCTTTAATCGTCTAGCACTGGGAGAGCAAAATGGAAATCGCATCGGTATTGGGTATGACGGCCATCGCGGTGGCGCTGCTGATCGGCATGGGCGCACTGGGTACCGCGATCGGCTTCGGTATTCTCGGGGGCCGCTTCCTCGAGGGCGCCGCGCGTCAGCCCGAGATGATCCCGACGCTGCAAGTGAAGATGTTCATCGTCGCCGGCCTGCTCGATGCGGTGACCATGATCGGCGTGGGCATCGCGCTATATCTGCTGTTCGCCAATCCGTTCATCGCGGCAGTGCAGCAGGCAGTCGGCGGTTAAATCTGGAGCATTGAGTCCGGGAGGCGCGCGTGAACATCAACGCTACATTGTTGGGCCAGGCGATCTGGTTCGCCCTGTTCATCTGGATCACGATGAAGTTCGTGTGGCCGCCGCTTCGCAAGGCGATGCATGATCGCCAGAAGCAGATCGCCGACGGCCTCGCCGCGGCGGAACGCGGCAAACAGGACCTCGAGCTTGCGGCAAAGCGCGCCGGGCAGGAATTGCAGCGGGCGCGCGAGCAGGCCGGCGAGATCATTTCCCAGGCGGAGAAGCGTGGAGCCGGCGTGGTCGAAGAAGCCAGGGCGGTTGCCAAGGCTGAAGCCGAGCGTATTGTCGCCGCAGCGAAGGCCGAGATCGAGCAGGAAGTGTTCCGCGCCAAGGAGTCACTGCGCACGCAGATATCGGTTCTGGCGGTGACCGGCGCGGAGAAAATCCTCAAGCGCGAGGTGGACGCCAAGGCGCACGCGCAGTTGCTTTCCGGCCTCGAGTCCGAACTCAGGTAACGCCCGCATGGCTGAACTCGCAACTGTCGCCAGGCCCTACGCGGAAGCCCTGTTCCGCCTCGCCAAGGAAGGCAACGCACTTGCCGCCTGGGCGGAAAAACTGGCATTCATAGGCATGGTCTACCAGGATCCCCAGATGCAGGCGGCCATCGGCAATCCGAAGGTCACCGCCAATGACGTCGAACGCCTGATGCTCGCCATCTGCGGCGAACGCATCGATGGCGCGGCCCGCAATATGATTCAATTGCTGGTGCGCAATCGCAGGCTGGCGGTGCTGTCGCAGATACGCGAGCAGTTCGAGAAGCTGAAGCTGGAAGACGAAGGCATGCTCGATGCGAAAATCAGTTCCGCCTACCCGCTCGACTCCGCGCAACGCAATCAAGTGGTAATCCTGCTGTCCTCCCGCTTTAAGCGCAAGATCAATGCTGCAGTGACCGTTGACCCCGAATTGATCGGCGGCATCAAGGTCGAGGTGGGCGACAAGGTTTGGGATGCCTCCGTACGCGGCAGGCTGCAGGCCATGGCTGTGACCCTAACGAAATAGGAGTTGTGAACCATGCAGTTGAATCCGTCCGAAATCAGCGAACTGATCAAGAGCAAGATCCAGAGCCTCGCCACTGCATCCGAGGTTCGCACCCAGGGCACGGTGGTGTCCGTGACCGACGGCATCTGCCGCATCCACGGTCTTGCCGACGTGATGCAGGGTGAAATGCTGGAGTTTCCCGGCAATACCTTCGGCCTTGCGCTCAACCTCGAGCGCGACTCGGTCGGCTCGGTGGTGCTGGGCGAATACGAACATATCTCCGAAGGCGATCCGGTCAAGAGCACCGGCCGCATTCTGGAAGTGCCGGTCGGTCCCGAGCTGATCGGGCGTGTGGTCGACGCGCTGGGCCAGCCGATCGACGGCAAGGGCCCGATCACTGCCAAGGAAACCGACGTGATCGAGAAAGTCGCTCCGGGCGTTATCTGGCGCAAGTCGGTGTCACAGCCGGTGCAGACGGGGCTCAAGGCGATCGATGCGATGGTGCCCATCGGCCGCGGCCAGCGCGAGCTGATCATCGGCGACCGCCAGACCGGCAAGACGGCGGTCGCGGTGGACACCATCATCAACCAGAAGGGCAAGGACCTGTTTTGCATTTACGTCGCCATCGGCCAGAAGGCTTCCACGGTTGCCAACGTGGTGCGCAAGCTCGAAGAGCACGGTGCCATGGCTTACACCATCGTCATCGCTGCCACCGCGTCCGAATCGGCGGCGATGCAGTACATCGCACCGTATTCCGGCTGCACCATGGGCGAGTATTTCCGCGACCGCGGCCAGGACGCGCTGATCATTTACGATGATTTGACCAAGCAGGCGTGGGCATACCGCCAGGTATCGCTGTTGCTGCGACGACCACCGGGGCGCGAAGCCTATCCCGGCGACGTGTTCTACCTGCACTCCCGCTTGCTGGAACGTGCCGCGCGCGTAAGCGAGGCGTGGGTCGAGCGCTTCACCAAAGGCAAGATCAAGGGCAAAACCGGCTCGCTCACTGCGCTGCCGATCATCGAAACCCAGGCCGGTGATGTATCGGCGTTCGTGCCGACCAACGTGATTTCCATTACCGACGGCCAGATCTTTCTGGAAACCGATTTGTTCAACGCCGGGATTCGGCCCGCCATCAACGCGGGTGTGTCCGTTTCGCGCGTCGGTGGTGCCGCACAGACCAAGATCATGAAGCGCAAGGATACCGGTGGCGGCGTGCGCCTGGCGCTCGCCCAGTACCGCGAACTCGCGGCCTTCGCCCAGTTTGCGTCCGACCTCGATGAAGCGACTCGCAAGCAGCTCGAGCGCGGCCGCATGGTCACCGAGCTGATGAAGCAACTGCAGTACCAGCCACTGCAGGTATGGGAAATGGCGCTCACGCTGTTTGCGGTCAACAGCGGCTATTACGACGACATCGACGTAAAGAAGGCGCTGGCCGCGGAGAAAACCATGCGCGAATATCTGAAGACCAAGTACGCCGCGCTGATCGCGCGGATGGACAAGGAACTCTCCGCCGACGATGAGAAGTCGCTGCATGAAGCGATCAAGGACTGGAAGAAAAACAGCTCGTATTGAGTGAGGCGAAAGGCGCAAGACGAGAGGCGCACGTTGCGCCCCGAAATCCGGACCCGCAAGGCAATCCATGGCAGGCACAAAAGAGATTCGCACCAAGATCAAGAGTGTGCAGAACACTCGCAAGATCACCAAGGCGATGGAAATGGTCGCCGCATCCAAGATGCGCAAGGTGCAGGAGCGCATGCGCGCAGCGCGTCCGTACGCCGAGAAAATCCGTAACGTCGCCGCGCACATTTCGCATGCCAATCCCGAGTATCGCCATCCCTTCCTGATCGAACGCGATACGGTGAAGCGCGTCGGCATCATTATCGTCACTACCGACAAGGGCCTGTGCGGCGCGCTCAACACCAATATCCTGCGCACGGTGCTCAACCAATACAAGCAATGGCAGACCGAGGGAGAGGAAATCGACGTCTGCTGCATCGGTGGCAAGGGCATGGGCTTCATGCAGCGACTCGGAGCGAACATCGTTTCCCAGGCCACGGGCCTGGGCGATCGTCCGAAACTCGAGAATTTGATCGGTGCGATCAAGATCATGCTCGACGGCTATACCAAGGACCGCTTCGACCAAGTGCTGATCTTCTACACGCGTTTCATCAACACCATGAAGCAGGAACCGGTGATGGAGCAGTTGCTGCCGCTATCCGGGGAGCGGCTCGGCGCGCCCGAAGGAACCTGGGACTATATCTATGAGCCGGAAGCGAAGGTCGTTCTGGAACAGGTGCTCACCCGCTACATCGAGGCAGTGGTTTATCAAGGCGTTTCGGAAAACATGGCTTCGGAGCAGTCCGCGCGCATGGTGGCGATGAAATCCGCATCCGATAATGCTGCGACGCTGATCGACGAGTTGACGCTGATTTACAACAAGAGCCGGCAGGCCGCCATCACCAAGGAACTCTCCGAAATCGTCGCCGGCGCGGCGGCCGTATAACGAATTCAAATTGCGTTTTCAGGAAAACATCATGACCCAAGGAACAATCGTCCAGTGCATCGGCGCCGTGACCGACATCCAGTTTCCGCGCGAAGCGCTGCCGAAAGTCTATGACGCGCTGGTGCTTGAAGAATCGAGTGATGCTTCGTTTGCCGAGAAGGGACTTACCTTCGAAGTCGAGCAACAGCTCGGCGACGGGATCGTGCGCTGCATCGCAATGGGCTCGGCCGACGGCCTGCGCCGCGGCATGAAGGTGAAGAACACCGGCGCGCCCATCTCGGTGCCGGTCGGCAAGGGCACGCTCGGGCGCATCATGGACGTGCTCGGCCGCCCGATCGATGAAGCCGGGCCGGTCAAGACCGGCGAGAAGCGCTCGATTCACCAGGCGGCGCCGAAGTTTGCGGAACTGTCGCCGTCGGTCGAGCTGCTCGAAACCGGCATCAAGGTGATCGATCTGATCTGCCCCTTCGCGAAAGGCGGAAAGATCGGCCTCTTCGGTGGCGCCGGCGTCGGCAAGACTGTGACCATGCTCGAGCTCATCAACAATATTGCCACCAAGCACGGGGGCCAGTCGGTGTTCGCCGGCGTGGGCGAGAGGACCCGCGAGGGCAACGACTTCTACCACGAGATGATAGAGGCCGAAGTCATCAAACTCGGCAACCTTGAGGAGTCCAAAGTGGCGATGGTGTTCGGCCAGATGAACGAGCCACCGGGCAACCGCCTGCGCGTGGGCCTCACCGGCCTCACGATGGCGGAATCTTTCCGCGACGAAGGGCGCGACATCCTGCTCTTCATCGACAACATCTACCGCTTTACGCTCGCCGGGGTCGAGGTTTCGGCGCTACTCGGCCGCATGCCCTCGGCGGTGGGCTACCAGCCGACGCTCGCCGAGGAGATGGGGCGGCTGCAGGAGCGCATCACCTCGACCAAGACCGGCTCGATCACCTCGGTGCAGGCGATTTACGTTCCGGCCGACGACCTGACCGATCCAAGCCCCGCGACCACTTTCGGCCATCTGGATGCCACGGTGGTGCTGTCTCGGGACATTGCGTCGCTCGGAATCTATCCCGCCGTGGACCCGCTAGACTCGACCTCGCGCCAGGTGGACCCGAACACCATCGGCGAGGAGCACTACAACACCACGCGCGCCGTGCAGGCAACGCTACAGCGCTACAAGGAGCTGCGCGACATCATCGCGATCCTCGGCATGGACGAACTCGCGCCCGAGGACAAGCTCGCCGTCTCGCGCGCGCGCAAGATCCAGAGGTTTCTGTCGCAGCCGTTCAGCGTGGCGAAGAACTTCACCGGCCAAGAGGGCAAGTACGTGCAACTCAAGGACACGATCAAGGGCTTCAAGATGATCGTCAACGGCGAGTGCGACAGCCTTCCCGAGCAGGCGTTCTACATGGTCGGCGGCATCGAGGAAGCAATCGAGAAGGCGAAAACACTGCAGTGATTGAGCGAATGGCGATCAAGTGATTCAGTTATTCAGTGATTTAGTGATTAGGTAACTCAATCACCCAATCACCCAATCACCCAATCACCCAATCACCCAATCACTTGATCACTTGATCACTTGATCACTCAATTACCGGTCTGATATGGCCAACACGATGCATGTTGATGTGGTGAGCGGGGAGGAGTCGATCTTCTCCGGCGAGGCGGAGTTCGTGGTTCTGCCCGGAGAGGCGGGCGAACTCGGTATCTATCCGCGGCATGCTCCGCTGATAACCCGCATCAGGCCGGGTGCCGTACGCATCCGGCCGGCCGGAGGCGGGGAGGAAAACCTGATCTTCGTCGCCGGCGGCATACTTGAAGTCCAGCCGGCGCTGGTGACCGTGCTCGCCGACACGGCGATCCGCGGCCACGACCTCGACGAAGTCAAAGCACTGGAGGCGAAGAAGCGCGCCGATGAGGCGTTGCGCAGCGCCAAGGACAAGCAGGAAATCGCCACGGTCGAAGCCGAACTCTCGATGCTCTCGGCGCAACTGGCCGCAATCCGTAAACTGCGCAAAAAGTAGTCGAGAGCGGCATCAGGACACGAAGAGCGGCCGAGTGCCGCTTTTTTTCTGCCGCAAAGCCGCGCGTTGACAATGGCCGACCCAGCCCATAACCTCTGAAAGGTCGAATCCAGTATTTTTCCCGGGTGCCACCTACCGAGGGGTCCACGATGACCTGCCGCCTTGCCACCTTTGCCGTGGCGATCTGTCTTGCCGCAGTCGATGCCGGCATTGCGGCGGCCAAAGACACGGTGAAGATCGCTTTCATCGGCCCGCTGACCGGGGGTGTTTCCGCCAATGGACTCGGTGGCCGCAATTCGGCCGACCTCGCGGTCAGGCTGCGCAACGCCGGTCCGAACTCGCAGTACGACTACGAGCTGGTGGTGCTCGACGACGAGTGCAAACCCAACATCGGCGTGCAGGTGGCGACCAAAGCCGCCGCCGACCGCAAGGTGATCGCCGGAGTAACCCACTATTGCTCCGCTGTTGCAATGGGAACGGTCGATGTATATCACCGCTTCGGCCTGCCGGTAGTCGTATGGGGTGCGGTGCTGCCCGATATCACCTACGCCCATGACTACAAGGAAATCCATCGTGTGAACGGCACGATGATCAACCAGAACCAAGTAGCGGCGCGGTTCATGACCGGACTCCAATACAGGAAGTGGGTGATCATTCACGACACCACCGACTACGGCAAAGGCCATAACAAGTATTTCTCCGCAGAGCTGGCCGCGCACGGCGGTACGGTCCTGCGCACCTTCGGCGTCACTTCCGACCAGCAGGACTTCAACGCGGAACTCACCAAGATCAAGGAACTTGGGCCCGAAGTGATCTACTTCGGCGGCCTGACGCCGATCGGGGTGCGCATCCGTTCGCAGATGGAAAAACTGGGCATCAGAGCGGTTTTCCAGGGAACCTCCGGGATCGTCTCGGATGCCTTCATCGAGGGGCTCGGGCCGCTTGCCGAAGGCGTGCTGGCGTTCCGCGAAGGGGCGCCTTCGGAAAATCTTCCGGGCGGAAAGTTCTTCCTCGAGCAATACCAGAAGCAGAAATACCCCGATCCACCGGAAGCCTACGGCGCCTTCGCTTTTGCGGCGGCGAACCTGATCATCGACGCGATCGAGAAAGTCGGTCCGGATCGCAAGAAAGTCATGCGCGAGCTCAACGGCACCCGCGACCACCAATCGATCGTCGGTACGGTCACTTTCGACGATCACGGACAGAACATGGTGCCGCTGATCACCAAGTTCGTGGTCCAGGACGGCAAATGGGTGGTTTGGGAAGACAGCGACTACGCCAGGAGCAAGCGCAAGCTGTCCAATCCCTGATCCCGTCGCAGGCAAAATGGATCTCGGACTTGCCGGGCAGTATCTTTTGAACGGCCTCATGCTTGGCGTGATCTACGCCATGGTGGCGGTCGGATTCACGCTGTTCTTCGGTGTGCTCGACGTCATCAAGTTCTCGCACGGCGACGTGGTGATGGTCGGCGCCTTCGTCGCGCTGGCTGCTTTTATCGGACTGCAGGACCTGGGTGTCGCATCCAGTCTGGCGTTGCTGCTGGCGGTGAGCGCCGCGGCGCTGATCTCGATGGCATTGCTCGGTGCACTGATCGCGCGCTTCCTGGTCCTGCCGTTGCGGATGGCACCGCCGCTGAACACACTGCTGGTTACGCTGATGCTCGGTCTGGCGCTGCGCGAAGCGGTGCGCCTGTTCTATCCCAACGGCTCCAACCCGAAACCCTTCCCGCGGTTGCTACCCGCGGACGCCTTTGCCTTCGGCAGTTTCACGCTGCGGATCGACAGCATCATCCTGCTCGCCACCGGCGTGCTGGCGATCGTGCTGGTGCATCTGCTGATCAACAGGACCAGGCTCGGGCTGGCGATCCGCGCGGTGGCGCAGGATCCCGAAACCGCGAAGGTAATGGGTATCGACTTCGAGCGCGTGGTGATGATCACCTTTGCACTTGGCTCGGCGCTGGCAGCGCTTGCCGGCGTCACCGACGGTCTGTATTACAACGAGATCAATTTTGGCATGGGTTTGCTGCTCGGCGTGATCGGCTTTTCGGCCGCGGTAGTCGGCGGGCTGGGCAACGTCTATGGCGCAATCATCGGCGGCTTTCTGTTTGCCGGGCTGCAGACCGTCGGCGCAGTGTGGTTCTCGGTGCCCGCCTATAAGGACGTGTTTGCCTTTGCCGTGGTGATCCTGTTGATGGCCTGGAAACCAACCGGGCTGATCGCGGAAAAGTCCGCGGAGCGGGTGTAGCCGATGCAGGAACGTTACAAGTCGGCGGCTTCCGTGGCGCTTGCGCTGACGGGGTTCGCGGTATTCACCTACCTGTTTCTTGAGATCGAGCAGCAGTGGGCGGTTGCGGCGCTCGCCATCGGTGCGATGGTGGCGCTGCTGGTCGCTGGCAGGAGCGGGATCGCTGCACGTGTCGAACGCAGTGCCGCCGCAAACCAGCGGGCCGCCGTCACGCTGACGTTACTCACGATGCTGATCGTTGCCGCAGCACTGCATGAATCGCATTTTGCGCTGTTGATGCTCGCCACCGTGGCGCTCTATGTCATCGCCTGCCTGGGGCTCACCATCCAGTTCGGCTACGCGGGCATCGTCAACTTCGCCGGCGCCGCGTTCTTCGGCATCGGTTGCTAC
The DNA here is from genome assembly GCA_052387775.1 of Betaproteobacteria bacterium. Classification (GTDB taxonomy): domain Bacteria; phylum Pseudomonadota; class Gammaproteobacteria; order Burkholderiales; family JACQAP01; genus JACQAP01. The sequence continues at coordinate 54,636 of JBQTIV010000011.1, forward strand.
ACCACTGCCGTTCTGGCGGCACATACGCCGCTGCCGCATGTCGCTGTCATCGGCGTCAGCGGCCTGCTATCGGCGCTGATCGGCTCGGCCTTGATCCTGCCAATCCTGCGCACCCGCGGGCATTACGCCGCGCTGATCACTATAGCGTTCGGCATCCTGTTCAAGACTTTCCTGGAAGTGAACGATACCCTCGGCGGCCCGCAGGGGCTAAAAGTACCGGGGATGACGTTGTTCGGCTGGTCTTTCAACGATCCCATCCGCATCAGCGAAGATCTGGAGGCGTCGTTCTATCTCAATTACGTCGCGCTCGCGTCAGCGCTCGCAGCCTTTGCATTCGTGATGGTGAAACGGCTCGAACGTTCCTGGATCGGCCTGAATTTTGACGCCGTGCGGCTCGACGAAACGGCCGCCGCGGTATTCGGCATCGCCGTGGCGCGCTGGAAAATCCTGGCATTCACGCTCGGCAATTTCCTCGCCGGCGCTGCCGGTGCGCTCTACGCGATGATGACCGGTTTCATCGCGCCGAACAGTTTTACCTTCGGCGATTCGCTCATCCTGGTGTCGATCGTGATACTATGCGGCCTGGTCAATTCTGTGGGCGTGATACCGGCGGCGCTGCTGCTGCTGGTGCTGCCGGAAAAACTACAGGTGATCCAGGAGTACCGCGTCCTGCTCTATGCGGTGCTGGTGATCTTGATCCTGTTATACCGGCCCAATGGCCTGATGCCGCGCCGGCTCCGCAACTATTTCCCGAAGCGCAGCCAAGCATGAATATCCTCGCCGCGCAGGGGCTCACGGTGAAGTTCGGCGGCCTGACGGCGCTGGATTCCCTAGACCTGCAGTTGCAATCCGGTGAGATTCTGGGGCTGATCGGCCCGAACGGCTCGGTCAAGACCACCTTCTTCAACGCCCTTACCGGACTGTACCGGCCGGCCGGCGGCCGTGTGCTGGTGGACGGCATGGACATCACCGGTGCGTCGCCGCAAGCGGTTTCCGCTGCCGGCGTGGCACGCACTTTCCAGCGTTCGCGCCTGTGCCTGGCGCTGTCGGTGTTCGACAACCTCATGATCGGCAATCACCGCAACCTCGATCATGGCATCTGGACCAATCTGTTCCGGCGCGGCGCGCTGCAACAACAGATCGAGGCTGGCCTAGCCAAGGCGCGGGCACTCACGGCGATTTTCAGCGCACCGCTTGCCGGGCGATTGTTCGATCCTGTCGCAGCGCTCCCCATGATCGATCGCAGGCGCATCGAGATCTGCAGGGCGTTGATTGGCGAACCGCGCATCTTGCTCCTCGACGAGCCGTCGGCGGGCATGACCCACGACGAAACCCATGAACTGATGGACGATCTTCTGGCTGCGCGCGAGCAGCTGCCGCTGCTTTCAATCGTCCTGATCGAACACGAAATGAACGTCATAGAGCGCGTGACCGATCGTTGCGCCGTACTGAACTACGGGAAGAAGATCTGCGAAGGCGCCTACCGAGACGTTGCCGGCGACGAACGCGTGCGCAAGGCCTATCTGGGGGAAGACTGAGATGCCGGCAGGGCTGATACTCGAGGACATCTACACCGCGTACGACCGTGCCGATGTCCTGTGCGGCGTCTCGCTCGCAGTCGAAGCGGGAAAGATCACCTGTATCCTCGGGTCCAACGGCGCGGGCAAGAGCACACTGATCCGCTCGATCCTGTCGCTGACCGCGCCGCGCCGCGGACGGGTGATGTACAACGGTACTGACATCACCGGATTGGCCACGCACCAGATCGTGCGCCGCGGTATTGCCTGCATTCCGGAGGGGCGGAAAGTATTTCCGAAGATGACCGTGCGCGACAATCTTCTGGTGGGCGGCTATCAGGAGCGCGAAATCGCGGCGCTGGAGGGCCGACTGCAGGACGTGTTCCGCGTGTTCCCGCAGCTAAGGGAGCGCACCAGCCAGCTGGCGGGTACGATGTCCGGCGGAGAGCAGGCGATGCTTTCGATCGGACGAGGATTGATGGCGGCGCCGAAACTGTTGATGATCGACGAACCTTCGCTTGGATTGTCGCCGCTGTATGTAAAGGCAAACTTCAACGTCATTCGTGCCATCAACGAACAGGGTATAACCGTGCTCCTGGTGGAGCAGAATGTGAAGCAGACGCTGGCAATCGCGCACCGCGGCTACGTGCTGTCCCAGGGCAGAGTGGTCGCAGCCGGTGACGCCGATCAGCTTCGCGAGAACCCCGAAGTACGCGATGCATATTTCGGAAGAAAAAATAGTACGCAGGAGGTCTAGAGCCGTGGCAGCGCACATCGATGCGGTAGAACTGACCAGGCAGATCGTGCGCATGAACACCATAAACCCGCCCGGCGATGAAGAGCGGTGCGCGCGGCATCTTGGTGCGTTGCTGGAGAACGCCGGCTTCAATGTGGTGTATCACCAGTTGTCGTCGAAACGCGCCAGCCTGGTCGCAACCATCGGCGGCTTTGGCGAAAAGGCGCCGCTGTGTTTCACCGGCCATATCGATACCGTGCCGCTGGGTGCGGCGAAATGGAAAATGGATCCGTTCGCCGCGGACACCGACTCCGGCAAACTCTACGGGCGTGGCACCAGCGATATGAAATCCGGCGTGGCCGCATTCGTGGCGGCCAGCGTAAACCTCTCCGCCAAGCTGGATCGCTCGGCGGGTCTGGAACTGGTGATCACCGCCGGCGAGGAAACCGGTTGCCAGGGTGCGTTTCATCTTGCGCAGAAAAGCGGCGCGCTCGGGCGCGCGGGCGCGGTGGTGGTTGGCGAGCCGACGTCGAATTATCCGCTCGTCGGCCACAAGGGCGCGTTCTGGCTCAACGCCCGCACCAAGGGGGTTACCGCGCACGGCTCGATGCCGGAGAAAGGCGTTAACGCGGTGTTCAAGGCGGCGCGCGTGGTCGCAGCACTGGAGAATTTCCGTTTCGCCAATCCGCCGCACCCGCTGATGGGTCAGGCCACGCTCAACGTCGGTACCATTCGCGGCGGGCTCAACATCAATTCGGTTCCGGACGAAGCGGTGATCGGCATCGACATCCGCACCGTTCCCAACGTCAGGCACGCGCAGCTCAAGGCGGAGCTTGGACGCCTACTGGAAACCGATGTCGAGCTCGAGACGCTGCTCGACCTGGAAAGTGTATACACCGCACCCGAGGACCCCTGGGTACAGGAGGTGTTCGAATTGATGCGCCCCATTCTCGGTAGCCGACCTGCGCCGCGGGCGGCCACTTATTTCACCGATGCTGCGGCGCTTAGAGTTGCCTACGGTGCGCCGCCTACCATCGTTCTGGGGCCGGGCGAAGCGCAGCTGGCCCACCAGACCGACGAGTACTGCGTAGTCGAGCGCGTCGCCGAATCGGTTGTGGCATACGAGGAGATCGCGCGCCGCTGGTGCAAAATCTAGCGCCGCGTCAAGCGATCAGCGATGTCTTCCGATTCTTTCCTGGCCAATGATCCGGCGGAGCGCGTAGCGGCGCTGCTTGACCCCGGTTCGTTCCGGGAAATCGCGCAGGAGGCGCGCGGTGCGTTGACTGCGGGCACCGGCACCGCCGGCGGCAACGCAGTGGCGATCGCAGCCACCGATCGCGATATCGCCGGCGGCTCGTTCGGTGTGGTGGAGTCACAGGCGCTTTCCGCGTTGCTGCAGCAAAGCCGGACCGACGGTGTGCCGGTGATCCTGTGTCTGGATTCAGCCGGCGCGCGGCTTGACGAGGGCCTGCCTGCGCTCGGTGCATTCCGCCAGCTTTATCGCCACTTTCTCGATCTCAGGCTGGCGGGAGGTTCGACGCTTGCGGTTCTGGGGCGTGACTGCTTCGGAGGTGCCAGCATGCTGGCGGCGGCCTGCGGACGACGGTTGTATTTGGCAGCGTCGCGACTGGCGATGTCGGGACCGGCGGTAATCCAGGCGTTGAGCGGACGACAGGAACTCGACGCCGAAGACGCGCAGGCGGTCACGGACCTGATGGGCGGTGCCGCGCGCGTTCGCCTGCAGCCGTCGGATCGCCTGTGTACGGACAAATCGGGAGATTTTCGACAGGCGATGCTCGAATGGGTGGCGCAGCGCGATGCGCAGCCGCAGCTCGACCTGCGCAAGCAGCACAATCAACTCGGCACACGGCTGCTCGAGCGTGGAATGGCGCCTTCGCCGCTGTCGAACGCGGAGCCGGCACCACCGGCAGCGCTGCTGGAAGTGATGCCGCCGGGTTTTCAGGCACGTACCATCGACGGCGTTCTGATCGGCAGGACCACGAAGACCTCCCCAGATACATTCTTTGGCCTGGTAAGCCGCGAGCCGGTCGGAGCGCTGGCGTTGTGGACGCTGGCCGGGGCGTGCCTGTCGGCGGGGGATTCGCACCCCGGCGAGGCGATCATGCTGCTGCTCGACGCCCCCGGACAGGCCCCCACTTTGCGCGACGAGCGCGTCATGCTCTCCCAGTACATCGCCCATGTTGCACTCGTACTCTCGGATCTCAGGCTGCGCGGCCACCGGGTGACGCTACAGCTTCTGGGAGATGCGGCAGGCGGAATTTATGTCGCGCTGGCGGCTCCGGCGGCACGTGTGGTGGCGCTGCCCGGTGCGAATGTACAGATGTTGCCCCCGGCCGCGATGGCACGGGTGATCGGCCGCGACAGTGCGCGCGGCAACGTGGACGACTACTTACGCGCGGGCGTGATCGATACCCTTATCTGATGAACGCGAATTTCTACGCGGTCATCGAATCCGCAAACCGCCACCGCCTGCAACACGATCTTCTGCAGACCGAAACCGGCAGGACTTTCAGCTACGGCGATCTGGCGCGCGAATCGGTGCGCTATGCCAATCTGTTGACCGGTCTCGGTGCAAGGCGTGGCGACCGGATTGCAGTGCAACTGGACAAGTCCCCCGCATCGCTGTTCCTGTATCTCGGCTGTTTGCGTGCGGGGTTGATCTATCTGCCGCTCAATACCGCATACCAGCGCGGCGAGCTGTCGTATTTTCTCAGTGATGCAGAGCCAAGCTTGGTCGTGTGCCGCCCGCCCGCAGCCGCGTTGATGCATGAACTGCGCGCTGGGCGTTCGCGCGTCGTCACTCTGGACGAGGATGACTGCGGTACGGTGGGGCACGCGGCTGCCGCGGCTGCGCACGATTTCGCCATCGAGGAAATGCAGCCCGATGATCCCGCGGCGATCATCTACACTTCGGGAACGACCGGACGTTCCAAAGGGGCAGTCGTCACACACCGCAACCTTGCGTCCAACGCCCGCGCACTTGTGGATTTCTGGCAATTCGGCGAAAGCGATGTATTGCTCCATGCGCTGCCCATGTATCACGTTCACGGATTGTTCGTCGCCAATCACTGTGCGCTGCTAGCCGGCGCGAAGCTGCTCTGGCACGCGAAGTTCGACGTCCAGCTCGTCATGCGCGACTTGATGCGCGCGAGCGTGATGATGGGCGTGCCGACCTTTTATTCCCGGCTGTTGAACGAACCGGCATTCACGCGCGCGCTGTGTACCAAGGTCAGACTGTTCGTGTCCGGTTCGGCGCCGCTGCAGCTGGAGACTTTCAGGGAATTCGAGGCGCGCACCGGCAAGACCATACTGGAACGCTACGGCATGTCCGAGGCCGGCATGATCAGCTCCAACCCGCTCACCGGCGAGCGTCGCGGCGGCACCGTCGGTTTTCCTCTGCCGGGGATAGCGGTGCGAATCGCGGATGAGCGCGACCAGCGGGTGAAAAATGGAGTGATTGGTGCGATTCAGGTGAAGGGTGAAAACGTGTTTGCGGGCTACTGGCGCATGCCGGAAAAGACCCGGGAGGAGTTCACCGTGGATGGATACTTCCGCACCGGTGACGTTGGTGTGTTCGACGGCGATGGCTATCTGTCCATCGTCGGCCGCGCCAAAGATCTGATTATCAGCGGCGGTTACAACGTCTATCCGAGGGAAATCGAGCTGGTGCTCGACGCCATTCCCGGCGTGGCCGAATCGGCGGTGATCGGCGTGCCGCATCCTGATTTCGGCGTGGCGGTCACCGCGATCGTTGTCACGCAAAGAGACGCCCGGCTCGATTCCGCCGCAATCATCGGTGCCGTGAAGAAGTCACTGGCCAATTACAAAGTCCCGAAAGCGGTCCACTTCGTCGACGACCTGCCGCGCAATGCGATGGGCAAGGTGCAGAAGGCGCTGCTGCGGGAGAGATTTCGCTAGTTCTCGTGTCGATGGCTGCTCGGAACGGC
>JBQTIV010000012.1:0-12068 GCA_052387775.1 Betaproteobacteria bacterium
AACACAAATAGCGCCGCGCGCAGCCAGGCGCGTGGCGAGGGGCAGGGAGCTTTCCGGCAGAACTCTGCCACGGACTATTCCTGGAAGGCTTCTTCGCGCTTCCTGCGTACCGCCGGCACCACCACGACGACCAGCAGCGCAGCCGCGATGACCAGCAGCGCCAGGCTCAGCGGGCGCGCCACGAACACGGTGGGATCCCCTCGGGACAGCAGCAGGGCGCGGCGCAGATTCTCTTCCATCATGGGGCCGAGAACGAACCCCAGCAGCAACGGCGCCGGCTCGCAGTCCAGTTTTATGAACAGATAGCCGAGGAAGCCGAAGCCGAGCGCGAGTGCGACGTCGATCGCGCTGTTGTTGAGGCTGTAAACGCCGATACTGGCGAAGAGCAGGATAGCGGGATAGAGGATCCGGTATGGCACCGACAGTAGCTTCACCCAGATTCCGATCAACGGAAGATTCAATACCACCAGCAACAAGTTGCCGATCCACATGCTGGCGATCATTCCCCAGAATAATTCAGGACGCTCGGTCATTACCTGCGGACCGGGAGTAATGCCGTGGATGGTCATCGCGCCGACCATCAGCGCCATCACTGCGTTTGCCGGGATGCCGAGCGTCAGCAATGGTATGAACGAAGTCTGCGCGCCGGCATTGTTCGCCGATTCCGGTCCGGCCACGCCCTCGATCGCGCCTTTGCCGAAGCGCGACGGATTCCTGGCCATTTTTTTCTCCAGCGTGTATGCGGCGAACGACCCCAGCATCGCGCCACCGCCCGGCAGTATGCCCAGCAGCGACCCAATTCCGGTGCCTCGCAACACCGCTTTCCACGAGGCTTTCAGGTCCTCTCGAGTGGGAAACACGTGGGTGATCTTGGCCATGACGACTTCGCGCCTGGCACGACGCTCGATGTTGGCGATGATCTCGGAGAAACCGAACAGACCCATCGCCACCACTACGAAACCGATGCCGTCGGCGAGTTGCGGCAGGCCGAAGGTAAAACGGAATTGGCCGGTGTTGGTGTCGGCCCCTATCAGACCCAGCAGCAAGCCGAGAAGGATCATCGCGATGGCGTTGACGAGTGAACCGCGCGCCAACACGATCGCGGCTATCAGACCGAGCACCATGAGCGAAAAATACTCGGCCGGGCCAAATTTGAACGCCACTTCGGCAAGCGGCGGAGCGAACATTACCAGGATCAGCGTAGCCACCGTTCCGGCGAAAAAAGAGCCGAGCGCAGCGACCGCAAGCGCCGGGCCGGCGCGACCCTGTTGGGCCATCGCGTAGCCATCGAGACAGGTCACCACCGAGGAGGCTTCGCCCGGAAGATTTACCAGAATCGCAGTGGTCGAGCCGCCGTACTGCGCACCGTAGTAAATGCCGGCAAGCATGATGAGCGCCGACACCGGCGGCAAGGCGAAGGTGGCGGGCAGCAACATGGCGATGGTTGCTACCGGGCCGATACCGGGCAATACGCCGATCAGGGTGCCCAAAAATACGCCGAGAAAACAGTACAGGACGTTCTGCAGCGTCAGCGCGACTTCGAACCCCAATTGCAGATTGGCAAGCAACTCCATCAGGCGGGGAATACCTTGAAGGGCAGGCCGAGGCCATAGGTGAACAGGCCCACCGCCAGCGCCAGCAGGAACACGATCAGAACCGCCACTTCGCGCAGCCGGCTCTCGGGGCTGGCTGCGGCGCCGATCCCCACCAGCAGGACCGTGGTGATGACGATTCCAGCGCTCTCAATGGTGGCGGCAAAGACTCCCACTGCACCGAGCACCAGCAAGAGCGCACGCGGGCTCGCAGCCTCGATGCGCTCGCCGCTGACCATCAGGCTCTTGATGCAGATAACCACGCCGAGCAGCGCAAGCAGGATGCCGAGCAGGTAGGGGAAGTAGCCGGGACCCATGCGCACGGCGCTTCCCATCGGGTAGTCGCGCGCGACGTAAGCCGCGAGGGCACCGAAGAACAGGAAAATCAGGCCGGCGCAAAAATCCCGTGGACTGCGAATGCTGATGCTCATCTCCTGCCCGTGCGTTTTTTCTGTCGATTCAGGACGGGGTGAGATCTATTCTTTCACAAGCCTTCCTCTGCGAGCAAACCGCAGGGCGGAAAAAAACCAGGCATCAGGGCTTGCCGCACAGCGGTGCATACAGTGCCTGCAGCACGTCGCCGTCACGGCTGTCCTGCACGAATGCGGCGACCGCGAGATCGGGACGCTTCCAGTGGCCGGGAAATGCGAATCTTCCACTCCAGAGCAGGCGGCCCGAGGCATCGGCACGCAGCGGTCCGATAATCTCCCGCACGACGAAGTCATGCCAGAGGACCTTGCCGCTGTTTTCGCCCGCCCGCACTTCGCTGCGGAGGTTATTTTCAAGCAGGGCGACATAGGTCTCGGAGAATTTCCGTGCCGGCGGTTCGAGCACGCGGCTTTCGAGGTCGACACTGACCCCAGCGGCGCTGACCCGCTGCACGAGGCGCATTTCAGCGGCGGCGGCTTGGCTGTTCAGCCGGGCCAGCTGCTCCGCCAATGCAGAGTCAAGAAAAGTCTGACGAAAGTCCGCTCCGTTCAGCAGCACTTGCGGCGTATAGACGAAGCGCGCGCCGCGGCGATCGGCTTGCGCACGCTGGCGCGCACTGAAGGCTGCCTGGGCGAAGCGGTCGCGCCAACCGAGGTCGTCCCAATAATCGACATGGAACGCGAGCGGCAACACGCGGTCCGCATTGAAACCCCGCGCCCGCAGGCTGCTCACCCAGCGATCCGCGGGCGGGCAACTGTTGCAACCTTCGGAGGTATACAACTCGAGCACGGCCACACGCGTTGCGCTGCCGTGCGATTCGCAGTCCGCAGCAATTGCACCGGCAAGCGGCAGGCAAGTCATCGCCAACGCGAGTCCGACGGCGCAGTACATCGCCGACGTATCGCGAAATCTCCGGGTTTGGGCTTTCACTTGATTACAACCTCCGGTAAAGAAAGGGTTTTTTTCCGGGCGAGGGCTTTTGTTATGATGCGAAGCTTATTCCTCCAGCAGTGCAATCCTTGCGCATCGACTTACACAGCCACTCCACGTATTCCGATGGAGTGTTGACGCCCGCAGCGCTGATCGAACGCGCGTCTCGCAACCGGGTCACCCTGCTCGCGCTCACCGACCACGACGAAGTTCGTGGGTTGCCGGAGGCGGCGCAGGCGGTTCGCGAGGCCTGCATCGGCTTCGTACCGGGAGTCGAGATTTCGGTCACCTGGGCCGGCCTGACCGTGCATGTGGTCGGACTCGGCATAGACCCGCGCAACCCATCGCTCGACCGCGCTCTGGCAGGAATTCGCGACTCGCGCGGCCTTCGTGCTGCACAGATTGCGCAGAAACTCGGCGCCGCGGGTGTGCCGAATAGTCTCGAGGGTGCCACCCGCCTTGCCAGCGACACGGCCGTCATTGGCCGCGGCCACTTCGCCCGTTTCCTGGTCGAGCAGGGCCACGCCGCCAGCACCAAGGCCGCATTCAAGAAGTACCTCTCGCCCGGCAGGTGCGCTTACGTCGCCCATCAATGGGTATGCCTCGGGCACGCGATCGGCTGGATCCGCGAGGCCGGCGGCCACGCCGTGTTGGCGCACCCGGACCGATACCGTCTTACGCCGCTGCGGATGCACGCGTTGCTCGACGAATTCAAACAACATGGTGGACAGGCGATTGAGGTCGGCGGCGGGCTTCGCGCCAACCCACTGCCACTGGTACGACTGGCAAGGCACTTCGGATTCAGCCTGTCGGCCGGCTCGGACTTCCACGTGCCCACAAAAGGGTCTGCCGACCTGGGAGATATTCCCGCCTTTCCGGAAGGCGCGCGCGGGCTGTGGCAGGACTGGGAAGCATCGCGCTTCGCTGCCTGACCCCACCATGGCACAGTATTTTTCCATTCACGTGAACAATCCCCAGCCGCGCCTGATCCGCCGGGCGGTGGACATCGTGCGCAACGGCGGCTTGATGGTGTATCCCACCGACTCCTGCTATGCGCTCGGCTGTCATATCGGCGACAAGACCGCGATGGAGCGCATCCGCCGCATCCGCAGGGTCGACGAGCATCATCATCTCACCCTGGTGTGCCGCGATCTGTCGGAGTTGGGTCAGTACGCGGTGGTGAACAACGCGCAGTACCGTAGCCTCAAGGCGGCGACACCGGGAAGCTATACCTTCATTCTCAAGGCCACGCGGGAGGTGCCGAAACGCCTGCTCAATCCCCGGCGCAAGACCATCGGACTGCGGGTGCCGGATCACGCAGTGGTGCGGGCTTTGCTCGAGGAAATGCGCGAACCAATTTTGAGTTCGACGCTGATCCTTCCGGACGATGAAACGCCGCTCAATGACGGCGAGGAGATCCGCAGCCGTCTCGAGCACGAAGTGGATCTGATCCTTGACGGCGGTCCATGCGGCGTCGAAGCGACAACAGTAGTGGATCTGACCGAACAGGCGCCGGTAATCCTGAGGCAGGGAAAGGCAAGCGCGGCACCGTTCGGGGTCAGTGCATGAGCGAATACGAAAGCATCGTACGCCTCATTGCACTGTACGCGATACCGGGAGTTTTCGCGATTACGCTGCACGAGGCGGCACATGGTTACGCGGCCAGGCATTTCGGCGACCTGACCGCGCATCAGGCGGGCAGGATCACGCTCAACCCGATCCGTCACATCGATCCGTTCGGCACCATATTGATACCGGCGTTGATCCTGATCGCGAGCGGCGGCAAGTACGCGTTCGGCTGGGCCAAGCCTGTGCCAGTGAACTTTGGCCGCTTGCGCAATCCGAAGCGCGACATGCTGTGGGTCGCGGCGGCGGGCCCGGGTGCGAACCTGTTGATGGCGATCCTGTGGGCGCTGGCTATCAAGCTCGCGCAGGCCATGCCACCGAATTACTTCACTGAGCCCCTGATCCTGATGGCGCGCGGCGGCATCATTATCAACGTAGTGCTCATGGTGTTGAATCTCCTGCCGCTGCCGCCGCTCGACGGCGGGCGCATCGCGGTGAGCCTGCTTCCGCGCGCGGTGGCTCTTCGTTTCGCGATGGTCGAGCCCTATGGAATGTTCATCCTGCTGGGGCTGATGTTCCTGGGCGTGCTCGGCGCTGTAATGATGCCGTTTGTGGGTGCCTTCATCGGAGCGCTTGCGGCAATTTTCGACATTGGCTGGATTTTCGGGATTCGCTAAAGGAACAAAATGTTCGTCGACCGCGTACTTTCAGGCATGCGACCGACCGGGAGCCTGCATCTCGGTCACTACCACGGTGTGCTGAAGAACTGGGTCGCCCTGCAGCACGAATTCCAATGCCTGTTCTTCATCGCCGACTGGCATGCGCTGACGACGCATTACGCCACGCCGGAAGTCATCGAGCAGAACGTCTGGGACATGCTGATTGACTGGCTCGCGGCCGGGGTGGACCCGTCGCAGGCAACGCTGTTCATACAGTCGCGGGTGCCGGAGCACGCCGAGCTGCACCTGCTGCTGTCGATGATCACGCCACTGGGCTGGCTCGAGCGTGTTCCCTCTTACAAGGATCAGCAGGAGAAGCTGACCGACAAGGACCTTACCACCTATGGCTTCCTCGGCTATCCGCTGCTGCAAAGCGCCGACATCCTGATCTACCGCGCCAATCGAGTACCGGTGGGCGAAGATCAGGTTCCGCACATCGAGTTCACCCGAGAAATCGCGCGCCGCTTCAACCATGTCTACGGCCGCGAGCCCGGCTTCGAGCAGAAAGCCGAAGCCGCGATCAAGAAGCTCGGGGTCAAGCGCGGCAAGCTCTACCGGGAATTGCGTGGCCGCTACCAGGAGAAGGGAGACGAAGAAGCGCTGGCGGCTGCCAAGGCGCTGCTGGAGGGTGCCGCCAATCTGTCGATTGGCGATCGTGAACGCCTGTTCGGATTTCTGGAGGGCGGCGGCAAAATGATCCTGTCCGAGCCGCAGGCACTTCTCACCGAAGCCTCGAAGATGCCGGGGCTCGACGGGCAGAAGATGTCAAAGTCCTACAACAACACCATCACGCTGCGCGAGCCTGCCGAAAGCGTCGCCAGGAAGATCCGCACCATGCCCACCGATCCGGCACGTGTGCACCGATCTGATCCGGGTGATCCGGAAAAATGCCCGGTATGGGAATTCCACAAGGTGTATTCCGACCAGGTGACCAGGGACTGGGTGCAGAAGGGCTGCCGCAGTGCCGGCATCGGTTGCCTGGAGTGCAAGCAGCCGGTGATCGACGCAGTCCTCAAAGAGCAGGAGCCGATGCGCGAGCGTGCCAAGCCCTTTCTCGATGATCCGACGCTGGTGCGCAATATCATCGCCGATGGCTGCGATCGGGCCCGCAAGCTTGCCACCGAAACCATTCGCGACGTGCGCCAGGCGATGGGATTGAATTATTCGTGAGGCGAGAGGCGAGAGGCGAGAGACGTAAGGGGCGATTCACGCCTTGTGTCTCAGCAGACGTTGCTGTTCGCGTTTCCAGTCTTTCTCCTTTTCGGCGTCGCGCTTGTAGTTCCGGCCGGGCTTACGCCCTTAACCTGCTCAAGTGCAGGTTAGCCTGCACTGCAAACTCAGTGCCTCACGTTTTTTGGCGCAGCAACCGTTGTTGCTCGCGTTTCCAGTCTTTTTCGCGTTCGGCATCTCGTTTGTCATGCTGTTTTTTTCCCTTGGCGAGGCCGATCTCCAACTTTATCCGGCCACGGGTGTAGTGCAGGTCGAGCGGCACCAGCGTGTATCCGGCGCGTTCAACCTTGCCGATCAGTTTGCGAATCTCCTCGGCGTGCAGCAGCAGTTTGCGGGTGCGGGTAGGGTCGGCCTGAACGTGCGTGGAGGCCGCGGAAAGCGGGCTGATGTGGCAGCCGATCAGAAACATCTCGGCGCTTTTCACCACCACATAGGCCTCTTTGAGTTGCACGCCGCCGGCACGGATCGCCTTGACCTCCCAGCCCTGCAGCGCCAATCCAGCCTCGAACCGCTCCTCGATGAAATAGTCGTGAAAAGCCTTCTTGTTCTGAACGATGCTCATTTCCGGGCGGGGCTTTCGAAACGCCGGTGCTTTTTTTGCGGCACTCGTGTATTTTACCAGCCCTTCTTGCGCAGGCTCGCCGATAACCTCAATGGCGCTGGTGGAAAAATCCGTGCTGGTCGAGTACTCCGCATCGCAGATGCATGCGCTGGTTGAAGATGTCGTCCGCTACCCCGAATTCCTTCCCTGGTGCGACGGCACCGAAGTGCTCAGTCGCGAAGGTGACCGCGCCCAAGTGGCGATCAAGATCGATTATCACGGCATCAGGCAGCGCTTTTCCACGCAGAACCGCTCGCAGCCGCCGTATCTGATCGAAATGAAACTGATGGACGGACCGTTCCGCCAACTTGACGGCAGCTGGCAGTTCAAGCCGCTGGGCGAGCAAGCCTGCAAGATCGAGTTCCGGCTCCACTACGAATTCTCCAGCAGTCTGCTGGAGAAACTGGTCGGGCCGGTGTTCCATTACATCGCCAGCACCTTCGTGGAAGCCTTCGTCAGGCGCGCGCAGCAACTCTACGGCAAACGATGAAAGCCGTCGTCCAGGTGGTCTACGCCCTGCCCGGGGCGCAGGAAGTCGTGGAAGTCGAACTGGAGGAGGGCGCGCCGGTGAAAGAGGCAATCGATGTCTCCGGAATCCCTGCGCGCCACCCGGAAATCGATTTGAAAACGCAGCCGATCGGGGTATGGGGCCGACCGGCTACCCTGGCCACCGCATTGCGCGACCGCGACCGGGTCGAGATTTACCGGGCCCTGTGCGTCGATCCGAAGCAGCAAAGACGTCGTCGTGCCATCGCGGAAACTACCCGGAACCGGCGTCGTTAAGTTCCTGGCGAAATCGGGTCGGTCAATGCGCGGGTGCTATTTGCACCAGGAGTCTGCCACCTGTTTTAGACGCGCCTCTTGCTGCGCAATTTCGGCATCGCCCAGGTACACGAGCTCGCCCTTCTCGTTGTAGCGGCTGATACGTCCACCGCTCCGTATGCCAGCTAACTGGTTCTTGGCCGCCTCGCAATTTTTCTTCTTTTCGGCTGCTTCTTGTGCCGCTTTCTTGTCCGCTGCTTCCCGCTCCGCGGCCTCCACACGGCGCCTGTTGAACTCCGCAGCCTGCTCGGCGGGGGTTTTCGGCCCTGCCGCGGGCGTGGCCTCGGACTCCGGAGCTGCCGTCGGTGCCGCCGGCCCCGGGCTGGCGGGCTTGACCGTAACCGACTGCTTGACGTTTGGTGGCGGAGGCCGGTCCGAGTAATGCACTTTGCCCTCGGCATCGGTCCATTTGTACAACTCGCCAAACGCCGGCATTGCCAGCAGGCCGCCACAGGCAAGCGTGATCAGCAGACCGGGGATCATGTGAAATCTTGTCATGCATTCTCCTTCATCTACAGGCGAAACGGCGGGTAGCGTTTTTGCGCGATCGCCAGTTCCGCGTGCTCCTTTGCGACCTTGGCCTGCGCGAGCGCGGTTGCAAGGTCTCCGTCCTCGAAAGCGCGCCGCGCGCCGCGCAAGGCCTCTTCCGCGGTGGTCCAGAGCATGTGCTGCACTTGGGCACGCCTTAGGGCGCGGTCGGCCTGCGCGATCGCCGCGCGGGCAGCATCTGCGTTAAGCGCCTGCCCGGGTCTGGCGAAGACGCCCGATGCGAAGGCCGGTGCCGCGACCGCGAAGGCCGCAACAATGCAAGCGCTCATGCGTATCAAACGCCGGTACTGGCCCATGTGTTTACCGCCCGCAGCGCTGTTAATGTCAATTTCCTGACTATCAAACATATCTGCTCGCGCCCCTGGGGTCAACGAAAAAACCGCTTTAAGTTGCGCATTTACCGTGCAAAAGTCGATCGGTATAATGGCCTCTTTGTGAAGGATCAAAAAGATGGAAGTCCTGCAAAAGGCCCTCACCTTTGACGACGTATCGCTGGTTCCCGCCCATTCCACCGTTCTTCCCCGCGACGTCAGCCTGGCGACGCGCCTGACCAAGAAAATCTCGCTGAACATTCCGCTGGTTTCCGCGGCCATGGATACGGTCACGGAAGCGAGGCTCGCCATCGCCATGGCGCAGGAGGGCGGCATCGGCATGCTGCACAAGAATCTGCCGCCCAAGGCACAGGCCAACGAAGTGGCGAAAGTGAAGCGCTTCGAGAGCGGCGTGGTGAAAGACCCCATCACGATCTCGCAGGATATGGCGGTGCGCGACGTGCTGAATCTGACCCGCCAGCACAAGATCTCCGGACTGCCGGTGGTCGATGCCTCAAAAGTCGTCGGCATCGTCACCAACCGCGACCTGCGTTTTGAGAGCAATCTCGACCAGCCGGTGAAAAATATCATGACCCCGCGCGAGCGCCTGGTAACAGTCAAGGAAGGCGTAAGCATCGAGGAGGCGACACGTTTGTTGCACCGGCATCGTCTGGAAAGGGTGCTGGTTGTCAACGAGAACTTCGAATTGCGCGGCCTGATCACCGTGAAGGACATCCTCAAATCCTCGGAGCATCCGAACGCCAGCAAGGATCAGCTCGGGCGCCTGCGCGCCGGGGCTGCGGTCGGCGTGGGGGAGGGCACCGAAGAGCGGGTGGAACTGCTACTCGAAGCCGGCGTGGACGTGCTGGTAGTGGACACCGCGCACGGCCACTCGCAGGGTGTGCTGGACCGGGTGCGCTGGATCAAGCGTAAGTTTCCCGGCGCGCAGGTCATCGGCGGCAATATTGCGACGGCCGCCGCGGCAAAGGCGCTGGCGGATCACGGCGCGGACGGTGTGAAGGTCGGCATCGGCCCCGGTTCGATCTGCACCACGCGCATCGTCGCCGGGATGGGCGTGCCGCAAATCACCGCGATCAACAACGTCGCCATCGGGCTGAAAGGCAGCGACATACCGATGATCGCGGACGGCGGTATCCGTTATTCGGGCGACATCGCCAAGGCAATCGCCGCGGGTGCCGATTCGGTCATGCTCGGCGGCCTGTTCGCCGGCACCGAGGAGGCGCCCGGCGAGATCGAACTGTTCCAGGGCCGCTCGTACAAGTCCTACCGCGGCATGGGGTCGCTGAGCGCAATGCAGCAGGGTTCCAGTGAGCGCTATTTCCAGGACGATGAGGACAGTGCCGACAAGCTGGTACCCGAGGGTGTTGAGGGCCGTGTTCCCTACAAGGGCAGCGTCGTGCAGGTCATGCAACAGCTGACGGGCGGACTGCGTTCGGCGATGGGCTACCTCGGTTGCGCGACCATCCGCGAAGTCAGGGACCGCGCCGAATTCGTGGAAATCACCAGCGCCGGCGTGCGCGAGTCCCACGTCCACGACGTTCAGATCGTCAAGGAAGCGCCGAACTACCACGTTGAATAGGATTGGGGAATGACGATCGAGTTAAGAGCCGAACCGAGGTTCCCTCCGGCCCCAGTCCTCGATCTTCAATCCTGAAATGCAGCACGACAAGATCCTCATCCTCGATTTCGGCGCGCAATACGCACAGCTTATCGCTCGCCGAGTGCGCGAGGCGGGGGTGTACTGCGAACTGCATCCCTACGACGTCAGCGACAAGTTCATCCGCGACTTCAATCCGCGCGGCATCATCCTGTCCGGGGGCCCGAGTTCGGTTACCGAAGAAGAAACGCCGCGCGCGCCGCAGGCGGCTTTCGAGCTGGGGGTGCCGGTACTGGGCATCTGCTACGGCATGCAGACCATGGCGGCACAGCTCGGTGGCGCGGTGGAAACCGGCGTGGTGCGTGAGTTCGGCTACGCGCAGGTGCGTGCCCGTGGCCACTCGCGCCTGTTCGAGGGCATCCAGGACCGCACCAACGGCGAGGGCTACGGACTGCTGGACGTGTGGATGAGTCACGGCGACAAAGTCAGCGCGCTGCCGCCGGGTTTCAAGGTGATTGCATCCAACGAAACCACGCCAATCGCCGGCATGGCAGATGAGTCACGGCGTTTTTATGCCGTGCAATTCCACCCCGAAGTCACGCATACCACGCAGGGCAAAGCGATCTACGCCCGCTTCGTGCGCGACATTTGCGCGGCCACATCCGACTGGAACATGCCCGACTACATCGCTGAAGCGGTCGTAAAAATCCGTGCGGCTGTGGGCAAGGACGAGGTCATCCTCGGACTGTCCGGCGGGGTCGACTCCTCGGTAACGGCGGCGCTGCTTCACCGCGCCATAGGCGTGCAGTTGACTTGCGTGTTCGTCGATACCGGCCTGTTGCGGCTCAACGAGGCTGCGCAAGTGATGGAAACCTTCGCCGACCACATGCACATGAAAGTCATCCACGTGGACGCCGCGGACGAGTTCCTGGAACAGCTGGTAGGGGTCACCGATCCCGAAGCCAAACGCAAGATCATCGGGCGCGAGTTCGTGCACGTATTCCAGCGCGAGGCGGCGAAATTGCCCCAGGTCAAATGGCTGGCACAAGGCACCATCTATCCGGACGTGATCGAATCGGCCGGCGCCACGACCAAGAAGGCGCACAGCATCAAGTCGCACCACAACGTCGGCGGCTTGCCTGACACGCTGAACCTGAACCTGCTGGAACCGCTGCGCGATCTATTCAAGGACGAAGTGCGCGAACTCGGCGTGGCGCTGGGACTGCCGCAGGCTATGGTCCATCGCCATCCTTTCCCGGGTCCGGGACTGGGGGTACGCGTCCTGGGCGAGGTCACGCGGGAGTACACCGATCTGCTGCGCCGCGCCGACGCTATATTCATCGAGGAATTGCGCGCCGCCGTCGATGCGCAGGGGAGGAGCTGGTACGACCGGACCTCACAGGCGTTTGCGGTGTTCCTGCCGGTGAAATCGGTCGGCGTCATGGGTGATGGCCGTACCTACGAGTACGTGGTGGCGCTGCGGGCGGTTCAGACCGAGGATTTTATGACCGCGCACTGGGCCGAACTACCTCACGCGCTGCTATCCAGGGTGTCCAACCGAATCATCAATGAGGTCCGCGGCATCAACCGCGTGGTCTACGACATCTCGAGCACGCCGCCCGCCACGATCGAGTGGGAATGATTCGAAGGCTTTCAGGGTCTATCGGCATCTATCGAAAAGTTACTGTAACTCGTTGATAT